>JBEOKA010000224.1:0-15506 GCA_040275325.1 Myxococcaceae bacterium | reverse complement strand
CGGGCGGCGCGCGCTTTCGGCCCGGCACCACCATCGCCAACGAGCGCTTCGCGGCCGAGGTGATCAACTACTCGCCGACGTTCGAGGGCGGCCGCTTCGTGACGCGGTTGATGGTGGACCTGCGGTGGAACGATCTGAACAACCGCCAGGTGCTGCTCGGCGGTTCGCAGGGCCTGCGCGGCACGTTCGCGGAGCAGTTCACCGGCCGCAACCTCGTGCTCGCGAACCTCGAGTACCGCACGCGCCCGCTCGCCTTCGTGCTCGGCACCTATCTGGGCTTCGTCCTCTTCTACGACGTGGGCTCGGCCTTCGACGCGACGCCGCTGCTCCAACACACGGCCGGCTTCGGCATGCGGCTCTTGTTGCCGTACTTCAACTTCGAGGTGCTGCGCTTCGACTTCGGCGTGCACATCAACAACTTCGCGCAGACGCCCGGGCTCGATCGCCTCAACGCGACGTGGGGCCAGGTGAATGACCTTCGGCCCGACATTCTCGATCGCGCGCTGCCGCCTTGAGTCACTCGCCGTACTCCTTCACCTCGTTGAAGGCGGGCAGGGGAGCGGGCTTCTTCTTCGTGGTCGTCTTCTTCGCCTTTGCGTTGGTCTCCTTCCCGTTGTCGTCGACCTGCGCAGGCGTCTTCTCGACGACTGTCACGCCCGTGAGCAGGTTCTCGCTGCGCGTGTTCTGTTCGCCGGTCATCGTGTCCATGTCGGAGTGATCGACGCCGATGAGCCGCACGACGCCCTTCTCGAGGCGGAAGCGATGGGTCGCGCCGTAGCTCTCACGCGAGCCGCCCCACTGCGTGACGATGAGCACCTTCTTCTTGATCTCGAGCTCCGGCTTCCCGTCGCCGCCCTTCATGCCCAGACACGAAAAGCACGCGACAAGCCCGACGTTCGAGTCGACGAGCGTGAACCCCTTCGCCGCGCCATGCAGCCAGAGCAGCGCGCGCGAGCGGTCGCCATCGCCTTCTTGAAGGAGCAAGACGACGAGGTCGGGGCTCTTGTCGCCGTTGAGATCGCCCGCGAGCGACGACTCCACGACCCAACCCTTCGGCGCGAAGTCGGCGGCGGTGGCTCCCGAAGCAGGAGCGCCTTCGAGCGGTTTCGCGAAGGCAGTGACGGCAAAGAGGGGCAGCAGCAACGAGACGCGCATGGGCGTGCACCCTGCCACGACGTCAGAACTCGAGCACCAGACTCACGCGCTCGGGCAGGCCTTGGACCGCCGCGTCGCCCAGCCGATACTCGGGCTTCGTCAACACGGCCTGCAGGCAGTCGAGCTGCGCCTTCGTGAGATCCGCCGCGACGCCCATCGACTCGAACTCGTGATTGCCCACGGCGCCGGTCTGCAGCGAGACGAGCGTCGTCCACCGCAGCGCGCCGGGCCGGTTGCTGCCGATGAAGCACGCCGACAGCCGGGGCGAACGTGCGGCGACCTGCATGCGGAACTCGTCGACCCACGCGGCCTGGAGACGCGACGGCGTGTCGAAGTCCGGCCGCTCCACGGGCTTCGGGGCGATGGCGACGCTCTTCCGCGCTGGCTTTGCGACAGGCTTCTTCGCAACGACCTTCTCGACGGGTGTGCCCGCATCGACCGCGGCGACAGGCTCGCCTGGACCGCCCGGGCCTTCACACCGAATCAACAGCAGCAGGAGCAGCAACAGCGCGATGGCGGCGATGCGTTTGAGGCGTCGGCTGCGTCGGGCCTTCTGCACGTTCGGGTCGTTCGCGAGCGCGGCCTCGGTGCGGGCCTTCACCTCGCGCAGCTGCGCCTTCATCGCGGCGCGCTGGGCCTTCATCGCCGCTCGCAGCTCTCGGCGCGTCACTCGGTGATCCTCCACCCGAAGACGAGGGCTCCCTGTTCATCGCGCCACTCGATCGGCACCAGCTGAAACGGCGTGAAGGCCGACGGCGCCTCGACGTTCGGAGGCACGAAGGGCCAGGGCAGGGGATCCGACGGAGCCAGCCGCAACGAGCCGGCGAACGCCGAGTGGGCCAGATTCAGCGCGCGCACGTCGGCGTTGGGGCCCGCGCCGCTGCCCATCGCCTCGAGCAATGCCTGAACACGGCCCGCGAGCTCTCGCGCCGTCTTCTCCGTGGTCTTCGCGGCGTTCGGCTGCGTCGCGATGCCGTCGAGCACGCCGATGAGCTGCTGCAGCAACACCCGGTTCGCGCGGCGCACGTCGGCCTCTTCGCGTTCGAGCGTGTCGACGAGCTGCCTCGTGAACCGCAGCGTGTCGTACGGGCCTTCCTCAGCGCTGGCCTTGAGCTGACCGATGAGTTCGCCCGCCTTGCCGTGCGCGACGAGTGACAGACGGTCGACCTTCGAGTCGAACGAGCCGCCGCGCTGCACGCTGCTCGCGAGGCGATCGAACGAGACCGCGTCAGCACGGAGCGCGGCCGCCCAGATGAGATCTTCGATGATGGGGTTGAAGTCCTGTCGGGGGACGAGCGCCTTCAGCGTCGCGAGGATCTCGGCGTTCGTCTCGTAGCGTGACAGCACATACGACAACCATCGGCGCGCGAGCGGGTGCACGACTGCGCCGACCGTCGACGTCTCGGAGTGTTTGAGCGCGAACGCGAAGCTGCGCAGCGCATCGGCCAGCGCTCCACGCTCGAGCTGCTCGACGCCGCGATGGAGCGAGATGACCGAGCGCTCGCGAAAGCCCGAGTCGTCAGAGAGCGAGAGCAGCCGCTCACCCCGCGCGCCGTCCCACACGTCGCGGCGCTCGAACTCGGCCTCGATGGTGCCAATCCACCCCATCGCTTCGGCGCCCTGGTTCTTCGCGATCAGCGCATCGACGATGCCGAGCGTGAGTGTCTGCAGCGTGGGGTGATCTGTCGCTTGTTGCCGCGCGTGCGAGAAGAGGAACTCGCGGCGCGTCTTGCTGAGCGTGAGCCACTCGGCCGGCTGCCAGCGCAGCGTGCGTTGCAGGAAGGCGACCTGTCGCGGCTCGTCCAGCTTCTTCGCGGCCTGCGCGCCCGCCTGTTTGCCCGCTGCGTTCGACATGTTCGCGCCACGCACTTCGGAGGCGACGTCGACGGCGACCTCCTTCTTCTTTCGGTTTCGCAGCTCGGTGAGCGCGAGGTCGAGGTCGAAGATGCGCGCCTCGATGGCGGCGACGGTGGTGACGCGATCTCGGCGAACCGTCTCGAGCGACTTCACCAGCAGCCGGCGGAGCAGTGGACCGGAGACCAACCGCTCAGACAAATCGCCCAGCGGGTTGTACCCGTACTCGAACAACGCGATGGCGGGCGTGAAGCAGCTCGTCTGGGAGAACGTGACCGACTCGAGCTCTTCGTCGTCAAGCACGTCGTTGAGCGAGATGAGCCGCTGCTGCCGGCCGACGTCGAACGCTTCGTACGGGGTCGGCAGATCGTCGGCCTGCTTCGCCGTGAGAACGTGGTTGTGCAGCCCGAGCGGCCACAGCCCGGCGCCGTCGTCTTCATCATCGCGCGGGAAGCCGTCCTGGCAGATGCCGATGGCGCCGGTCGCCGCCCAGACGAGTGAACGAAACGGCCCGTCATGCGTGCCGTGTTTGCCCGCGTCGACCAGCCCGTTGCGGAGCAGCCACAGCGACAGTACCTCGGCGTGCTTCTTCTGCCGCTGGGCGATGCGCGCATTGAAGAAGACGGCGGTCTGTCTCGGCACCTCGTCGATGGGCGCCGGCGCGGCCGAGAGCAGCGAGAGCACCAACGCCCAGGTCACAGCGCAGCTCCGACGGCGAGCGACAGCTCCCACCACCAGCCCAGGCCTGCGCCCTGAATGCCACCGAAGACGGGAATCGCCATCATCACCCGCGGTGTCACCGCGACGCCGGGCTGGAAATAGATGTCGAGCGTGAAGCCCGCGAGCAGTTGGTACCGCGCGCGATCGACCTGCATCGCGGCCAGGCGCACCTTGTCGAGGTTCTTGATCTCGGCGTCGCTGATGCGCGGGTTGAAGATGGCTCCGGCAACATCGAGCGCAGGAACGCCCGCGAGCCCACCGGGATAGAAGAGGTACCGAACGCCCGCGTTGGCTGTCAGCACCATCTGCGCCGCGGGCACGATGCCGGGTCGAGAGGTGACGACGCCCTCGGCGATCGCGTAGCCAAAGTTCAGGTCGAGCTCGAGGCGGTTGGGGCGGCCGTACTGACGGTAGGGCGTGAGCGCGAGCTTGCTGGTCGCGTCGGAGCCGAACACGAAGACGTACGTGACCGATGCGTCGAGCATCACGTTGCCCAGCGCCTTGCGCACGTAGCCGCCGATGCGGAACGACGAGTAGTTGTTCAGCTCGAGCAGGCTGCTGCTGATGACGCCGAAGCCCACGCGAGAGCGGCGCCAGTCGAAGCGCACCGCACGTGAGGCCTCGCCGACGGGTCGCTCCGTCAGCGCCTCGAGCGGCGTGCGGTAGCGCTCGATGCTCGTGTCCACCGTCGGGTCGGTCGGGCCCGCCGTGACGCCTCCATCAGGAGCCGCCGCCATCACCGCGATGGCCAACGCCTCAAGGATCACGAGGGAACCCTCCCTCGTTCGGAATCGGGAACTTCGGGCGGTAGCACTGCTCCCCGAACGCCACGCGGAACGAGGCGAGCGGCTGGAACACGCCGTCGGAGTCGAAGGTGGGGTGGTCGCAGAACCGCGTGCACTGCGCGAGCGCGTCGGAGAGTGGAAATACGTCGCGCTTCCACTGCTCGTTGCCCAGGTAGTCCTCGTCGGCGCTGTTGATGCCGAAGGGCACGGTGAAGCCGGCGACGGTGGCCGAAGCCGCGAGGCTCGTCTGGTACTCGGCGCGCAGCAGAAACGGCGACTCCCAGCCCAGCCCCAGCGCGTAGAGCGCGAACGGCATCTCGCGGTGAAGCCTTGGCAGTTGGTTGAGCGGCACCAGCGTTCCCGAGGGAGTCCCCACCGGCTGCACCACCACGCGGGCCACGCCTTCGTCTTCGCTGGCGCAGAACGAGAACGCGTCTTCAGACGCGGCGCTGATGGTCTCGTTGTTGAACTTGGTGACGAGGCCCACTTCGCCGACTGGAACGTTCTCGGAGATCGCGGTGCGCTCGGGCGCTGAGTACGTGATCTTCTTCATCAGCCCGGCCTGCGCCGACGAGTACTTGGCGATGAACTTCAGGTACTGCTCGCGGGTCGCCAGAATCGGCAGTTGGTTCAGCTTGAACGGCCCGAGCACGAGGTCGGGCTGGTCGGGCACGATGGAGCAGTCGCGCTCCGAGGCCGCGGGCACCACGTCGATGTCGAACATGCTGATGAGCCGTGACGGGCACCACAGCACCACCGACTTGAGCGCGTTCGACGTCACCCGGTACGCCGAGCTGTCGAAGAGGAACGCGCCGCTCACGCGCGGAGAGCTCTTGTCGCGCTCGGGGATGAGCACCTGCTCGAGGGCCGACTCGATGGCCCTGCCGATCTTCCCCGTGGTGTCGTCGTGGTGCACCACGAGCACGAGCACCATGTCCTGCCCGGCCGTGCGCACCGTGTCGATGCGCGTCTTGATGGTCGAGGCGATGCGCTCCGAGAAGCGCTCGGCCTCGAAGTCGTCGAGGCAGATCTCGGGCTCGCCAGAAATCAGCAGCCGCTGAACCTGCATGTCGAGGTGCTCTTGCGAGATGACCCGGTTGCAGATGCGCAAGATGAAGCCGACGGGCGTGTTGGGCCGAATGGGGCTGCGCAGCGCGGGGAACGCGGGCCGCACCTCGGGGTTCTTTCGCGCGATGGCCGCGGTCGTGTACTCGCCGATGGCGTCAGTGACGGTCGCGTTCGCGCAGACGATGGGCGAGGTCGAAGCCGCCAGCGGCAGGGCGCTCGGCTCGAAGATGGCGCGCTCGAGCGTCGTGCGCTCGGGCCACGGCAGGCTCGTGAAGTCGACTGGGCAGACGGGCGAGAACGCGTACGCGTACGGGTTCTCGGGGCCCGGCAGCTGCGACGTTCCATACGTCGCGTCGGTCACCTTGAACGTTCGGCGCAGGCCCAGCTCGGTCGCCTGCTCGTTGCGAATCGTGGGGAACTGATTGCGCGAGCGCCACTGCACCTGCTGGTTCTTCTCGTCGAACACGCCGTACACCGCGAGGCTGCGCACCAGGTTCGCGGGGCCGAGGCCGACGATGTTGAGGTTCACCGTCGAGGTGAGCGCGGTCGAGCCGTTGCGGTGGTAGCGAAGGCGAAGCCCCACGTCGCGCGGCACCTTCTCGACCTTGAGGCTCAAGCTGCCGCACCGAGCCGTCTCTCCGCAGTCGACGGGCACGTGCGTGTGCACCGGCGTGAACTTGTCGAGAATCGTCCACGGCACGTCGACGTCGTCGGTGCGGTACTTCAGCTCGAGGACGGTCTCCGGGCCGAAGCCCTGCTCGGCGTCGGCGCGGTAGAAGACGAACATCGTCTGCTCGTCTTCGAACCAGCTCACGTCAGAGATGGCGAAGCTGGCGTTGATGTTGGTGATGCCCACCTTGCCGCAGCCGAGCGGAAGGCCGCTGATGGGGTCCATCACACACGACGACACCACGCCCGCGAGAACGGTCATCAGCAACCGGTGCGTGGCGCGGGTCTTCGGCATCGTCAGTTCACGAGCTCGGGGAAGGAGAGGACACCGCGGGCGATGCGGCGCTTCACTGACGCGACCAGCTCTCCCTGGCCCTTGCGCGCGAGATCGAGCTGCTCGACGCGCGAGCCGAACGACGTGCTGGCCTTCAGCGCCGTCTGCACCGAGCCCGAGAGCTGATTCACGAGCGCGTCACGACGCGCGGCCGGCTGCAACGACAGCCACGCGGCGAGCCCACGCACATCGACCTCCAGAAGGAGATCCGCGCGTTGCTCCGCCGGCACCTTCAGCAGCATCTGCGGCGACAGAATGTTCTCGTACCAGCCGGGGAAGCCGTCACCCGACAGCGCCTGCTCGAAGAGCTGCTTTCGATCGGCCTCCTCGAGGTGCGAGAGCAGCACCGACAGCGCGCCCGCAGCGTCGAACTCCTGGCCCTGGTCGAGCACGTCGGGCATCGGGTGGTGGCCGTTCTTCAGCGGCTTGCCTTCACGCGCGTTGCCGACCGCGTCGAACAGCGCCGCGCGCTCCTGCTTCGAGCTGCGGTTCGACTGCAGCAGCTGGTGCGCGACGCCCACCTTGAGCGGGTAGGGCAGCAGCCGCGCGACCTCGTCCTGGCGATCGAGCGGCGCCAGCGCGAACAACAACGCGCCCTGACGCGGAGGCAGCTTCTCGATCATCTGCACGAGCGCCGCAGAGCCGAACTCGTCCTGCAGGCTTCGGTAGACCTCGGTGTCGGCCTGGGCGAGCAACGACGCGGCGACGGCGTTCTGGTTCAGCGTGCGGAAGAACTGCGCGTCGGTCGGCAGCGTCGCGGGGTCGAGCGCCTTCAAGAACTGCGCAAGCTCGGCCTTTCTCGGCGCGAGCGTCGAGTCGGCCTGGAACGCCAGCGACAGCCGGTCGCCGAACATGACGGTGGCCTTGGCCAGGAGCGCGAACTCGCCCTGGCGCAGCCACTCACGCAGCAGGTGCCCGACCAGCGCGTCGTCTTTCTCGAGCGGCGCGTCAGAGATGCGTTTGGCCCAGGCGTTCTGCTGTTCGGTCACGAAGGCCGCGTCGACGTCGGGTGCCGGTTCATCTTTCTTCTCCTCGACAGGCTCGTCCTTCTTCTCCGGCGTGCCGGCGGCGAGCTGCGCGGCCATGGCCTTCTCTTCGAGCGACTCCTTCCCGAGCCTGCGCGCGGCCCAGATGATGGTCATCGTCGCGAGGGTGGCGAGGAAGACGGCGATCATCCAGCTGAAGTGCGGCAGCAGCGCCTGCCAGAGCTCACGAAGGGCCACGTCGGCGTCCCACTTCGGGGGCGGAGGCGGCGGCAGCTCGACCTTCGGCTCCTCTTTCTTCTCGGGCGGCTTGTCCTCCTTCGGCGGTGGCGAATCGGCCAGTGACGGCGAGATGGGCTCGAGCACCTGGCGTGAGACCACGACGCGCAGGAAGCCCTTCGAGAGCCGCTGCTCCAGTCGTCTCGAGAGCGCTTCGACATCGCGCGCGGGCACCGACTTCTCGTGGGTGAACTCGCAGCGCGCCTGCGTCAGGTACAGCTGCGGCGCCGTCGTGCCGGGGCCTTCATTCGCGCCGAGTCCGGGCAGTGAGGTGGTGTTCGCAGGGAGATCGACCGCGAGATGTTCACGGTACACGCAGCCCTTCGACGAGCAGCGCTCGGGGGCGCAGTCACGAAGCAGCGCTTGATCGAACTGCCGCTCGAGCTCACGCACCTCGAGCACGATCTGCGGAGGAATCGTTCGCTGGGGAGGCACGGGCGCCGGAACGATGGGGCCCACCGGTGGGAGCGGTACGTTCGCGGGCTGCTGCGCGAGCGCCACCGAGGCGAACACCGTGAAGAGCAGAGTCGTTCGCATCAGTAGATCCTCACCACCACGCGGCGCAGGCGGGCGTTCTTCTGCTCCACCGTGAGGCCCTGGGTTTGTTCGACGGGAAGCGGCTTGGTGTCGGCGTAGCCCTCGACGCGCACACGCTCCCGGGGGATGCCGACGTTCTCGAGGCGTTCACGCACCACGATGGCGCGCTCGGCCGCGAGGTCCCAATTGCTCTGAAACGCGCCGCCGGCCGCCACCGGGTTCGAGTCGGTGTGGCCCTCGACCGCGAAGCTGTAGCGCTTACCGTACGGCTCGAGCGTCTTGAGCATGCTGGTGACGACGGTCTCCATCTCGGGGCGCACGGCGGCCTTGCCGGAGTCGAAGACCAGGCCCGAGTTCAGCGAGATCTCGAGGCCGTCGTTGGTCACCGTCGTCGACACCAGCTCCTTCAGCTGTTGGTCGGCGATGCGCTGGTCGATCTCCTTGCGAATGGAGTCGAGGCTGGCCGGCTGCTCGGCGCCCGAGAGGCTCTTGGCGATCTGCTGCATGCGGCCCTTGCTGAGGTTCGCCGCCGTGAGCAGCACCACGAAGAACAGCAGCAGGTTCGTGATGAGGTCGGCGTAGCTCAGCAGCCACGACTCCTCTCCTCCGCTTCGTCGTCTCATCTCACGCCCCCGCTCCACGCGAGGCGAGCTCGTTCACGCTCTTCTCGCAGCGCTCGAGCAGGCCCAGGCGCTCGTCGAGCAGCCCGTTCCAGAAGTGGCCGATGGGGCCCGCGATGCCTGCGCCGAAGGCCACGCCGTACAAGGTGGCGAGGAGCGCGAGTGACATGGCCGCGCCGATGTTCAGGTTCTCCGACGACATGTTCTTGAAGAGCTGAATCATGCCCGTGATGGTGCCGACCATTCCGAACGCGGGCCCGAGCTTCGAGAGCATCTCCCAGTTGTGAATGGCGGGCTGCCAGTCGCTGATCTCGTCGTGGCGCAGCTCGGTGAAGACCTTCGCGCTGGCGGCCTCGGGCGCGCGCTGGAGCAGCAGCTCGAGCAGGTGCTTCGTCGACGAGTACGCCGACTTCTCGGCGAGGGCGACGGCGGCGCTGCGTTGGCCGTTCTTCCACAGCGCGCACAGCTCCTCGCGCTCCTTCTCCATCGTCTCGGTGGTGGCGTGGAACGAGCGCAGGCCGGGCACCAACTCCTTGAGCGCGAGCACGGTGCGCAGGGCGTTGCGGGCCGACGACGAGAGCAGCACGGCCGACGATGAGCCGACGACGACCATGATGAGCGCGTGCAGGTCGAACGCCGAGACCGCGCGAGTCGAGTCGCGATCGGCGAAGCCAAACCACACGATGAATGCGAGCACGGCGATTCCGAGCAGCTGCACGGTGTCTCCTTCGGTTCGTCAGGGTTGCTGCCGGCGCAGCTCTTCGAGCTTCTTGCGCACGGCGGGGTCACTCTCGACGGCCTCGGCCGCCTCGTAGACTTCGATGGCCTTGTCGCGCTCGCCCATCATCAGCAGCAGCGACGCCTTGGCCCGCAGGAACTCGGGGTGCGATTTGTAGCGTTGCAGCACCGTCTCGCACCACTCGAGCGCCAGCGCGTAGTTGCCCGCGCGCGTGGCCTCCTGCATCAGGTTCTGCGCGCGCGTGATGCTGACGTCTGGGGCGTCTTCGTCGATCTTGAGGCCGCGCGACCGGTACGCCTCAACGAGCGACGTGTCGGCCTTCGTCGGAGGCGGCGGCACCACCCGCATCGGCGCGATGGTCTTCACGCCCGAGTTGCCGGCGCCGTGCTCGACCACGATGCGCTGCCCCGACGCCAGCACCGGCACGTCGACCTCGGTCATCACCTTGCCGTCGTTCCACCGCACCTTCATCACCGTCGTCGAGCCGTAGCCGAAGGGGCGAACGAGCGTGTCGTCCTCCTTCAGCGTGGTGTTCTTCTTCACCGTCGGTTCGATCAGGTAATACGTGTAGTTCCTCGCCGCGCACGACGCGCACGACACGCAGGCGGCGATGATGAGCAGTCGGTTCATGGCAGGAAGGGCAGCGGCAGAAGAGAGACGTTGAGCAGCGAGATGCCGACCGACACGCGGCCGTTCGTCGAGACCGAAGCGAAGAGCGCGTAGTTCGTCTTGAAGAGCGGCAGCCGCAGCGAGAACACGCCGGTGAACGTGTTGTCGCCCAGCAGCGACTGCGGGTTGTCGGGGTTGAGCGCGTTGATGATGGCGTTGGGCACGCTGACGAAGAACTTGCCGCCCACCATCAGGTTGAACGCGGGGGGAATGACGCGGAAGTAGCTGACGCCCAGGCCGATGAGCGGGTCGACGATGGAGACGGCGAAGCCCGAGAGGTTCGCGTTGTCGGGGCCCCACTGCTCGTGCCACTCGAGCGCGATGTGCTGCTGAGGCAAGAGGCCGAAGTCGGCGAAGGCGTGGGTGAGGCTCTTTCCGGCGATGCGGCGCTCGAGCTCTTCGGCCTGCGTGGTGGTCGTTCGGCTGGCCGCGACCGAGGCGAGGTTCTGGTCGACGTTCTCGGCGATGAGAATGCGGCCGTTGCGCAGGTCGACGATGCGCACGGCGACGCCCTCCATCGTCTCGTCGAGCCAGATGGCGCTGACCGCGCGCGCCGATTCGCCGCGGGTCAATTCATCGAGGCGCACCAGGTCCTGAACGGAGAGGCTGGTGGCGACCTGCTCCATGCGGCCGTCTTCCACGGTGAGCCGCTGCGCCATGCACGCTTCACACGCGCGCAGCGAACCCGCACCCAACACACGGGCGAGCGAGGTGATGGCCGCGGCCGGGTACCACGCGCGCGTCTGCTCGAACGCAGGCTGGGTGCTGACGACGATGGCGGGCGTGAGGTCCTTCAAGGCCAGCACACCGTCGTTGAGACGCCGGGGCAGCGACTCCTCGAGGCGGGCGAGGGCTCCGCGCGTGGCTTCACGCTGCGCCATCGCGGGAAGCGACGACACCAGCACCGCCACGCAGAGGGCGCGCGTCAGAAGCAGAACGACACCTCCACGCCGAACGACTGGAAGCGCATGTTGATGATCGGAATCGTGATGTACGTGCCGATGTTGTCTTCGTTCTCGAGCGCCGGCAGCGTCTCGACGAAGGCGATGAGGCTGATGCGGTTCTTCACGCGCAGCTCGGCGCCGATGGTGAGAATGCCAAGCGTCGAGCGCGGTTCGTTGTTGGTGCTCGCGTTGAGGATCTCGTCGATGGTCGGGTTCTGGCTCGTGCGGAAGATGAGCATGCCGCGGCCCTGGCCGAAGAGAACGCCAGCGCCCGCGAACGCGTAGAGGTCGGGCCACGTGAGCGAGGTCGCGCTGCCGGTGAGCAATCTGGAGATGCGGCCCTGCGCCATCACCGCGACGTGCGACTGCGGCAGCCAGCTGAACGCCGCGTTGATGCTCGCGGTCCACGCGCGGGCCTGCGTGAAGGCGCCCTCGAAGCCTGCACTCACCCAGAGAAACGGAGTCGCGTTCGTCGTGGCCTGCGTTCCCGACGCGTAGTTGCGAATGCCGACGCGCACGGGCACGAGGAAGAGCCCGCGACCACCGAGCGCCTCGAGGTACTCCTTGCGGGCCTCGGCCACGCTGGTGAGCCGCGCGCCGTCACGCAGCATCGCGGGCGTCGACGTTGCGGTGGACAAGGTGCGCGCCGAGACGATGCGCAGCGACTGGTCGAGCGTGGTGATGCGCGCCCGCAGCACGAGCGAGGCGCCTTCGGCTTCGAAGTCGAGGAACAGGGCGTGCTTCGCGCCCGACGACACGCCGGCCTGCGCGAGCGCCTCGGGGTCGTCATAGCCGCGCGTCACCACCGTGCCCTTCGCGCCCGAGTGAACGACCCACGCCGAGCACGCGGGGCAGTGAACGAGCTGCACGTGCGTCTTCGGGTTCTTCACGACCAGGCCCGCGACGTGGTTCTCGAGGTACGCCTCGAGACCGGTGCCGAGCGAGACGGGAACGGAGACGCCTGCGAGCACGACGCCGGTGTCGACGTCGAAGGGGCTCTCCTTCGTCCACCCGTAGACGAGCTCGTCGATGAGCTCGGCCGCCTGCAGCTGCACCTCGCTGGCGACCTCGGCACGAAGCAGGTCGACCTGCTTCTCGCGCAGATCGACCTCGCCCTGCGCGAACGCGAACGTCGACACGAGGCTGAGCGCGAAAGCGGCTCTCACGGCAACCACCTCCACTCCCCACGCAGGCAGACGCCGCCGTGCAGCTGGGTCTCTTTCGGGTCGACGATCATCAGGCCCAGCATCGCGTCGTCAGGCCCGAGCACCTCGGTGACGAACGAGCGGGCGCAGGCGATTCGGTAGACCTCGCTCTGCGGCAGCGTCACCAGGAACGAGACGTCTCCGGCCGCGAGCGTGGGCACGCGGTCAGACACGATGAAGCCGCGCTGGGCGAGGGTGGTGCGGGCGGCGACGGCGATCTTCTGCGCGACCGGGAGCGACGGATAGAAGGCGTCGACGTGCCAGCGCGTCGTCTGTGGCGCCATCGCAGCGGCGCTGTCGGCCAGCTCGGTCACCTGCGTGGACAACGTGGAGAGGATGGCCTCGTCGCGGTTCGGGCGCTCTCCCGTCTGCAGATAGCGGGTCGAACACGCGAGCACGTCACCCACGCCGCCCGCGAGCTCCTTCGCCGGAGGTGGCGGCACCTGCCCGGGATAGCGCGCGGCGGCCTCGACGTCGGACAGCCGCTGGCAGTCGAGGTTTCGCCGCTCGGCCTTCGTCTTGAACGAGAGCGTGTCGATGGCGCAGCCGCTGAGCGCGCAGAGCAGAAGGACGCGGCTCATGGCGCGGTTCCTTTCGGCTTCTCGGGGCTCGGCTCGGGCGTGAAGCTGTTCATCACGCGCGCGCGCACCTTCGCGTTGTAGAGCAACTGCGCGAGGTGGCCGTGCAGGTCGCGGGTGAACTCCTCTTTGTAGCCGTCGCCCGTCACCTGTTCGCTCTTCGGTCTGATCAGCAGGTCGATGATGCCGTTGAGGGCCCACACGCCGAGCCCGAACGACTCCACGAACCGCTCCTGAAACGACTGCTGCGCGAGCAGAAAACCCTGCGCGTCGCGAATGCGAATCTCCTGGCCGAAGGTCCACTCCTCGACCGCGGGGATCAGCGTGAACGACGCGATGCAGAGCAGCGAGAGCAGGGCGCTGTCATCGTGGTGAATGAGCTTCGAGGTGATGTCGATGATGAACTGCGGCGGAGTCTCGATGCGATCTGGCGCAGCCACCTTGCCCGAAGGACGAACGACCTCGGTGGTGACGGTCGCGCCCTGCTTCGAGAGCGAGCTGCGAACGTTCCGGCACAGCACGTCGGCCTCGACGCCATCACCGGGGTGACAGCGCACGAGCACGCGGGTGTTGTCGGTGAAGTTGGTCGGCGTCTGCGGGTCGAGCGCGATGGGGCGCTGCAGGCCCACCAGCGGCTGGTAGACCGTCACGCACCCCGTCGTCATCGCGATGGCCACCGCGGCCAGACCGAATTTCACGGCCCGGCGCTGGTGCAACGGCAAAGCCATGTGACTCCTCGTGAGGCCCGGGCCCTTGTTGCCGGATCAGCGCGAACTGATCACCAGGCCACGCGCGGGCGCGCACCGTAACTGAGAGGAGAGACTGGCACCACGACAACGCCGTCAGATCGCCGTGGAGTTTCGTCGGTGAATGATCAGGGTGCTACAGGCTCACCAGCTGATGCGAAGCCCCGCGCCGATGCGCGAGTCGCCATGGCTGTCGTGGCTGGCCGAGAGCGCGAAGTCGACGTTCTCGCGCACCTTCCAGGCCGCTTCCGCGTTCGCGGTAGTGCGGTTGGTCTGGAAGTTGTGGTCGACGCCCGCCGAGAGGCGGAAATTGTCGTTGGGCCGGTAGACGACCGAGCCGCCGATGTTCTCGAGGCCGTTGCGGTTCGCGTTGATGTACGCGTTCCCCGAGAGCGTGGCGCTGTCGTACTGCGCGCGCAGGCCGGCGCCGGTGAGGCCCGTCGAGTCGGCCGAGATCGAACCCGACAGCTTCCAGTTGTCGATCTGCTGCGTGTACGTGGCGCTGCCCGAGACCTTGAAGTCCTTGAAGTGCGACTGCCAGTCACCGCGCAGCTTCACCTCGAGCTTGTCGTCGAAGAACTTCTGCTTGATCTCGGGCTTGATGCCCAGGCTCTGCAGCTTCTGGCTGCCGCCCGAGTACGCCGCGTAGCCGGCTGCCACTGCCGCACCAGCCGCGAGGCCGTAGTACGCCGCAGGAGAGCCCTCTTTGAGGTCCTTCAGCAGGTCCTTCGCGATGTCGCCGCCGATGTTGCCGAGGTCGCCGAGCTTGGTGCTGTTGATGTCGCGCACCTGAATGCCGGCGGCCGAGAGGCGCTCCTGCACGGCGCCAGCGATCTCAGGCGAGAGCGCGCCGATGGGCATGTCCTTGATGAAGTCCATCGAGGCGTTGCGCAGCTCGGTCTGCTGCGCGTCGGTCAGCACGTCACCTTCACGAACGGGCGTGCGGCCGCGAGCCATGCTCATCGCGTCGTGACCCAGCGCCGTCTCGATGCGCGCGTTGAGGCGGTCGATGTTCGCGTTCACCGAGGCGCGCACGGGGTTCGGCAGCGTCGCCTGCACGTCGGCGGCGCTCGGAGGAGGCGGCGCGACGTTCGGGTTCACCGTGCCACGGCTGCCAGTGCCGGCAGCCCAGCCGGTGCTCTGGGTGGTCTCAGTGGGGGTGGTGGGAGCGGTCGGCGCGGTCGGAGCAGACGATGAGACAGAGCCAGTACCAGGAAGGGGACGGGGGCCGGACGGGCCAGACACATTGGGCATGGCGGCACCCTATGCCGAGGCACTAGAAAAGATCCATATGGCCACCATTGGAATCATCGACACCGCGCAGCTGCTCGACTCGAGCAAGGTCGGCGCCGACGCCGCGAAGGCGCTCGAGAAGACGTGGGCAGAGGCGAAGTCGCAGCCTGACGACAAGAAGCGCGAAGTGTTGGCGCAGCTCGAGCAGAAGCGCGCAAGCCTTCGTCAGCAGGTGATCGATCGCGCGAAGCCGGTCATCGCCGAGCTCGCGAAGCAGAAGAAGCTCGACGTCGTGCTCGAGAAGGGCGCGGTGGTCTGGTCGACGGGCGAAGACCTCACGAAAGAGGTCATCGCGAAGGTCGACGCCGGCGGCCCGCTCAAGGGCTGA
>JBEOKA010000223.1:0-40026 GCA_040275325.1 Myxococcaceae bacterium | reverse complement strand
GCCATTCCTCGTCAATGCGCTTCACTCTCGGGGCTTTGGAAGCCCGTTCAACCCCGTGTCACGAGCTGTTCGCGCAGGTTGCCGCGCAGTGGTGACGCCTCGAATCTGCGAAGTGCGCTGACAAACAGCGACCGGTCGGCCTCAGCCTCGCTGGAGATACTTCTTCAGCGCCGCACGCGAGGACGACCATGACCATTCGCACCAACCCCACGAAATTGCAGCGCGTTCTTCCCCGCATCGCCTCGAGCGCACAGCGTCGTACACCGTCACCTTCGTCGCTCACCGACAGCTTCAAGGCGGTGATTCCGCCCGCGAAGAAGGTGGTCGAGCTCGCGCTCGAGAAGCTGCAGCCGAAGAACAAGGGCGGCACGCGTGACGTGGCCGATGCGCTGCGTGACGCCGACCAGATTCTGCGTGGGCCGTCGGTCGACCGCGCCTCCGATGGCACCGCTGAGGTGACGCGCGATGCGGCGAGCGTGAACGACTCCCGCGACACGAACGTGAACGACCCGCGCCATCAGGCCGCGCTGCAGCAGCTCGAGGCGAACAAGCCGCTCGAGACGGCCGCGCTCGAGACGCTGACGCCGGCGGAGCGCGCGCAGTACCAGGCCGTGAAGGACCGCTGCCTCGAGGCGAACGACCCGGTGGCGGCGCTCGCGCTCGAGAAGCTGCTGCTCGATGGCAAGCTGCCGGGCGAGAAAGACCTGAAGGGCGAAGGCACCACGCTCGACCACCTCGCGAAGCTGTCAGACGAGAACACGCCGCTCGCCGAGGGCATCGACCGGAATCAGCTCGTCACCGACCTCGTGCAGGAGTTGGCGACGCCGAGCTCCATCGGGCAGGGGCAGCGCGGCACGTGCGCGCCGACGACGCTGGCCATTCAGCTCGCGATGCACGACCCCGCCGAGTACGCGCGCATCGCGGCCGGGCTTGCGAGCCCCGAAGGCACGGTGCAGCTCGCCGGCGGGCAGACCATCACGCGTGAAGCGAACAGCATCGAGGGTGACACGACGAATCGCTCCATCACGCAGCGGCTGGTGGGCGGCGCGTTCATGGAGCTCGCCAACGGAGACCGCGACTTCAACGACGACACGGGCGAAGGCGCGGGTGCCTGGAGCGACAAGCTCGACGTGCTCTACGAGGCGCTGACGGGTCGGAAGATGAGCGACCAGCGGCTGACCACCGACGAGCAGCGCGCCGGAGCGATGGACATCATCGATACGCAGCTGCGCGCGGGCACCGAGGTGCCGGTCGCGCTCTCGTGGGGAACCAACGGCGGGTACCACAAGGTGCTGGTGACGGGCACCGAGACGGTCGATGGCAAGGAATACGTCAATTACATCAACCCGTGGGGCCGCGAAGAGCGCATGCCGCGGGAGGACTTCGAGAAGCGGCTGGCCGACATCAGCTACGACCCGCGTGCGCAGGTGCTGGGCACGGTGCTGCAGGGCGTCGATGCGGTGAAAGACGGAATCGACGCGGTGAAGGACGGCATTGGTCGCGTGACCGATGGAGTGCGCGACGTCATCGATCGCCTCGACCCGCGAGACCTGCAGATGGATGTGCGGTTTGCCCAGTTCAGGTCCATCAAGCTCTGAGCCTCACGCTCTTCTCGTTGCGCTTCCGGTGGTGAAGCGGCCGGTGTTACTGACGCCCTTTGAGGTGCGGATGGTGCCGGCGGTGTGGCGATTGTTGTTGGTTTGCCTGGGAGCACATGGTCTGTTCCAGACGGCAGACGGCAGACGCCGTTCAATTGGTGGAACGTGACCAGCGCGTTCACTGAATTTTTACGCCGCCATCGATGAATACCCGAGATGTGAATCTATCAATCTCAAGGCGAGGTAGTCTGGGATTGGAGCGGACCCAAAACTCGCCGCCAACTGCGCGGAGACGCTGGAGACCGGCGAGGGTGCGAAGCCTGTCATGGTCTAAGACTGAGAAGTCTCGCTCAATGAGCTCGAGGGCCGGAAGGTCGATATCCTCAAGTTGATAGTTGATCAGGAGTTGGAGACTCCCGACCTGTTTGAGCTTCGCCATCGCCGACGTGCTGGTGAGTGGGAGCGACGACAAGAACAGTCGGCCCCGGATTCGCTCCAACGACTCAAGGCCCTGCAAGTCCAGCGGCCGGTCACCGTTCTGTATGGTGAGGTCACCGTCAATCTCGACGATGGTGCCGGCGTTCAGGGAGGCCAGGTCCATGTTTCCGCTACCGAGATTGCCCTTGAAGTGCGTACAGCCAAACGGAAGGTCCTTGATGGGAAAGATGAAGTAGGTGCCGCCGGCGTCGGGCGCAAAACAGTCTTTGCGAGGTCGTCCCGCATCCGATGCTCCGGCATCGAGGCCTC
Source organism: Myxococcaceae bacterium (assembly GCA_040275325.1). Lineage (GTDB taxonomy): Bacteria > Myxococcota > Myxococcia > Myxococcales > Myxococcaceae > Xiheimicrobium. Next base: position 37,681 of record JBEOKA010000223.1, on the reverse strand, counting down.
CCGCGTCCGCAGCGACTCCGCGACTCCCACCGTCTGGTTCGTCGCTCGGCGCGCCACACTGGCAACCAGCCAACATTCCGATGATCAACGATGACCAGGCAGCGTTCATGATCCGTGGTCCCCACCGACTCGCGACAACTGGAACGGAGAGATCCATCATCGAGCAAGGTTCACGCGCGGATCCACCAGTGCGCAAGCTCACTTCAGGGCGTCGAGCGCGGTCGTCGCCTGCGCGGCCCATGCGGCACCGTCGGCATCACCACGCTGCTTCCCGAGCTCGATGGTCCGCTGCCACGCAGCCTTCGCGCCTTCCACATCGCCCGTCGCGGCGAGACACTCGGCCAACGCTGCGTGATTGAGCGGATGCTTCGGTGACAACTCCACGGCCTTCTGCGCTTCGACCAACGCGTCGTCGGGATTGCCAGGACCCGTCGGCCATCCCGGAGCACGCACCAGCAACAACGCGAGCACACGTGAGGCTCCAGCGTCATCGAACTGTGGATCTGCGGCGTTCACCTTCTTCAACAACGCAATGATGCGAGGCAACTCACCGAGCGCGGTGAGGATGTGCTCTCGCGCCGACACGCCCAACGCCACCGCCTGCCAGTAGTCGCAGGGCACGCTGCCCGGAGCGCGTTGCTGACACTGCGTGGCCGCCGCCACCGCTTCATCGGCGCGCACCCTGCGCTCTTCCTTCGGGCCGTTCTCGACGAGCCACGCAGCGACCCGCACGACTCCGGCAGAACCCTCGGTTCTCGTCGCATCCGCCGCACTCGCGAGCTGGAACTGCTTCAGCGCCTCTTTCACTGCCACCACATCAGGCCGCTTCGCGAACGCAGCCTCGGCATCTCTGAGTGCGCCCTCGACCGACGTGCCCGGAGCCACCACGACCGGCTGCACCGCCACGGGATGACACGCTGCCAACAGCAACGCGAACCACCACCTCACTTGAAGGCCTTCTTCGCCGCCGCCAGCGCGGCCTCATCGAGCGGAGCAAACCCCGTCAACCGCACGCCCTCGAGCGCCACCTTCCCGCGCGCGTCACCCGACAACTTGCCGAACGCCGTCGCGGCCGTCTTCCATTCCGCCGCGCTCAAACGTTCTCCCAGCGTCGCGACCACGGCGACCGGCACCTTCGGCCCCACGTGCACCACCTCGAGGTCTGCCGCGAACGGCAACGTCGGCAACGCCTTCGCCTGCTCAGCGTCGAGCAGCACCGCCATCGGCTCCTTCCCGCTCGCCGTCTTGCGCAGCGCCGACAACACCTGCCCACCACTCGTCACCTTCACCGTCGCCGGCAGCGGCCCGAAGCCCGCGAGCGCCACCTTCGTCACGAAGTCAGGCACCGCCGCCGTCGAGAAGAGCGAGAAGTTCTCGAGGTCGGCCGCCTTCTTCACGGTGCCCTTCTTCGCGACCAGCGACCACGACTGCGTGCCCTCGAGCCCCTGCTGAACGACGGCGAGGCGCGCGGTCAGCTGCAGCTCGCTCTCGTGCGCGAGGAAGAACGGCAACGGCACCAACGCGAACACCACATCGGGCTCGGCGAGGCGCGCGAGGCCGGCCTTCTCGGTGGGGAAGTACGTCGCCACCATCGAGTCCTTCGGCCAGCCGGAGAGCTCGGCGAGCACCGCCGCGACTTCATCCATTCGCGACTGCGCCTCCTGCGTCGTGCCGGGGTAGCCGGGGGCACAGAAGATGAGCGCACGAGGTCCGGCAGGGGCCTTCGGTGGAGCCGCGACCGCGAAGACCGACAGCAACAGGACGAACGAGAAGAGCAGAGTCCGCATGCGTCGCAATGTACGCCTCGACGTCACGGGAGTAAGCCCTCGCGCACATGACCGGTGCTTCACGGCTCGAGAGACTGTTCACAGCCATCATCGAAAAGCGGGTGCTGGTGCTGCTGGTGTGGCTTGCGTTGGTGCCAGGCGCTGCGTGGCTCGCGCTGCAGTTGCCCAGCGACGGCGCCATCGACCGCCTCGTCGTCGAGCAGGACCCCGACGTCGTTCGCACGCGCGCGTTTCAGCAGGTGTTCCCCGAAGGGCGCCAGGTGGTGCTGCTGTTCGAACCCACGGGAGACGTCTTCGCGCCGACCGTCATTCGTGAGCTCGCGGCCGTCGAAGACGCGCTGAACTCCGTGAAGGGCGTGGTCTCGTTCTCGGCGTTGTCGCTGTTCAGAAGACGCGAGGCCGACCTCGGCGCCGAGGGCTTCGCGACGCGGTTTCGCACCTTCGCCGAAGGCAGCGCGTTCTTTCGCGAGCAGGGCCTCGTGGGCGAGCACCACCTGTCGTTGGCCGTCACCTTCGTCGCGCCCGGCACGCACGAGCGAGACGCGACGCTGAACGAGCTCGACCGCGTGATGGCGGCCGTACCCCACGCGGCACTCGGAGAACCCCGCCGCGTCGGTCAGCCCTACGTCGAGGCGTGGCTCGAGTCCGAGACCGCGAGCGCGACGCTGCGCTACTTCCCGCTCTTCGGCGCCTTCGTGGTGGTGCTGGTGCTCGCGCTGTACCGCTCGTGGCGCGCGCTGGTGGCGATTCTGGTGACGCTCGGCGTGACGGTGTTGCTCTCGATGGGGCTCGGTCAGCTGTTCGGCTTCACGCTCACCATCGTCTCGGAGTTGGTGCCGCTCGTGGTGCTCGTCACCGCGACCGCGACGCTCGTCTATCTGCACTCCCGCTACATTCAGCAGCCGCCAGACGTCACGCTCGAGCGGCATCACGTGTTCGCGCTGGCGAACAAGGCGTTGCCGGTGACGGCCTCCATCATCGCGGCGCTGCTCGGCTTCGCGGCGCTGGCGGTGTCGCAGATTCGCCCGATTCGCGAGATGGGCGTGTGGACCGCGTCGGGCCTCGCCGTCTCGTGGCTCACCAGCTTCACGCTCTTCCCCGCGCTGCAGCGATTGCTCGCGTGTCCGACGCGGCAGGGTGTCGCCTCGACGGGCCAGCTCTATGCGCGCCTCGCCGATGCGCTGCCGGGCTTCACGTACCGGTTTCGCTGGTCCATCTTGCTCGTCGCGACGCTGGTGATGGTGGCCGGCGCCGGCACGCTCTTCGGAGTGCCCGGCCTGCTCACGCCGATGCGAATGGAGGTCGACGCCGTCGAGTACATCGACCCGTCACTGCCGCTGCGAAAGGACATGATGGCCTACGAGAAGGCCATCGCCGGGCTCGCGGCCGTGCGCATCTGGGTGAAGACGGAAGACGGCGCGGTGGTGGAGCCGAAGACGCTGCAGGCCCTCGACGCCTTCAGCACCGCGGTGTCGAACGAGCCGGGGGTGAGTTCGGTCATCGGGCCCACGACGCTCCTTCGGCTGCGGCGCTACGTGGCAGGGCAGGGCGACGTGCTCCCTGAAGACGAGGAGGCGTTCGCCGAGGCGGTGGCCGACTTCGAGCAACTGCTGCTCACCGAGAAGGAATTGCGCGGCTTCATCGACTTGAAGTCGCTCGGTCAGGCGCAGTTGATGGTGGTGACGCGACGAGGAGACGCGGCGTCGTTCGAGGCGCTCAAGGGCCGGCTCGACGCGCTGTGGAAGGCCGAGCAGGCGCGCTCTTCGGCGCTGGCCACCGCGAAGGCCGAGGTCGTCGGCGAGTCGATTCTGCAGGCAAAGATTGGCGAGCACCTGGTGCCGACGCTGGTCGAGAGCTTCGGGCTCACTGCGGCGCTCATCTTCCTCACGTTCCTCGTGGTGTTCCGCAGCGGCGCGGCGCGCGTGATGGCGATGGTGCCGTCGCTGTTCGCCATTCTTGCCACGTTCCTCGTGATGCGACTGTTTGGCATTCCGCTCAACGTTGCCACGATTCTCATTGCGACGACGGTGCTGGGCACGACCGAGAACGACCAGGTGCACTTCTTCCACCACTACCAGGAGGCGAAGAAGGACGGGGCGAGCGGCGAGAAGTCGATGCTGCACACGCTGCACGTGTCGGGGCACGCCATCATCTACGCGACGCTCATCAACGCGAGCGGCTTCCTGGCCCTGGCCTTCTCGAACCTGCCGCCGATGAGACAGTTTGGCATCGTCAGCGCCATCGCCTTCGCGTTCTCGATGCTGGCCGACTTCACCGCGTTGCCCGCGGCCCTGTGGGTCTTCTTGCGACAGAAGCCCGACCCGAGCTCATGAGTTGGCTGTCGCGCTCAGTTTGCCGGCTCGCTGGCCAGAAGCCCACCCTCCCCTCGTCAGATGCAGCTCGAAACGATGGTCAAGAGTTGACTTTGTGACATCATCGCGGCCTCTATGAGCAGAGTTCGTCTAGTTACTGCGGGCTTATTAGTCGGAGCTGTGCTCGGAGTATCGATACTAGTTGTCATTGACTCTGGGATTTGGTCACCAGCAATACGCAGTGCGGGGGTCGAGTGGTTGCGCGTTCCGGAGGGGAATCTCCAGATCGGTTGTGTGGACGAGTTGGCCGGTGAGTTCGGACGGCCAAGTCAGAAATGCGACTCGAACGAGGATGTAGTCAGTCGCGCGTCTATGTCCGTAGCTGTCGAGGGATTCTGGCTGGCCAAGTTTGAAACCACCGTTGAGCAGTATGCACTTTGTGCCGAGGCGGGCGCTTGCAACAAGCGCGCGAAGGAACGTGACTACGATCAGTCTACCTGCAATTGGAGGAACGGTCGTCTGCAACACCCCATGAATTGTCTGGACTGGGACGAGGCGACCTCGTTCTGTCAGTGGGTGGCCGGTCGTCTGCCCTCCATGGTCGAATGGGAGTACGCGGCGAAAGGCGGACGGTTCGCACGGCATCTCTCGCAACGGGTCAATGGACACGAACAGCCAATCCCGTCGGGTTGGTCGATCTATCCTTGGGGAGACATTCTGCCTTCGGGGCGCTTCTGGTATCTAAGCAAGCAGCGAGCGGGTTGGGTCCTCAGTAGACAAGAGTGCTGCAATGGCGGTGGGATTTGTGTCGTCGGGCCGACAACTTTGTCGGAATGTTCCGAGACGCTGAGGAACGAGGGATTCTCCGGTGACGCTGATCTGGGGGCTCGCGCAAACTTCTGTGATAGAAACTGCCCGAAAGCGCTTGCTGGTGCCGCAATCAGCTACGCAAAGAATGGGTGGATTTCAGCGGATGTCGATGATGGCTGGTCGGCCACTTCGCCCGTCGGGCAATTTGGCTCGCGTTCTGAAGCTCGCTGGGGCCACGCCGACATGGCAGGGAATGTCTGGGAATGGACCTCGAGCGATTGGGTGTCGAAGGTTCCTGATTCGAAGCTTGGTGGTAGCAAAAAGGAGATTCGGGGAGGTGCCTGGGATAGCACACCCAGCGCGCTGCGTACTTCCGCCCGCGCAGGTCAAGAGCGAAGTTCGTGGAATGACCATACTGGATTTCGATGCGCGAAGTAGCGAATCCGAACCACTCGCAGGCTTTGCGAGTGATGTTCGATTTGAGTCGCGTTATGGATGTATTTGTGTTTGGCAAGTCAGTAGCAAAGCTGAGCTGGCCGAGGTGGCGCCTCGAACGGGTGCGACTGTCGTGCCCGCGTAGTTCTTGAGAGTTGGCGCTGATTCACGAATCTCCGGGCGTCCGCCCGGGCACGCTTCACGCGCCGACGCTGAATCGACCTGCCAGTTAGCGAGGCAGCCCGCTCGGCCTTCAAGGTGCCCTCCTCTGCCGGAAACAGCCCGAACCGATGAGCTTTGGTGAGGCCTCACTCCGTGCTCGCTTTCGTCCGGCGTGTTGACTCAAGTCACGCCATGCGAAGACTGCTCCTCCTGGCCGTGGTGGTGCTGTCGACTCCCGCACTCGCGCGCGACTGGTTCGTGCGCGCTGGCGCGACGGGAGGCGATGGCTCGTTGCAGAAGCCCTTCGCCGACCCCTGGCAACCGCTCGAGAAGTGCGAGGCGGGCGACTCCATTCACGTCGCCGAGGGCAAGTACTTCGGGAAGAACAGCACCGCGCAGTGGAAGGTCACCTTCGACAACGTCTCGCTGCTCGGCGGCTACGACAAGGACTTCAAGGAGCGCAACCCGTGGAAGCACCCCACGCAGCTTCGCTACGACGAAGAGAGCAAGAACTGGCCGAAGGAAGACCGCTTCATCTCGACTGGTGACAACACCACCTTCGACGGCTTCGTCATCGACCAGCAAGACCAGTGCGCCTACCAGGACGAGCAGAAGTCTGGCCGGCGCGAGAAGCCCTGCGACAACCCGCTGAAGTTCTGGTTGCCCGCCAACATTCGCAACAACGTCATCATCAACCCCGGCCTCGACGGCATCGTCGCGTGCGCGGGCTCGGTCATCGAGAACAACATCGTCGTCAACGCGCTCGAGTGGTCCATCGTGGTGAACCACCACGCCACGCACAGCAAGAAGTTCGCGACCATCAAGAACAACACGCTGCTGTTTTCGTGGTCGTTCGGCGCTCCGGCGCAAGGCAAGTACGACGGCTCGGGCATCGGCCTCAAGGCGCCGGCGCTCGTCACGCAGAACATCATCGCGCACATGGACAACAACGGCATCTACATGCCGATGGAGGCCGAGAAGAACTCCATCACGAAGAACGTGTTCTGGATGAACCATTGGTCCAATCTCAAACATGACCGCGGCGCCAACTCGCCCGTCGTCGATGACCAGAGCATGGACACGCTCGAGGAGATTGGGCTCAAGGCCTTCGATGGCAATGAAGTGAAAGACACCGGCCTCTCCATCGACGCCGCGTGGATGGACAAGTACAGCCAGCGAACGGCCGCCATCCCCGGCAAGGTCGACATGGACGAGTGGAACAAGGCTCGCCAGGTGCTCGGCCTGCCGCTGCTCGGCAAGGACTACAAGAGCCCAACCGGCGTCGCTCCGCCGTACCCGGTCGAGAGCGCGCTCAAGCTGGTCCTGGTGACGTCGAAGGTGTCGCAAGGCGCCCACGTCGTCGAGCTGCCGGTGAAGTTCAGCGCGGTCGCGGACGCGGCCCCGGCGCGAGACTACAAACCTGCGAAGCTCGCTGACTGGGCGAAGAGCCCTCAAGAGGGCAAGGCCTTCGAGATGACGGTCGCGGTCGCCGGCGTCGCCAACGCCAGCGGTATTCCCTCGTCGTATGACAGCAAGGACTACGCAGCGACGAAGCTCTACGAAGCCGACGGCAGTGTCTGGGTGCTGGGCTTCTACAAGAAGGGCTCGGCCGTGCAGCGCAAGGTCGACGAGGTCAGCGGCTGGTACCAGGGGAATGGCAAGACTGAGCGTGTGTACGTCGTGCGCGGCGTGGCCTCTCCAATCTCTACCATTCCCAAGGCGGCCTTCCTCATCGAGAGCATCGAAGACTCCACCGGCCCGGCGCTGACGCAGGTCGCGGTGGGCGCGCGGCCCGTTGGGCGTGACTGGTTCGTGCGGGCGGGCAGCACCGGCGGCGACGGCTCGAAAGACAAGCCCTTCAAGGACCCGTGGCAGGCGCTCGAGAAGGTCGAGGCCGGTGACTCCGTGCACGTCACCGAGGGTGAGTACAACGGCAAGCTGAAGATGGGCGCGTGGCGCATCTCGATGCCGTACGTCGCCCTCATCGGCGGCTACTCGAAGGACTTCAAGACGCGCAACCCGTGGAAGATGCCCTCGGTGCTTCGCACGGCAGCCGAGTACAAGACGTACCAGAGTGACTACATCATTCAGGGCGAGAACGACCACACGGGCGCCATCGTCGATGGGTTCGTCTTCGACAAGACGACGGTCAATAAATACAAGCCCGACGGCGACCTCGACTTCGAGAACAGCCCGAAGATGGACCACCTGTGGTTCGCGCGCCCGGGCTGCATCGTTCGCAACAACGTCTTCGTGAACTCGGCCGAGCGCGCCATTCGGGCTGCGGGCGGGCAAACGTACGAGAACAACATCATCGTGAACTCGAACTTCCTCGGCATCGCCGTCGACAGCGGGTTCGGCGGGCTGACGCAGATTCGCAACAACACCTTCGCCTTCGCCTGGGAGTCGCGCTTCGGGCAGGGCCACGGCAACCCCGGCACGCTGCTGGCGCTGGGCGGTCGCGTGCAGGCCGTCGTCGACAACAACATCTTCGAGTTCGCCGACAACGACGCGGTGAAGATCAGCGCCGCCTCGAACGAGGTCTCGCTCACGCGCAATGTCTTCTCACACAACCTCTGGTCGCACGTGTACATGACTGACGGCCCGGTCTTCGTCGATGACAAGAGCTGGAAGCAGCTCTCGGACATCGGCTTCAAGAAGAACGAGGGCAACGTGCTGATGAGCCCCGGCCTGCCCATCGACCAGAAGTGGTTCGACACGTACCTGAACCGCACCGCCTACGTGGCCGGCAAGGTGCAGATGGACGATTGGAACCAGCTGCGTGAGCTGCTCGGTCAGCCCGTGCTCGCCACGGGTGGCAAGCCTGGCAAGGGCCGCGCGCCGAACCTCGACTGGAAGCTCGCCATCAACCTGTTCCCGAAGAACGCGAAGGTGACCGCCGGAGCCCGCGCCAGCGACCTGCCCGTCGTCTTCGGTGGCAAGGCGCCCGAGGCCGGCGCCGCGCAGAGCTACGACGAGGTCGACTGGGTGAAGTCCGCGAAGGACAAAGACACCTGGGCCGCGCTCGACGGCAAGCGCGTGACGATGAAGGTCGTGATTCGCGACCCGGGCAACAGCTACCTGCTCGATGACGTGAAGAAGGACGACTACGCCGACTTCACCATCTTCGGCCCGCTCGGCGATGGCAGCGGCGGCCTGCCCATGCACGTGTACGTGAAGCGCGGCACCAAGCACGAGCGCGTGATGAACGACGCCAAGAGCTACCGCAGCGGCGACCCCGACCAGACGTACCTCGTGCGCGGCATCGCGCGGTCGAACCGCTGCCTCGTCATCGAGAGCATCGAGCGCGCTGACTGACGGGTCGCTGCCCGTCGGCTCGGAGGTGGACTCTTCGTCAGCATTGTTGGAAGGCTCATGGGCGTGCTGACGGTTCCCATTCATCAGGTGCTCGAAGACGGCAGCCTGCGACGCCTGGGTCACTGGCTGCACGCTGAGCGACGCCTCGAGCTCGAGGTGAACGGGTTTCCATTGCTGGGCGTCGGGTCGCATTCCATCGAGGGCGACCTGCCGTGGCTCTTCTGGGACATGTGCCCGAGCGGCTTTCTGGGAAAGCGCTTTGCCCGCCTCGAGGCGGGGCTCGCCCTCAACTCGGACCCGCGCACCTGGAGTCGTGATGACGCCCTGCGCGCGCTGACCGAGGCCGGCGATGACCTGCCGGGGAATCTGATCATCGGAGAGCACTCGCTCGAGCGATGGCAGACCAGTCGTGCGCGCGAGGCGGCGTGGGAAGTCGAAGCGCGAAGTTTCGACGCTGGAGAGCTCGATGTCATCGCTGGGCGAACGCGGCGACCCGATGGCACGGTCATCATCAGCAGGCGCCCGTGGGATCCACCCGCGGAGATCGATGACTGGCTGTCGAGCGAGTCGAGCAACAGCAGCTCCTCACTGGGCGGAGAGCGCCCGAAGCTGGCAGTCCGTACGTCCTCTGGCGGAGTGCTCTTCAAGTTCAGTCCGCCGGTCCCACCGCCCAACGCACCGAGCCCCGGCGCAGCTGGAACACCGCAAGGCCAGCGCTGGGCTGATCTGCTCCGAGTCGAGGCGCACTGCTCGCAGACCCTCGTTGCCCATGGCGTCGATGCGGTTGATTCACGCGCCGGCTATTCGCTGAATGGGCGCGTCGTGCTCGAGGTCGTGCGCTTCGACCGAACGCCAGGCCTGGGCCGACGTGGCGCCTCGACGCTCTATTGGTACGCGATGGCGCGGCTCGGTGACGTGAACGTGCCGGCGCCCCGCGTCGTCGCGGCGCTCGTCGAAGACGGTCACCTTCCGGCCAGCGCGCTTCCGCTCGTCGAGCGGGTCCACGCTTTCTCGGCAGCCATCGCGAACACCGACGCGCATCTGGGAAACTACGGCCTGGTATTCGACGAGAGCGGCCGCGCTTCGCTCGCTCCGTTCTACGACATTCTTCCGATGGCGCTGGCGCCCTCGAACGACGAGCTGCCCGATGCGCGGCTGCGGCCCTCACGCCCGCCGGTCGACTCCGTCGTGGAGACCTGGGTGAACGACCTCGTCCGTCGTGTGTCTGCCGACGACGAAATCAGCACACCGTTTCGCGAGCTCTGGCTGCGGGTGATTGGGCGCTGACGGATAGTCAAACCAAGTAACATCAGCAGCTTACGTGCCGAGCGGGTCTGCATGTCAGCCCTGCGTGCGATACCTGAACGCATGTCACGTTCAGTCCTCCTTTCGAACGAAGCGGTCGCAGCAGGTCTCGATGAGATTGCACGGTTGTTGGCGATGGATGTTCGCCAGCTCGCGAAGAGCGCGCGGGTCGGTCGTGCCGCCGACTCGGTTCGTGCGTGTGTGAAGCCGTTGACCGAGCTGGTCGAGCAGCGCGGCGTCGAGGGTGTGCAGCTGCTGGGCATCGACTACGAGCTCGCGGGCGTCATCACCGACTGGGTGCGCACCGGTGAGCTCGTCTGGCTCGAGCGCCTCAAGGCGAAGCGACGCGCTGAGCTCGCCGAGCTGCCGAGCATCGGGCCACGTCTCGCCGAAGAGCTTCGCGCGGTGCTGGGCGTCGAAGACCTCGACGGGCTGGCCGAGGCTGCCCGAGCGGGAAGCCTCCAGTCCGTCTGTGGCTTCGGTCCCAAGCGCATCAAGGTCATCGAAGGTCTGCTGCGGGTGCGTGGCGCGCTGGCCCGCCAGGCGCAGGTCTCTCCCCGCTCGGCCCGCCCCGCGCCGACCTCGCCCCGCCCGGCGCCGACGAGTCAGCCCATGCAGGGAGAGCTGTTCGGCTGAAGGCGGCAGGCGCTCGAGCTGCTCAGCGCGGCGCGAACTCGACGTGGTTCAGCTCGACCACGCCGGGCGTGCGCTCGAACAGAAACGCCCAGCCCGCTGACGTGGTGACGAACTGTTGCTTGAGGCCCTTGCGGGGCAGCAATTCGGCCGCCACCAACGAGTCGTTCAGGTCGAAGCGTGTGGCCGTGGCGTTCTGATGGTCGCGGAACATCACCTCATAGCCACCGCTCGTCGCGCGTGGGTTGAGGGCCAGCGCCTCGGCGCCCTGCTTCGAGAACGGCAGACACGGGCAGAAGCGCGTCGCGCGCAGAATCGCGCCGTCGGCCGAGAAGCGCGCCACCAGCGCTCCGAACTCGGGCTCGAGCCACGTGAGCGCCGGCTTCTCAATCTGCCCGGTGGCCACCACGCTGCCATCGTCGAGCTCGACCGCGTCGACGAAGAACGAGCCCGGCTGCACGAACTCCTGCCCCAGGTCGCGTCGCCACAGCTGCTTTCCGGTCTGGTCGAACTTCACGAGCATCGCGTGCGTGATGCTCTGCCCACACCCTCCGGGCCGCGGGTTGTCCTGCGTGCCGCAGGCGATGTCGCGCGAGAGGTCGGTCTGGCCCACGGCGAGGAACCCACCGCTGCGCGTCGGCACGAGCCGCACGACGCTCGGCGCCGAGGTCGCCGCGATGCCCACGCCGCTGTCGGGAAGCTGCGTGCTGTCGATGGTGCTGCTCGAGCTCACCGCGCCCGTGTCTGGCGAGCGCAGCTGAACCGTGACGCCCTTGCTCGAGAACCCGGCGCCCCTCGAGAACGCCACCACGAACGGGCCGTCGTTCAAGGCTGTCGCGAGCACCTGTTGCGTGAACGGCTCGGTGACGATGCCCGTGTTCAACAGCAGGCCGCCGTCCGACGAGATTCGGAGCAACCTGAAAATGGGCTCGAAGGTCTCGGGCGGGCTCGCCGAGGCCAGCCGCACGGCCGCCAGCAGTGACTGGTCACTCAACGACCGGGGCGCGACCAACGCGGCGGAGTAGCTGGCCGGACACGACGTCATCGGCGCGCAGAACGTCGTCGGCGGGTAGGCCACGTCGACGCCGGCGTCCATCGACCCGAACTCGACGCGCTGAAACGACAGCTGCTGAAGCCGGCCGCCGTTGCCTGCGGGCCGCGTGCTCGGGTGCAGGCGCATCATCGACCCGCCTCCGTCAGCCGAACGAACGACCGCCAGCTGCGTCTCGCTGATGGCGCCGTTGGGAATCACGAAGCCCTGCCAGCTCGAGGCGAGGGCGTACGACGAGCCACCGTCGACACCGAGGCCTGTGCGCTCGAGCAGCTCGACCTTCGGGTTGAACGCAGGCCCGGGGCAGCCCGTCGCGCAGACGACCAGAAGCAGCAGCGCTCTCACAGGTGTCACCACTCGGTCCGCGTGACGACGGGCAGCTGCAGCGCGCGCTCGCGGTCGAGGTCGAGGTTGCCGACGTGCAGCGAGATGGGCGACTGCACCCACTTGTAGATGCTGATGGTGAAGAGCTTCACGAAGCGCGACACGTACGTCGCCAGCACGTCCTTCGGCACCTCGGGGAACATCGTCGTCACCGCCGTCACCACGTCGGCCGGAGACAGCTTCTCGCCCGCGAACAGGTGGAAGCACGCGTCGAGAATCGGGAACGGCATGAGCTCGTCTTCGCCGACCTGATTTGGAGCCAGCTCGGGCCCCGCGGGCTTCGCGGTCACCGCCTTGATGCCCTGGTACCCGTGCTTCTCGAACAGATAGTCGAGCAGGTACATCACCACCGTCTTCGGCAGGTTCGCGATGACGGCGAGCGCGCCCATCAAGTCACCACCGATGGTCGTGTAGCCGACGGCCTTCTCAGACATGTTGCCCGTCTGCAGGAACAGGCCGCCCGAGGTGTTCGCCCAGTTCCACATGCGCTGCGCCCGAAGCCGCGCCTGCACGTTCTGCTGCGTGATGGGCGTCAGCTCCTTGCCGGGCCCGAGCATCTCCTTCGCGGCCGTCATCTCGCGCTCGAAGGCCTCGTCGATGCCGACGATGGTGAAGCGCACGCCCAGCTCCTTCGCGATGAGCTCGGCGGCGTTGCGGGTGCCCTCCGACGAGTAGCGCGTCGGCATGTAGAACGTCTCGAGCGGCACGTTCGCGCGGCTGGCGTAGCGGTGCGCGATGAGCAGCGTCAGCAACGAGTCCCGGCCACCCGAGAGTGCGATGCCGAGGCGCGAGAAGCCCTTCGTCTTCTCGTAGTAGTCGCCGATGCCCAGCGACAACGCATCCATCAAGTCTTCACAATACTGTTCCTTCGCCGACGGCCGCGTCTCCTTCCCCGGCAGGAAGAAGCTGCGGTGTGCAGGAAAAGGAAACGCGAGGCCTTCACGCTTCGTCTTCACGGCCACCGTCACCACCGGCACCGACGGCTCCCTGGCAGACCAGCTCTTCCGGTCGTCACGCCACGTCGTGTTCTCGGTGCGCAGGCGCATGGTGCGCTCCAAATCGACGACGGCCGAGGCGCACGTCTGTCGAAAGCGCGGCAGCTCGAGCGCCATGCGACCGTTCTGATTCACGAACCCGCCGCCGTCGAAGATGAGCCCGTCTTGCGCGCCCACCTGGTTCGCGTACGCGATGGTGCACTGGTGGTCGCCGGCGCGCGTCGACACGAGCTCGCGCCGCGTGCCCTCGACGCCGATGCGAAACGGAGACGACGACACGTTGCAGATGAGCTCGGCGCCCGAGTACGCGCGGCGCTTCATGGGGCCGTCGGCGCTCCAGATGTCTTCACACACCTCGACGCCCACGAGGCCGAAGTCGCACTGGAAGAGGAAGTCACCCAGCGGCACGCCGCGGTGCGACTCCTTCATGCCGGGAATGCCACGCGCGAACGTTCGGCCCTCGTAGAAGATGTTGTACGTGGGCAGCTTCTCCTTCGGCACCAGCCCCCAGACAGTGCCGCCGCCGACGACCGCCGCGCAGTTGTACCGCAGGCCGTTGTGCGTCACCGCCACGCCCAGCACCGACACCATGGGCAGCGCCGCCGTCTCTTTCGCGAAGCGCTCGAGCTCGACCCACTGGCGGTCGACGAAGGCCTGCCACTGCACGAGGTCTTCAGCGGGGTAGCCGGCCACCGTCTGCTCGGGGAACACGGCGATGCTCGTCTGCTGGCCCGAGAGCTCCTTCGCGAGCGTGATGGCGCGGTCGACGTTGGCGCCGAAGGCCCCCACCGTCGTGTTGATGGAAGCCAGCCCGACCTTGACCAACCGCATGAAGAACCTCCGGGGAGAAGCGCGGCCGCAGTGTCTCCGAGGCCATGGCCCGACGCACCTCCCATGTACGTGACGGGCCGAGGGCTTCGCGCTACTCGTCAGGCGTGGAAGTCACGTTGCCGAAGGGGCTGCAGGCCATTCTTGGCCAAATCGTCGACCGGGAGTTCGCCGGCCGGATGACGCGGGTCGGGCAGGCGGCGGCCCTGTGCATCGAGCACCTGCAGACCATCAACCTGCTCAGCCTCGAGCCGACGACGGCCGAAGAGGGCAGCGCCGACCTGTCGCTGTGGGAGCAGATGGCGCCCGCGGTGGCCGACACGGTGGCCTCCATCAACGCGCTCTGTGGCGTCATCGACGACGAGTTCCCCTCGGGCAGCTCGCACTCTGGCGTGTACTCCTCCGAGAGCAGCGACGAGCGCGCCGAGGCCGAGGCGTCGCTGGTGTTCCGCGCCGTCGGAGCCCACCTCAAGCGCGAGCTGGCGCAGGTGCGCGACATGGTGCGTCGCCCCGAGTTGATGGCGTCGCGCTGGGCGTTGCTCGAAGAGCTGCAGCGGCTGCGCGCAGACTTCCGCCGGCGGGTTGGAGACGCGGTCTACCTCTCGGCCGCGGCGACGGCGGCCGTGCGGCGTGAAGACGTGGTGCCGGGCGCGAGCCAGGAGGTGCAGCGCGCGTTGCTGTACCGCTCCACCGCCGCAGACCTCGTGAAGCAGGTGCGCGCGCGGCTCGAGAAAGAGAACGAGCCGTTGCCGAGGTTGATGTCGTCGCTCAAGGGCGACCTCGAGCTCTTCGGGTCGATGCCGGCGTGGCGCCACGTGCACGCAGGCCCCAAGCGCTACCTGCTGATGGTGAAGGACCTGTTCTCGCGTGACGGGCTCGACCGCCAGGGCCTCGAAGACGCGGTGCTGCCGCTGCTCGACACGCTCGAGGACCTCTCGGCCGAGCTGACGCGCGAGGTGCTGGCCTCGCACGACCTGCAGGTGTTCTCAGAGGCCAGCTTTCGCCTCGAGCAGGCGCAGCTGCATGTTCGCCTCGGGACGGGCGCCGAGGGCTGGGCGCTGCAGGCCGCCCTGTCGCTGGTCGACAAGCTGCGTGGGCACGACGAGACGTTGGATGCCGTGGCCCGCCGCCTGAAGAAGGACCTCGAGCAGGAAGACGCGGCGGTGCTCGCTGCGGGCGTCGACGAGCTGCGCGCGGCCTTGCGACGAATGGCGCTCTGACTTCAGCGGCGGGCGAAGAGCGCTGCCCGGCTCGTCAGCCCGCTCGCCTTCACCGCGGCGGCTTCTGCTTCGAGGCCGAAGTGCGCGAGGTACTTCTGCACGCGCTCCTCGAGGGTGGGCGCGGCGATGCGCTCACACAGCTCGTCGGCCGCGTAGTCACGGCACACCTTCGGCCGCTGCTCGTACGCCGTGCACAGCGCGTCGGGGCCCAGGTGCGGGCAGACGAGGCCGAGCGGTTTGTCGAGCGCCGCGATGTCGGGAGCGACGCAGCACGCGCCACACTTCGTGCACTCGTGCGCGCTCACGGCGTGCCGAAGTACACGTTGTCGAGGCACGTCTCGTCGTTCTGCCCGTCGACGTAGTCGCCCCGAATGCGAATCGCGGTGAGGTTCGTCAGCACCGTCTTCACCTGCTCGGCCGTCGCGGGCTCTCCGCGCGAGTTGGAGTCTTCGACGAGCCAGCTCGACTGCTCGTCGAGGCGAAAGGCATACGGCGTCCAGTCCTGGCCGGGCACCGCCTTGATGTTCTGCACCAGGCCCAGGCCGCCGCCGTTGAGCACCACGTCACGGCCCTTGAGCAGGTTGAACTGGCTGCTCGTCTTCACATCGAAGGTGAGGCGCTTGCCGAAGACGTCGCTGACGGTGCCGAGGTACTTCGCGGGCGCCACGAAATAGAAGACGTCGCCCGGCGCCAGGTCGGTCGCGCACAGGTTGCCGTTCTGGTTGCCGCCGGTGGCCTTGAACTGCGGCCGCGCCGAGTCGCCGTTGCCCGCGATGACCCAACCCTCGTCGTCGCCTTCGAACAGGCTCGAGGCGCGCGATGAAATTGACGGACCGCAACCTGCGGTGACGAGTCCGATGGCGAGGAAGAGGCAGGGCAACCGCACGCCGATGCCTCATAGCAGAGCCCCCGGCGGCGTCACTTTGCCCAGTGATCGCGGGGCCTCAGCGACCCGATGTGGTCGCGCCCGACCTGACGGGGCGAGGGGAAGTGCTCCAGACTTCATGTGTTCCCGGGGGCGCAGGGCCTGCAATGCTCGTGACCATGTCGAATGGCGACGGCTCCAGCGCCCTGGAGAGCGCGGTGCGCGCGGCGGTCGCCGAACGGGCCAACATGCTCTTCTGGGGAGGAGCGGGTCGTGCGGCCTTCAGCAACGCGATGCTGGGCGCGCTGCTCGTCGCGGCCGTCAGCGAAGCCCACCGCCACCCGCTGGTCTGGGTGTGGGTCCTGATGACGGCGCTGGTGTACGGCTCGAGGCTGGTCGGGGCGCGGCGCTTCGCCAGGCAGCCCATCGAGGAGCAGCGCAGGCTCAGCAGCACCTGGCGGCAGCACGCCATCATC
Source organism: Myxococcaceae bacterium (assembly GCA_040275325.1). GTDB lineage: Bacteria > Myxococcota > Myxococcia > Myxococcales > Myxococcaceae > Xiheimicrobium. Next base: position 21,100 of record JBEOKA010000223.1, on the reverse strand, counting down.
TCGGCGACGGCCTCGGGCGTGACGTGGGGCCCGGGCCTGTTTCTGTTGTGGGTGCTGGCCGATTCGCGCGAGCGCATCTTCGTCGTTGCGGTGATGTCGGGGCTGGTGGCAGCCATCTCGACGCTGCTCGCGGCGCTGCGCCCGGCCTTCATTGGCTTCATCACGCCGCTGTGGCTTGGCCTCGTCAGCAGCCTGCTCTCGACGGCGACGACGGGCACCGACCTCATGCTCGCGGGCGGCTCGGTGATGTTGTTGCCGCTGCTGCTGCGTGGGACGCAGACGATGCACGCCGAGTTCGAGCGCACCATTCGGCTCACCATCGCGCAGGAGCAGATGACGAAGGCGCTCGAGGCCGCCCGTGACGCCGCCCTCGCCGCCGCCCGCGCCCGCAGCGACTTCGTCTCGATGATGAGCCACGAGCTGCGCACCCCGCTGAACGGCGTCATCGGCCTCACCACGCTGCTGCTCGACACCCGCCTCGACGCCGACCAGCGCGAGCTCGCGAAGGGCGCGCACGGCTCGGCCGAGATGCTGGTCGGGCTCATCAACGGCGTGCTCGACCTCTCGAAAATCGACACCGGCAAGCTCGAGCTCGACCGCACCGACTTCGACCTCTCGCACGAGCTCGACGCGCTTCGGGCGGTGCTCTCGCTGCGGGCGAAAGAGAAGGGCCTGTTCTTCGCCATCGAGGTCGAGGGCCAGGTGCCGCCGTGTCTGCGGGGCGACTGGTTCCGTCTGCGGCAGGTGCTGGTGAACCTCGTCGGCAACGCGCTGAAGTTCACCGAGCGCGGCTGCGTGTCGCTGCGGGTGGTGGCGACGGCTGGCGAGCCGAACGTGCTGGTGCGCTTCGAGGTGAAAGACACGGGCATCGGCATGACCCCGGCGCAGCTCGAGCGCGTCTTTCAACCGTTCGTGCAGGCCGAGGCCTCCATCGCGCGGCGCTTCGGAGGCACGGGCCTGGGCTTGAGCATCTCCCAGCGTCTCGTCTCGCTCATGGGCGGCACGCTCGAGGTGCAGAGCGAGGAGGGGCAGGGCTCGACGTTCTCGTTCGCGGTGCCGCTCGAGCGCCGCGCGGTGTCGGCCCAGCTCGCCGCCACCACCGGCCCCCGCAGCGGCAGGGTCGCGGTCTGTGACGACAACGACATCAATCTCACCGTGGCCGCGCGGCTCGTCGAGCGCCTGGGCTTCGAGGTGGTGCGGGCGCGCGATGGCGCCGAGCTGCTCGAGCTGTGGCCGACCAGCGCGTGCGACCTGTTGCTGCTCGACCTGCAGATGCCGGAGCTCGATGGCTACGAGACGCTCGCGAGGCTGCGCGCGATGGGTGTGCAGGCGCCCGTCATCGCGCTCACCGCCAGCGCGTCGGTCGAGGAGCGTGACCGCGCCATGGCCAGCGGCTTCGACGCCTTTCTCACCAAGCCGCTCAACCTGTCTGACCTGACGACGACGCTCGACCGCCTCAGGCCACCTGGTCGGGTGATTCAGGCCGCGAGCTGACTACCCGCCTTTCGTCCACGGCTTGAGCCCGCTGAGCTCGAGTGACTGCGCCGCGACGCGGTCAATCTCTGCGGCTTCACGCTCGGTGGCACGCTTCACGGCGTTCTCGAAGCGCCGGTCGAACAGGCGATGGGCCGAGTGCACGCGCGTGGGCTCGAAGCCGCGGGAGATCTTGTGCTCTCCGCCCGCGCCCGGCTCGAACGTGGTGCGGCCCGCGCGAATCGAGTCGTCGATGGAGTGGTACAGGCAGACGTGGAAGTGCAGAAACGGGTGCTCCTCGAAGCAGCCCCAGTAGCGGCCGTAGAGGTGCGTGGGCGTGTGCAGGTTGAAGGCGCCCGCGATGACCTTGCCTCCGTGTTCCGCCACGACGAGCTCGATGGCGTCGGGCATGGCGGCGAAGGCGCGGCGGAAGAAGTCGGGCGTGAGCTGAATGGTGCCCCACGAGTAGCGGCTCGAGGTGGCCTCGTAGAAGCGGCCGGCGAGGCTGGCGTGCGTGGCGTCGAGCTCGTGGCTGCGCACGGTACGCAAGGCGATGCCCTGCTGGGCCGCGGCGCCGCGCTCACGCTTGAGCTGGTTTCGGCGCTTGGAGTCGAAGCGCGAGAGGTAGTCGTCGTACGTGCGGTAGCCGGGGTTTCGCCAGTGGTACTGCAGCGTGCCGCGGCGGAAGAAGCCGTAGCGCTCCATGGAGAGCGCTTCGTCTTCGGGCGGGAAGAGCACGTGCACGCTCGAGGCGCCTTCGTCTTGCGCGAGCTGGACGGCCGCCGTGAGCATCGCCTCCCGAATCGCCTCGACGTCTTCGCCGGCCGCGACGTGCAGCTTGCGCGCGGTGACGGGAGAGAGCGGCATGCCGACGAGCAGCTTCGGGTAGTACTCGACGCCGAACTGCTGCGCGGCGTTGGCCCAGCCGAAGTCGTAGACGTACTCGCCCATCGAGTGGAACTTCAGGTACGCGGGCAGGGTCGCGACGAGCGCGTCACCTCGCCAGAGCGTCAGGTGCTTCGGCTCCCAGCCGCGCGCGCGCGTCGCCGAGCCAGACTGCTCCATCGCGTCGAGCCACTCCCAGCGGGTGACGGGCGCTTCGCCGGGCGAGAGCAGCGCGTTCCACGCTGCTTTGGGGACCTCGGAGACGGCCTCGAGCACTTTGAGCTTCAGCGGGAGCATGCGGGCAGACGCCGTCGTAATCGCGAGCCGCGGCAGATGCTCGACTCTGCGTCAGCGGTCGACGTCGAAGGTCTTCCACCCCTCGTCGAGCAGCACCTCGAGATGCACGTGGGCATCGGTGACCGAGAGCTTCATCCACGGGTAGGTGGGTGGGGTGCGACCGTCGAGCGCCTGGAGCAGGGCGAGCAACGCGTCGGTCTTTCTCGAGACGTTGGCATAGCGCCGGGCGAAGCGTGGGTACTCGGAAGGCGGCTCCTGCAGCCAGTCTTCGAGGGGGGAGTTCTCGAGCGCTGCTCTCACGGCTGGCGACTCGAGCAGCGGGTCGGTGACGCTGATGCGTTCGAGATCGACCAATTTTCGGCACCAGGTGGGCATCAGCAGCCAGTTGCTCAACCGAGCTTTCGGGCCGCGCTCCAACTGAAGCGTTCCGGCACAGGCGTTCGCTGCGGGCGGCAATCGAGCAAGGTCTGCACCTTGGAGGTCGCCCCCAGTCACGCCCACCCCGAGGACGGCCCGTTCGAGCCGGAGCACGGTCGAGAAGGGAATCTGACCTTGCCTGATCAGCTCGAGTGAAGTCACCGCGCTCGCCCGCTGGTCGGCTGTGGCGTGCGTGAGGAACTCGAGACAGCTCCCAAGCGTCGCAGCGGCGCTCATGGCGCCAAGCAGGCTGCCCACCAGCCCGTCGAGCGCAGGCCCGTCGCGTTCGAGCGCGGCAGAGTCGAGACATGCGTCGATTCCATCGCCGCCGTCGGGTGCGCTGGTCAGTTCCTGTCGAAGCCACGTAGACGCAACGAGCAGCGCGAGGGAACGATCAGCGCGGCCCGGCGGCCAGCAGGCCACACCAAACGCGTCGAATGCTCCGACGCGCGGCGCCTGAAGGCACTCGCGGATCGCGCCGACGTTCGTGCGTTGCGCCTCGACCCACGCCGTTCCACCGTCGGGATTCGATGGCGGCGCAACGAGTGGTGGCGCGCCAGCGAGACGCCGGTCGAGACACTCAGCCACTGACCCATCGAGTTGCGACGACTGATGGGACGGGCGCTCGAAGGTGGATGAAGCCGCCCAGGTGGCGTCTTCAACGAGTCGCCTTCCAACACTCCGTCGTTCGGCCCACGGAAGAATGGTGAACAACGCGAGGGCGAGCAGCCCGACCGCCAACGCTGCCCGACGCACCATCACTTTTGCGGAGCCAGCGCCGCGTCGACGACCCGACGCATGTCACGCAGCAGCTGGCTGGCCTGGTCGAAGCGAGAGTAGAGGGCCTGCAGCTCTTTCCACGCGGTCGGGTCGTCGTGTTTGTCGGCTGCGGTGACGGCGGCGCGTGCAGCAGCAGCGGCTTGCTCGAGCTCGGTGGCCAGTTCTCTCACCATCTGTCGTGCCGCAGCGACCTTGGTCTCGTCCATGGCTTGATCGTAGCCCAACCGCAATTCCTGCGCCCGGCTTCGGGTTGCGAGGTCAGCCGATGCGTAACAAGTTACGCATATGAGACAGCCGGACGGTGCAGCGCGGTTCGCGGTCTTCGGGCAGCTCTTTCTCGTGGCGCAGCACCTCGCGCGCCGGGCCGATGTCGAGCTCGCGCGGGAGGGCATTCCGCTCAGCACGAGCCAGTGGCTGCTGCTCGCCATCGTCAGCAAACACGACGGTGGGCCGCCGACGCTCACCGAGGCGGCGGCGCTGTACGGCACGTCTCGCCAGAACGTGAAGCAGCTCGCCCGCCAGCTCGAGGAGCGCGGCTTTCTCGAGCTGAAGAGCGACCCCAACGACGCGCGCGCCCTGCGGTTGCACTGCACCCGGAAAGTGGCGGCCGCGTTCGACCGGCCGGCAGCGGCAGAACGTCAGCAGCGCTTCGTCTCGCGGCTCTTCGAGGGCCTCACGGCGGCAGAGGTCGTCGCGCTCGAGCGCGTGCTCTCTCGTTGGTTGTCGCAGCTCGCGACCGCAGCGGAGGACCCATGATTCGCATCGTCTTCATCAGCCTCGTCGTCGTTCACGGCCTCATTCACTTCTTCGGCTTCGCCAAAGCGTTCGGCCTGGCCACGCTGCCTCAGCTCACGGTGCCCATCAGCAAGCCCATCGGCGTCGCGTGGCTCATGGCTGGTGTGCTGTCACTGTCCACCGCCGTCGCGCTGCTGCTCACGCCGCGCTGGTGGTGGGTGCTCGGCGCGCTCGCGCTCATCACCTCGCAGGCCGTCATCGTCTCGAGCTGGAGCGACGCGCGGTTCGGAACCATCGCCAACGTCATTCTGTTGCTCGGCGCCGTGTATGGCTTCCTCTCGCGCGGCCCACCGAGCCTGCCCGCCGAGTACGAACGAGCACAGACCCTCGCTGGGCCCGCCCACGAGGCCGAAGTGCTCACGGAGGCAGACCTGAAGGCGTTGCCCGAGCCGGTGCAGCGCTACGTGCGTCGCGCGGGCGTCGTCGGCCAGCCTCGAGTGCAGAACTTCAGCGCGAGCTGGGTCGGGCGAATTCGCGCCTCGCCCGCCGACCCGTGGATGTCGTTCACCGCGGAGCAGCTCAACACCCTCGACACGCCCCGCCGCTTCTTCCTGATGGACGCGACGATGAAGGGCCTGCCGGTCGACGTGTTCCACGCCTTTGATGAGCACGGCGCGACGATGCGCGTGCGGTTGTTGTCGGCGAAGACGATGGTGGACGCGAAGGGTGAGGTGCTGACGCGCTCCGAGACCGTGACGCTGTTCAACGACCTGTGCCTCTTCGCCCCGGGAGAGTTGGTGCGCTCCTCCGTCACATGGGAGCCCATCGACGCCCGCTCCGCCCGCGCGCACTTCACGCTCGGCGCCAACACCATCACGGCCACGCTCTTCTTCGACGAGACGGGAGAGTTGGTCGACTTCCGCTCCGATGACCGCTCGGCGACTCCCGAGGGGAAGACTGACGTGATGCCGTGGACGACGCCGGTGCATGACTTCGCCACGGTGGGGCCCGCGCGAGTGCCGACGAAGGCCGAGGTGAAGTGGCACCCCGACGCCGGCGAGTGGACGTACGGAGAGTTCGAGCTGAAGCGCCTCGCGTACAACGTCGGTCACTGAACCAGTTTCTCCACTGCACGCCGGTCGACTGGGGTACGGCCGGTGGGTGACGCTCCTTCGTGCTTTCGACCTGACGCTCTCCTTCGGCAGCCGCACCCTCTTCTCAGACCTCGAGCTGGTCATCGAAGAAGGAGAACGCGTCGGCCTCGTCGGCGTGAACGGCTGCGGCAAGTCGACGCTGATGAAGGTGCTCACCGGCGCGGTGAAGCCCGACACCGGCACCATGCAGGTGCAGCGCGGCATGCGCGTCAGCCACCTCGCGCAGGAGCCCGAGTTTCCAAAAGGCGCCACGCCTTCGAGCGAGCTCACCGTCGCGCAGCAGCCGCTCCGCGATGCGCTCGACGAGTACGCGAAGCTGTCGGCGTCGCTGGAGACGAGCTCCGATGAGCGCGTGCTGGAGCGCCTCTCGAAGCTGGTCGAGACCATCGAGCACCTCGGCGGGTGGGACACGGCCCACGAGTCACGCAAGCTGCTCGACCGACTCGGCGTCGACCCCGCCACGTGGGACCAGCCCATCGAGCTGCTCTCGGGCGGTCAGCGCAAACGTGTCGCCATCGCCCGCGCGCTGCTCACGCACGCCGACCTGGTCATGTTCGACGAGCCCACCAACCACCTCGACGCCGAGACGGTGGAGTGGCTCGAAGACGAGCTCGACTCGCGCGACTCGGCGCTGCTGCTCGTCACCCACGACCGCTACTTCCTCGATGGGCTCGTCGACCGCATCATCGAGGTCGAGCCGCACGTCTCAGACAGCCAGCCCGGCGGCCTCGTCAGCTACCCCGGCAACTACGAGGCGTACCTCGAGCAGAAGTTCGTGAAGCTCGAAGAGCAGAAGACCGGCGAGCACAAACGCCAGCAGTGGATTGCCCAGGAGGTCGCGTGGCTGCGCCGTGGCCCCAAGGCGCGGCGCACGAAGTCGAAGGCCCGCATCGAGCGCGCCCGGAAGCTGCTCAGTGAGAAGGGCTTTCAGCGGCCCAAGGTGCCCGAGCTCCAATTGGCCGCGGCGCCGCGCCTCTCGCAGACCGTCATCGAGGCCACGCACGTCAGCAAGTCGTTCGGCGAGAACAAGATTCTCGATGACGTGAGCGTGATTCTGCAGCCGGGCGAGCGGCTCGCGCTCATGGGCAAGAACGGCGCGGGCAAGACGACGCTCATTCGCACGCTGCTGGGAGAGCTGCCGCCAGACGCCGGCACCATTCGCCGCGGCCCGAAGACGCGCGTGGTGCACTACGACCAGCTGCGCACCGCGCTCGACGACGACAAGACGGTCTTCGAAGCCGCGTGGGACGACGACTGGGTGACGCTCGGCGAGAAGAAGATGCGCCTGTCGGAGTACCTCGACGACCTGCTCTTCCCCGTGCCGATGCAGCGCATGAAGGTGAAGGGCCTGTCGGGCGGTGAGCGCAACCGGCTGCTGCTGGCGCGGCTCTTCCTCGAGGGCGCCAACGTGCTGGTGCTCGACGAGCCCACCAACGATTTGGACCTGGTGACGCTCAACGTGCTCGAGCGCCTGCTGGTGCAGTTCACCGGCGCGGTGCTGCTCGTCACCCACGACCGCTACTTCCTCGACAAGGTGGCCACCGCGCTGCTCGTCTTCGAAGGCGAAGGAAAGGTCGTGCGCTACGAGGGCAACTACGACCTGTACCGGCGGCTCACGGCGAAGAAGGGCGCTCCAGTGACGGGCGGCATGGTGGCCGCGCCGTCGTCGAAGCGATGACGCCTGGCCTCAGAGGTCGACGCGCAGCACCGACGAGGCAGGCACCGCCCAGGTGTAGGACAGGATGAAGAGCGAGCGCCCCGACAGCACCAGGCGCACCTCGTCTGAGACGACCGAGCAGCCCAGCGGCGTGACCGTGATGCTGCCTGCCGGCGTGATGGTGGCGAGCGAGAGTGGGCCCGCCAGGCGCGGCGCGAACACCACCCGCCACGCGCCGGCGACCGGGTCCCACAGGGCGTCGGCGGCCGACTCCATCACGTGGTCGAGCAGCTGGTACGTGCGCGCCGTCATCGAGCCCTGAGTGCCCGAGAGCTCGGTGAAGGCGAGCGAGCCGCCATCGAAGCCATGCACGGTGACGCCAGCCCTGCTGCCGAGGTCGGTGGCCACCGTGCGGCCCGTGCCCGGAAGCTCGAGCTGGCCGTTCAGCGTGCCATCGGCGCTCACCGAGTACGCCGTCGAGAGGCCCAGCACCACGTAGCGGTCCGGCGTCCATGCGATTGCCGTCGGCCTTCCGAGAAAGTCGGTGGCGACGATGCTGGTGTTCCCCACGCCGCCATCGGTGGAGCGCGTCTGCATGGCGATGCGGCCCTCGCTGTTCCAGAAGAGCGCGAACTCGTCACGCGCCGGGTTGAAGGCCAGGTCGTGGCTCGTCCAATCGCTGGCGTTGTGCGCTGGGCGAAACTCCTTCGTCCAGCCGTCGCGCACGTACGTGACCTCGAGCTGCTGGTTGCCGATGTTGCCGCCGAAGATGAGCGTCAGGCCGCGCCCATCGTTGGCCACTGCGCCGAGGCCGATGTTCTCGTGCGTGTTCTCGAGGACGACCGTCGACAGCACCGTGCCGTCGAAGTCGATGACCCGCTTGATGGGGTTCCAGGGCGGGCCAGTGTGCGACCACAGCGCGAGCTTCCCTGCGCCGTCGAGGAGCATCGACGAATAGTGCTGCGGGTCCTGGTGAATGACGTGCGTGCTCCCCGCGGGGAAACACTCGGAGAAGACGGTGTGAACGGGCCCGTTGCCCGCGTCGACGCTGGTGGCCGCGACCACCGCGCCGGCGTCTGCCGGGAGCCCTTCATCGGTGGCGAGCGAGCCTCGGCTCTGTTCGACGGGAATGAGGCAGGCAGAGAACACGCTCAACGCGACAGTGAGCCAGCGGGTCATCGGGTGCTCCGGGAAGGGGTTCGCTCCCGTGAGTGGCCGACGCCTTCGCTTCCGTCACTTCGTCGTGCACCACATCGCTTCGTTCGCCTGGTTCCAGCGGCAGCCGGCGCCTTCGCAATCTGCGTGCGTCTGGCAGTCGTGGCACGCAGCAGCGGTGCACGCTCCCGGGCAGCGGTCGCGGTAGCAGAACGTGTCTTGCAGGTCGCAGTTCGCGGTGCACGCGTCGGGGCCCTGCCACGTCCTGCCCTGGGCGAGACAGCGGCGGCAGCTCTCGAGGCGGGCCTCGAACGCCGAGTCGACCGCGGGGCCCGGCACTCGCGCGCAGGCGTTGAGCAGCAGGAGCATGGTGAGCCATCGAAGCGTCATGACGCCATTCTCGCGGAGTTTCGCAGGGAGCGGTTGGGTGACATCGTGACGTCATGGAGCCCGTCCCCTGCGCGCGCTGTGGCGTCTTCATTCGCGAGCGCAGTGAGCTGCTCTACACCGATGACGGCGAGCCGATGTGCGCGCCGTGCCGGAAGAAGGCCGACGAGCCACGACAGCTGCGCGCCGTCACCGACCCCATTCTCTGGCGGGCCCTGGGCGGTGCGTTCTGGGGCGTCATCGGGTTGCCCATCTCGGTGGTGTTCCTCGCGGGCCCGTTGTTCGGCAGCGTGCCGGCGCTCACCACCGGGCTCATCGTGCTCAGTCATCTGCGCGGAGACGCCGAGCTGCGGGAGCGTCTCGGTGGCCGCTACCGGCTTGCCTGGCTGAGCGCGTGGGTCGCCGTCGCGTTCGGCGCGCTCGGCTGCCTGACAGTCGTGGCGAACGTGCTGCTGCGGGTCTCGTGGTGAGTTCTCGTTGGCGTGGCTGCGCACGACCAGCAGACCCGAGGGGAGCAGAACGTCGCTCGTGTCGATGGTGAGCGTCGAGCCGACGCAGCTCAGCGCGCCTTCTTTGGCGTCGCAGCCTTCTTCGACTTCGCGGCGGTCTTCGGTGCGGCCTTCTTCTCGGTCGGTTTCTTCGTCGAACGCCCCAGCAGTGAGCCCTTCACGTAGATGCGGCAGCCCGCGAGGTGCGGCGACGCGGCCAGGTACTCGACGACGGCCTTCTTGCCGAGCCACGCGTCGTTCAGCTGCAGCCGCTTCAGCCCCGTGAGGTTCGATGAGTCGGCGAGCGCGAACACACCGGCCTGCGTCACCTTGTTGTCGCCGAGCTCGAGCGAGGTGAGCTGCCGGCTGGTGGCGCTGTTCGCCAGCGTGACGGCGCCTGCGTCTCCCAGCCCCGTCGCGATGAGGGTCAGCTCGGTCAGTGTCGGCAGCTTCAGGGCGGCCAGGAACTGCTCGAGCGCGCGCGGGGCGAGCTGCGAGAACGAGAGGTCGAGCGAGACGAGTGACGTGAGCGTCTTCGACGTCGCCATCGCCGTGAGGGCCGCGGCGCTGTACTGACCGCCGCCGACGCCGAGGTGGCGCAGCTTCGACAGGCTCGGCGCCGACGCGATGGCCACCAGCGCCGAGTCGTCGAGCTGATTGCCCGAGACGTCGAGTGACTCGAGCGGCCAGCCACCGTCGAGCAGCGCCTTCACGCCTGCTGCACCCAGCGCGTTCGACGCGAGCTTCACGTCACGCAGGCCCTTCAGGTGCGCTGAGGCTGCGAGCGCGGCGGCGCCTCTGGGCCCGAGCCGATGCGACGCTGGCAGCCCCGAGAACACCGGCGTGGGGAAGTCGGGAATCGGCCACGACGTCGCCTCGAGGTGCAGCGTGTGCAGGCCGCCGAGATGCGGGCACTGGGCGAGCTCGAGCGCGACGGCGTCTCCACCCGCAGGGAGTCGGAGGTCGAGCGCCCGAACGTTTCGCAGCCGCGGCGACGAGAGCCGGCCCGCGAGCGTCGGCGGCGCGTGGGTCTGGCCCGTGAAGCCGGGTGAGTCGAAGCGCAACCGGCGCAGCAGCGGCGCGGCCTGGAACAACGGCTCGAGGTCGTCGAGCGCGTCGATGGGCAGCGTCGCCTCTTCGAGGAAGCCGCGGTGGAAGACGACCTTCACCTTGCGGAACGGAGTGCTCTTTGCGACGTCGAAGAAATCGGCGGTCCACTTCGCTTCGTGGGCGGCGAGCAGCTTGTTCTCGGCGATGCGCAGCGCGCGGCGGGCGTCGTCGTCGGGCGTGGCGGCGAGCCGGCACTGCAGCGCGATGAACTCTCCGCGCGGGTCGCCGTGGCCGGTCAAGAGGTCGGCGAACACCAGCCGCGGCGCGTCGTCGTCAGGAGCCGCCAGCACGGCGGCGAAGCACTCGGTCTCGGTCACGGGTACGGGTCTCTCAGTTCGATTCCGCCTTCGCTCAGACTTCGCGTCGCGCGGCAGTCATGAAGGAACCAGCAGTCGCGCTCAGCTCACGGGTCTCTCAGTTCGATTCCGCCTTCGCTCAGACTTCGCGTCGCGCGGCAGTCATGCGGGAACCAGCAGTCGCGCTCAGCTCACGTCTTCGGCTCCGGCTTCATCTCACGGGTCTCCCAGGGCCTGATGCGTGTTCGCCTTCGCCAACGTCTCGGCCAGCAGCATCAACGCGCGGGTGAGCGAGGCGACGAGGTCGGCCGGCTCGGCCAGCCCGGGCTGTGCACGCTGCAGCCGCTTCGCCGTGGCCAGCGCGCCCACCATGAGCCGCATCGCGTTGAGCACCGTCGCCAGCTCGGGCGCCTTCTGCGCGACGGCCGAGAACGAGTCGACCAGCCGCTCGAGCTCGTCGATGGACTCGGCCTGCTCCAGCACTTCGGCCTCGGCACCTTCGAGCTCGTCGGTCACCTGCTCGAGCTCGGTCTGCAGCTTCTCGAGCTCGGCTTGCACCACCTCGAGCCGCTGCGTGAGCGCGCTGTCTTCCCGGGTCTCGAGCAGCCGCTCGAGGTTGGCCGCGTTGGCCTCGAGCCGCTTCACCTCGGGCTCGAGCTCTTTGTGGCGGCGGCGCAGCGCTCCAACCCGTGCGGTCAACGCGTCCATGTCATGGGCTCTCAGGTCTGGTTCAAGGCCACCGAGCCGTAGAACTCGTCGACGGACAAGGTGACCCCGATGCCCGGAATCGTCACTGATTCGCCGGGCCGGTACTCACGCGTCTCCCAGCGGGCCTCACGGCTCACCACGGTGATGCGTCGCTGTGCGTGCGAGATGATGAGCACCGCCTGCAGCGAAGCAATCTGCTTGTAGTGGCTCAGCTTCTCGCCACGGTCGTAGTCCTCGGTCGAGGGGCTCGTGACTTCGACCAGGACGGTTGGGTTGATCAGCGCGAGCGGGTCTCTGGTGGAGCGCGTCTGGTGGACCGCAGACGATCGACACATCGGGGTACGTCGACAGTCCCGTCGCCTCGACGTGAATGCGCGCGTCTGAGCTGAAGGCCTGGCAGCCGCTCTTCAGCTTCGAGCCGATGCGAATGATCGTCTCTGCGGCGATGGCGGCGTGCTCTGGCATTCCTCCCGCCAAGCAGAAGATGTCGCCGTCGAAGTACTCGAGCTTCACGACAGAGATCTCCGCCGCGCTCAGGTAGTCCTGCATCGAGTAGTGCAGCCGCCGCGCTGTCGACATGCTGTCGAGTCTCGCTCAGGACCGTCGTTTCCGCACCAGCGGTCAGCCTTTCACGCAGGTGACGTTCAAGAACGGGTACGAGCCACCGTGCACCGGCTCGTCGATGTGCGAGACGTCGGTGAGGCCGTACTCGCCGAGCTCTCGCTGCACCGACTCGGGCCCGTAGAAGAACATCGGCAGGCCGGGCGCGCGCTCGTACCAGTCCTCACCGAGTTTCGGGCCCTGGCCGTACATGGGCGCCGTCTTCGAGATGAGCGTGAACCACATCGCGCCGCCCGGCCGTAGCGCTCGAAAGCAGTCGGCGTAGAGCTTCGCGCGGCCCGCGGCATCGAGCAGGTACGCGAGGCCGTAGCAGAAGACGGCGTCGTACCTGGCGTCGTCGAAGGGCATCGCGCTCACCGGCCCATGGTGAATGGGGAACTCGAGCCCGAGCTCGGAGCGCGCCTGCGCGATGGCCGACTCGGAGATCTCGATGCCGGTGACCGACAGCCCTCGCTCGAGAAACGGCTTCGCGTTGCGGCCGTAGCCCACGCCGGGAATGAGCACGTCGCGTGCGCCGCGGGCCACGAAGAAATCACGCGCCAGCACGGCCGAGCGGGTCGGCGCTTCGCCCCACATCAGCCGCTTCGACGCGAACTGCGACTCCCAGAGCTCGGGCATTCAGCCGTCGTAGCGCGTCACGGCGGGCACGAGGAGTCGGTCGTCATTTCCACATCATCGAGGTCGAGCCGCTCGACGATGGCGGCTGAGCCACAGGTGCCCGACCCGCCGCTCTGCACGAACCGCAGCGAGACCGGAAGTCCGGCGCGAGAGGAGGGCAGACAGGCGACGGTGCGAGTCCAGTTGAGCGTGGGCGGCAGGTTCACCGAGCCCCAGAAGAAGCTCCCCGTCAGGAAGAGCAGCGTCGCCGTGCCCGCACCTCCGGAGCGTCGGTAGAAGAACCGCACGGCCGGCCCCGCGCCCGATGCAGCCACCGCCGGCACCTTCACCAGCTGTTCGGTCGACGTGCTCGTGCAGAGCGCAGACGACGCGCGCCAGAAGCCCGAGCCGGTGCGCGCCTGGCTCGAGTTGATGACGACGCCTGCGCTCGAGAGCAGCGGCGTGTTGGAGGAGGCGACCCACGGCGCGCCGTCAGGCGACTCGAAGCCGGCGTTGCCAACCTCGCCACCAACACACGCCCCGTCTGACACGAGCTGCACGTCGTCGAGGTCGACGGTACGCACCTCGGGCGTCGCGCAGCTCGTCTGCCCCACGTGCCGCAGCGCGAAGGAGACCTGCGCCACGTTGCCAGCCAGCACCGAGGGCAGACAGATGGTGTGGGTGACGAGGGCTCCCGGCGTGTTGAGGCGTGCGAGGCTGCCCGTCGACGAGACGGAAGGGCCGGCGTTGACCTCGAGCACCGAGCCGGCCGTGCCCCTCGCCTTGAAGCGCAGCGCAGCGTTCGGCAGGGTCGTCGGGAGCGGCGTCGAGAACGAGGTGCTCGCAATCGCCGTGTCGCACTCGGTGCTCATGCTGAGTCGCAGCCCCCGGCTCGAGTCGACCGCTTGAGAGACGATGGCGGCGGTGCCTCCGAGCAGCCAGCTGCCTGGGCCCTCGAAGTCGCCGTTCGTCACCGCTCCGATGGCGGGACAGCTGCCGCGCGCGGGCACCACCTCGAGCTGGTCGAGCGTGGCTGGCTGGAAGAAGCAGCCGTTGACTTCGATGTTCGCGGTGCGCACCTCGACGGTGGTTGGCCCGTTCGTCATCGCGCCCTCGCCAAGACAGTACGAGCGCGTCTGCGTGAAGCCCTGGAGTGCGTCGGTCACCACGACGGCCTGGCCCACCTTCGCCGCGAAGCCCTGCGTGCCGCTCGAGCCCTGGTACGTCATCACCAGCGCGAGCGGCTCGGTCGACGCGGGCGGCATCACCACATTTCGCTGCACGAAGCTGCCCTGCGCCGCGCACATGGTGAGGGTCAGCACGCCGCCGTCGTTCGGGCTCCACTGCCAGCCGCCGTCGACCTGCCACTGGCCTGGAGGCGTCTCACTGAGCGACGGGTCGCGGAGCCCGCCGGTCCACGCGCAGCTCCCCCCATCCACCGTCGCCGAGTAGCCCGTGTGACAGACGCAGCTCGCCGCGCCCACGCTGTCTCGACAGAACGAGCTGCTGTCGCAGACCGTCGTCGCGCAGCTCGGCAGGCACGTGCCGTCGCCGTCGTTGTCCTGAAAGCCGGTCGCGCACGCCGAGCAGGTGTTGCCCGTGTAGCCACTCGCGCAGGTGCAGCGTGACGGGCCAATCGCGTCGGCGCAGGTGCCATGGCCGTTGCAGCTCGAGCTCGTGCAGGCCGACAGGCACGTGCCGTCACCATCGTTGTCCTGAAAGCCGGTGGCGCAGGTCGCGCAGGTGGCGCCCGCGTGTCCCGTGGCGCAGGTACAGGCCGCGGTGCCGGTGGTGTCGGAGCACGCTCCATGTCCACTGCAGCTGGCCGGCGTGCACGTGGGTGAGCAGCTCCCGTTGCCGTCGTTGTCCTGGAAGCCGCTCGCGCAGCTCGCACAGCTCGGGCCCGCGTAGCCGGGAGCACAGGTACATGCGGTCTGCCCCGAGGTGTCGACGCAGGCGCCGTGACCCGAGCACGTCGCGCTCATGCACGTGGGCCGGCAGGTTCCATCACCGTCGGCGTCCTGAAAGCCGGCTGCGCAGCTGGTGCAGTTGAGCCCCGCGTACGCGCTCGCGCAGGTGCAGGTCGCCGTGCCGCTCTGTTCGGTACACGCGCCGTGGCCGGAGCAGGTGAGACCCAGCGTCGCGCACGTGGGCAGGCAGGTGCCGTTGCCATCGTTGTCCTGAAAGCCGGGCGCGCACTGGTTGCAGAGCAGGCCTGCGTACCCGGCGTTGCACGCGCAGGTGGCGCCCGCCGCGGCGATGACGCACTGGCCATTGGCGCCGCAGGGCAGCGAGCACGTCGCCGCTCCGCCAGCCGCCGCCATGCCACCACCGGCCGCGCCGCCACCCGACGGGGCGGCACAGTCGCACGCCGAGAAGCTCAGCCCTGTGGAGTCACAGACCTGCACGCCTTGTCGCGCGCCGGGACACGCACAGCCTTCGACCCTGCCGGGAACGCAGCGCTCGGTCTGTGGAGAAGAACAGGCCGCCCCGACGAAGAGGGCGAACGAAGAGGAGAGAAGAAGAGTGCGCACGGCGGCACCGTACCCACCACGCTCAGGGTGGATATAGGCATTGTGCCGAGGCGCCTGTCAGAGCCGCGCTTCGAGCGACTTCTCGAGGTCGGTGATGGCCTTCGAGAAGCCGTCGATGCCTTCCTTGAGCTTCTCCTTCGCCATCGTGTCGGCGGCGTGCGCGGCGTCGAAGGCGGCCTTGTCGAGGTGCACCTTCTCTGACGGCGTCGTCTTCGCGGGGTCGAGCTTGCGCGGCAGCTCGCCCTGCATGCCCTCGAGCTCGGCGAGCAGCTTCGGCGCGATGGTGAGCAGGTCGCAGCCGGCGAGCTCGGTGATTTCACCCACGTTGCGGAACGAGGCGCCCATCACCTCGGTCTTGTACCCGTGGCGCTTGTAGTAGTCGTAGATGCGCGTCACCGAGCGCACGCCCGGGTCTTCGTTCGGCGCGTACGACGTCTTGCCGGTGCTCTTCAGGTACCAGTCGAGAATGCGGCCCACGAAGGGCGAGATGAGCGTGACGTTCGCCTCGGCGCACGCGACGGCCTGGTGGAAGCCGAAGAGCAGGGTGAGGTTGCAGTGAACGCCCTCTTTCTCGAGCACCTCGGCGGCCTTGATGCCCTCCCAGGTCGAGGCGAGCTTGATGAGAATGCGCTCCTTGCCGATGCCGGCCTTCTCGTACATCGCGATGAGGTCGCGCGCTTTGTCGATGCTGGCCTGCGTGTCGTACGAGAGGCGCGCGTCGACCTCGGTCGAGACGCGGCCGGGCACGACTTTCAGAATCTCGATGCCGAACTCCACCGCGAGGCGGTCGACGGCGCGGCGCGTGATGCCCTGAGGCGAGGTGTCCTTCGCGTTCGACTTCGCCCAGGCCAGCGCCTGCGCGACGACGGCCTGGTACTGCGGCATCGCCGCGGCGGCCGCGATGAGCGAGGGGTTGGTGGTGGTGTCGCGCGGGCGGAACTTCTGAATGCTCGCGAAGTCGCCGGTGTCGGCGACGACGACGGTGACGGTCTTCAGCTGCTCGAGGAGGTTCGCCATGCGGGCGACACAAGCGCGAAGGTGCGGCCGCCGCAAGCGTCGCTGCTCACGGGAGCAGCGCCCAGCCTCCGTCACGTCGCGCGAGCACGCCGTCGTAGAGCGGGTCGGGCTCTTGTGTGAAGGCCTGCTGCGCGAGCGTTCGGAGCGGCTTCTCGAGCTCGGGTGCGCCAGGCGCCACGAAGAGCTTCCCTCGCCCCGGCGCCGCCACCAGCACGGAGCCCTCGCTGCGATCCATCTCGACCCACGCCGACTCGAGCAGCAGCAGGCTCGCGGCGTAGGCGTCGTCTTTGGCGTTGGTGCCGACGCCCGTGTCACGAACCGGAGCGAAGGGCAGGTCGCCGATTCTGCGCTCGAGGTTGGCCAGCATCACGCTCTCGACCGTGCCGCCGTCGAGTGGAATGGCGTCGAGCTGGGCGCGCGTGAGCCAGCGCCCTTCGCCCTGCCCGCGGTCGCACACGAAGCCGATGCCGATGGGCCCGAGCCACGGCTGCCACGCGACGTCGCCGCCATCGGCTTCGCGCGTCGATTGGTATTCGCCCTCGTTCACCATGACGGCGAGCAGACAATCGGCCGTCGCTGGCGGCTCACCTGTCGGCGCGGGCGGCGTCGCAGGCGGAGCGCTGACGACGACGGGCGCTTCGCGGTTCAGGAACCACCCCACGCCCACCACCACTGCGGCAATCACTGCCACCATCACTCTGGTTCTCATGCGCCCTCGCACCCTTGCTGACCACCGCGGTTTTGCAAGCGTGCCGTCAGGGGTATCGAAGCGCGGGCGCCGTCACCGTCACGGCCAGCGGCGCGGTCGTCACCCGCAGCGTTCGCGTCGGAACCCCGTCGATGCGGAGCGTCACCTCACCGGCGTCGCTGTCGAGCACACAGGTGCCCGCGGCGGCTTCGTGGGTCTCGTCGGGCCGGCCGGCGGTGCAGAAGCTCTGCCGCTCGTCGCCGATGAAGGCCGCCACCTGCACCAGCGCCGAGCTCACGGGTTGTTTCGTCGCGGGCTCGAGGACGGTGACGGTGAGCAGGGCGCGGCGCTCCTTCAGCACCACGGTGGCCGCGGCCTTCGAGGGCACGACGAGCGGCTTGAAGCCCATGCGGCGAACCCGCAGCTCGTCGGGCGGCGGGTCGTCGAGCTCGAGCGTGTAGCGGCCCTCGGCGTCGGTGCGGGTGAAGGAGCCGTTGGCGGGGCCGACGCGCGCCTCGGGCACCGGCTTTCCGTCGGCGTCCACCACGCGGCCAGTCCAGGTGTGGTGAGGCGTCACGCGGCCGGTGATGGTGATGGGCCGGCTCGGGTCGATGGCGACCTCGATGGGAAAGCGGAGCCAGCGCTGGCTGTCGACGCGCGCGGTGTTGGGCCGGAACGGGAGCGTCGCAGAGAACCTTCCCTCGGCGTCGGTCACGAGGTCGTACTGCGGGTGGTAGGTGGCGCAGCCGCGCGCGTCGACGAAGCCGCTCAGCCGCGTGGTGTCGGTGAGCGTCACCATGACGTCGGGCACGCCGGCGCCGGTGTCATCGACGACACGACCCGTCACGGGCGTCGTGACTCCGCCGTCAGCGGTGAAGGCGATGACGGCGAGCAGCAGCGCAAAGGCGTGCATGCCTCTTCATGCCACGAGTGTCGTGCGAGTGAAGACTCGATGAACCTCCTGGCGACTTGTTGCACTGTGGTCGAAGCGGCCTGCTTCGGGCCGTCTGGAGCGCATCGACCGCAGTGTCTCAACCTCTGACGGACTGTTCCGACGACGAGTTGATGCGTCGCGCCCTGGCAGGGGAGCGTCTTGCATTCGACACGCTCGTGCGCCGCCACCAGGACCGAGCCGTTGCGTTCGGCACCCAGTACCTCGGAGACCGTGAGTTGGGTCGAGACGCCGCACAGAACGCCTTCATCGAACTCGCCTCCTCACTCGCGAGCTACCAGGCGCGTGGGCTGTTCGCGGCCTTCTGGCACCGCCTGCTCCTCAACCAGTGCCGCATGACTGCTCGAAAACGACAGGCCATTCGCGCCCTCGAGGCGGTGGCCGAATTGCAGCCCCCCTCGACGTCCGCTCCGCTCGATGAACGCCTCGTCGACCGCCAATTCCAACAGCGTGTGGTGTCGACGCTGGGCCAGCTCGACGAACGGCTGCGCATCGTCATCGCGCTGCGCTTCTCGGCCGAGCTCTCGCTGCAGCAGATCGCCGATACCCTCGATATTCCCCTCGGGACCGTGAAGAGCCGGTTGTTCAATGGGCTCACCACGCTCCGTGGCCTGCTCGACGGAGCCCTCGATGCGTGACGCGCCCGATGACGAAGCGCTGGTTCGCTTTCTGTTGCACGAACTCGACGACGCTCGCGCCGCCGAGGTTGCGGAGTGGGTGGAGCGCGAGGACGGCGCTCGCACACGCCTCCAGCGCTACCGCTCGCTGCTGGCTGCCTTGCGCACGCGAGCGCCCGTCGACCTGCTGCCCGGCATCAACGAGCAGTTGGCAGTGCGCCGTTCTCGACGTCGCAACCGGGCCCTCATGGTGGGGGTGGCGCTCGCTGCTTCGCTCGGGCTGGTGGCCCTCGTGGGCATTCTTCGCCACGACGATGTTCGCGCGAAGGGCACCCCCGTTCGTGAGAGCGATTGGGCGGGCCTCGTCGCCTCGCGCGTCTCACCCGAAGGCGTGGCGAGCCCGCTGGCTGGTGAGCTGCTGCCGACCGACGCGCTCACGTTCAGCTACACGAACGGCGGCCCGCACCCCTTCACGCATCTGCTCGTGTTCGGCGTCGAGGCCTCTGGCACGGTGCGCTGGTACTACCCCGCGTGGGAAGACCCGGCGCTCGACCCCGAAGCGAGCCCCATCGTTCCTTCCAGCACCACCATCGACCTGCCGGAGAAGATCACCCATGCGCTGAAGCCGGGCCGGTTCGTGTTACACGCCGTGTTCGCGCGCAGCCCCATGCACGTCTCACAGGTCGAACGCGCCGTCGCCGGGCGGCCACCGTCGCAGCGGCTCGAGCTCACCGACACCACCGAGCGGCTCTTCTTCGTCGAGGTGAAATGATGCGCTCCGCTCTCGTTCTGCTCGGGTTGCTGGGCGCGCTGCCGGTGGGCGCCTCGCCACGGTTGTACGCGCTGGTCATCGGAAACAACCAGCCAGTCGACGGCTCGACAGCCGAGCTGCACTACGCCGACGACGACGCGCTGAGTTTTCATCAACTGCTGCTCGAGGCGAACGCGTCGAGTGTGTTGTTGACGCGGCTCGATGCCCAGACGCGTGCGCTGAACCCCGACGTCCACCCGGAAGCGCCGACGCTCGAAGGCGTCGAGCGCGCATGGCGCGACATCGAGTTGGCCCTGAGGCAGGCCGCGAGCGCGGGGACCCCGGCCGAGTTTCTGCTCTTCTTCAGCGGCCACGGTGAAGTGAGCGAGGGTGAGGGGTTTCTCGCGCTCGAAGGCGGGCGCCTGACCCGGTCGAGGCTGACGGCGATGTTGAACGCCGCTCCCTCTCGCAGGAATCACGTCGTCGTCGATGCGTGCAAGGCCTCGCTCGCGGTGCTCGGGAAAGGCCCGGGAGGAAGACGTGAGCCCTACCACCGCGGCCTTGTGGGAAACGCCAGCGCGCCCACCGGCTACCTGCTCTCGGCCTCGTCCGACACCGACGCCCACGAGTGGGAGCGCTACCAGGCGGGTGTCTTCACGTTCGAGCTGCGCTCGGCGCTTCGCGGGAGCGCTGACGTCGACGGTGACGGCCGCATCACCTACGAGGAGCTCGGCGGGTTTCTGTCGCGCGCGAACGAAGGCATCGTCAACGCACGCTTCAAGCCCGACTTCCTCGTGCGTGCGCCCGGCGCTGGCGTCGGCGGCCTGCGCGAGGCCGTGCTGGACTGGCGCCGGCCCGCTGCGCTCACGCTCGAAGGCCCCAGCGAGCACGTGTACGTCGAGACGGCCACCGGGGCGCGAGTGCTCGAATTGAACGCAGGCCCGCAATCATTTGCATTGCACCTGCCTGCGCAGCGGCCGCTCTTCATTCGCTCGGCCGATGAGCGGGTCGAGCGCACGTTGCTCGCCGCGGAGCCCACTCGGCTCACCGACCTCTCGGTGAGCACCCCTCAGGTCAGCTCGAAAGGCGCGCTGCATCTGGCCTTTCAACGCCTCTTCGCCGTGCCCTTCGACGCGCAGTCGGTGCAGGCTTTCTCGAGCGGGTATCAGGCGCCGTCGCTCGACGTCTCGGTTGCCTGGGTTGACGACTGGCGTGCGGTGAAGACCGGGTCGCTGGTGACGGCGGGGGTGGGAGCCGCGACGGCGGTGACGGCAAGTCTGTACGCCCTCGAGCGCAGCGCGTTCACGACGATGACGCCGCAAACCGAACGCTTCGAGCGCAACCGCGGCATTGCCACCGCGAATGTGTTGCTTGGTGTTGGCGTGGCCGTGGCAGTGGCTGGAGCCGTCTCGTGGCTCATCGTGACGCTGGTGAACCGTGAGGAGGCGCCGGCGATGAGCGCTTTCGTGAGAACCATTCTCGACGTCAATGCACTGAGTCAGCCATGAGAAATGCCGTTGCGTTGGTGGTGATGCTTGCTGCTGGTTCGTGCTTTCAGGCCATCTCGGTCGACGAAGCGCCGTGTCCGTGCGAGCCGGGGTACGTCTGCTGCGCCCGAACGCAGACGTGCCGGTCGTCGTGCCAGAGCGAGACCTCAGGCGGGCCCGGAGGCGGCGAGGCCGGAGGCTCGGTTGCCGGAGGAATGGCTGCGGCTGGAGGCGTCGCGGGCGGGCAGAGTGGTGGCGGGCAGAGTGGTGGCGGGCAGAGTGGTGGCGGGCAGA
>JBEOKA010000222.1:0-7306 GCA_040275325.1 Myxococcaceae bacterium | reverse complement strand
GACTCGCGACGGGCGGTGGACTCGCGACGGGCGGTGGACTCGCGACGGGCGGTGGACTCGCGACGGGCGGTGGCTCAGCGACCGGCTGCGGTGCTGGCCCGGCGTGCGTGACCGGCAAGCGCTGCGTCGCTGGCGTCTGCGTCTGTGACGGCACCTCGTGCCCATCGGGGTGCTGCTCGTCCGCGGGGAACTGCGTCGCGATGGCGCAGGGCTCGTGCAACATCAACGGAGGCGCGTGCATCGCCTGTGGCACAACCGCGAACGTCTGCACCGCGGGCGCGTGTCTCTGCGGCACCAACGCCGCGTGCGCATCGGGTCAACGCTGCGTGAGCGGCAGCTGCGTGTGCGATGCGACCTCGTGCCCGACGGGCTGCTGCTCGGCGGCGGGCGCTTGCGAGACGAGGAGCGCTTCGGCGTGCGGCCCCGCAGGCGGCGTCTGCTCCGTCTGCGGTTCGAACGCTGACGGCTGCGCGAGTGGAGGCTCGTGCACCTGCGGCGTCAACCCTGCCTGTGGCGGCATGCAGGTCTGCGTGAGCGGAACGTGTCAGACGCTGGGCACCGACTGGGCGACGCGCTCCCTGACGCTGCCCACGGCGCTCTACGCGAACGCGGTCGTCTGGGACTCGAACCGTCAGCGCATGGTGCTGTTCGGCGGGCGTCCCTTCGCGGGCACGCGCGTCGCTGAGACGTGGGAGCTCGGCCCGACGGGTTGGGTCCAGCGGCTCCCCACGACCTCGCCACCTGCGCGCTCAGGCCACGACATGGCGTACGACCCCGTTCGTCAGCGCGTCATTCTCTTCGGCGGCTTCCCCGACTCGGGTCTTCGTCTTGGCGACACCTGGGAGTGGGACGGCACGACCTGGACGGCGCGTTCACCGGCGACCTCACCCTCGGCGCGCTCGGGGCATCGCATGGCGTGGGACCCGGTGCGCAACGTCATCGTGCTCTTCGGTGGCCGCATCGATAGCACCGCCTACCAGGCAGACACGTGGACCTGGAACGGCACGACCTGGGCGCTCGTCTCGTCGACGGGCCCGTCTGCGCGTGAAGGCGTGGCCCTCGCGTGGGATCCGAACTTCATGGGTGGCCGGCTCGTGCTCTTCGGCGGCATCGGCAACAGCGGCAACCGCTCCGACACCCTGGCGTGGGATGGCACGGCGTGGTCGACCATCTCACTGAGCGCGAGCCCCACCGGCCGCGTGTTCCACGACATGGTCTACAGCCCGACGCTCGGGAAGATTCTGTTGTTCGGCGGCTCGACCGGCGGCTCTGCGTCGGCGACGTTCTACGGCGACACCTGGGTCTTCGACCGCACCGCGTGGACGCAGCTGACGCCCAGCACGCTGCCCGGCGCGCGCAACGGGCACGCCATGGAGTTCGACCCCACCCGCAACCGCGTCATGCTGCTCAGCGGGTACAACGGCACGTCGGTGTTCGGCGATCAGTGGGAGTACTGATCACTCCTTCACCACGCGCAGCTCGACGCGGCGGTTCTGCTTGCGGCCCGCTTCGTCGGCGTTCGACGCGACCGGGCGATCAGGCCCGTAGCCGACGGCAATGATGCGACCTGCGTCGACGCGCTTGCTCACGATGTAGTCCTTGCAGGCCTTCACGCGGCGGTACGAGAGCGAGCGGTTCATCGCGGCCTCGCCCTCTGACGACGTGTGGCCCGAGAGCTCGATCTCGGCGGTGGGGTTCGCCACGAGGAACGCGACCACCTTGTCGAGCTCGGGCTTCGACTCCTTCTTCAAGTCGGCCTTGCCCGCGTCGAAGAGAATGTCGTTCAAGCTGAACGCCTGGCCGACGGCGATCTGCTTCTTGTCGAAGATCAGCGCCTTGCCCTTCTTCATGCGAACGGTGACGAAGCCCGGCTCCTCGCCGACGCCGACGTCGCCACCCGCGCTCCCATCGGCGTAGCCCTGCGCCGACGCGGTCACGACCTCGAAGCCCGTGGGCACGTCCTTGAAGATGAACTGGCCGTCGGCGTCGGTCTCGACGGTCGTCTTGTCGGCAAGCGCGACGCGGGCCTTCGCGATGGGCGCGTCGTCTTCGTCCTGCACCACGCGGCCGTTCAGCGTGCCCTTGCAGGTGTTCTCGCGTTTGCGGTTCACGAGCAGGCGCACGAAGTCGAGGGCGAAGCCGTCTTGCGTGCCCTTCGTCTCGTCGACGAGCAGCGTGAGCGGCTTGCCTCCGGTGAGGTCGCTCCAGAACTCTTCCGGCAATGGAATGCTGATCAGCTTCCCGACGGGGCCGGTCTGGTCGATGGCGTTGAGCACCTTCTCGGCCTCGGCGAAGCGCTTGCCGTTGACCGTCACCATGAACTTCGAGCACAGCGACGGCGCCTGGAAGTCGTCGATGAACAACTGCACGAAGGCGTTCTTTACGGTCGCGTCTTTGAGAATGGTGGTCGGCAGCACGAGCGGCACGGGCTTCGACTTCTTCGGGTCGAAGGTGCCCGAGTAGCCGTCGGCGCCGCAGCCACCGTTCGCGCCGGCTTTCAGCTTCGACGAGAGCAGAATGCGATCGGTGCCGGCGAGGTCGTCGGGCTTTGGCTCCCAGGGAAAGCCGTGGGCCTCGGTCATGCGGCCGCAGAAGGGGTCGAAGTTCTCGGGCCAGTCGAAGTTCAGGTTGTCGACGTCACCGACGCGCACGATGAACTCGGCCTCGAGCGAGTTGGTGAGCGCCGCTGAGGGCTTCGACCACTCCTTGTCCTCCGAGACGGTCTTTGGCTGGGCCCACGCAGAGAAGGAACACAGCGACGCAACCAGGACGAGGCGCAGAGCGTTCATGGGGGCGCACGCCACTCGCGCGCGGCGCCGACGTCAACCGTTCTTCGACTCAGGGCAGCAGCGTGATGGGCAGCAGCGTCGGCGTCTCGGCCGAGAAGACGACGCTCCACGAGCCCGCGTCGAACGAGACCGAGCTGCGCGCCAGCATCGTCAGCGTCGCTTCACCTGACGTGACCGAGGGCGTCAGCTCCTGCAGCAGCGTGACGGGCACCTCGAGCGAGCCCTGCTCGGCCGGCACCCGACACGTCAGCGTCACCTGCGGCGTGCTGAGCCGAACCTCGGCCTCGGCGTTCGACACGCCCGACCACGACACTCGCAGCGGCGTGGCTCTCGAGAGCGGCGCGCAGGTGGGCACGCAGCGGGGCGTCGAGACGGTGAGCTGGGCGGGGGTCGTGAGCAGCGGGCTGGTGAACGCAGGAACGGTCGCGCCCTCGGCCCGAACGACGACCTCGCTGCCTCCGAAGAAGAGCCGCTGCGCGACGAACCGCGAGACGAGGCCCGCATCACCCGGAGCCAGCGCCCAGCCACCGTCGAGCTCGCCTGCGTCAGTCGAGCCTGCGTCTGACTCCAGCGGCGGCAGCAGCCCCTCGAAGGTGAGCACACCCGCCGAGGCCGAGACGCCCATCACGGCGCCGCCGAGGTTGCAGACGCGCACCAGGCACGCACCTTCGACACGCTCGATGCAGGGGTTCGGCGTGCCCGCGGCGACGCCGGTGAAGGTCGCGGTCAGCGTGGCAGAGGCGATGGAGCGCGCGGCCTCTTCACGCACCGTCTGCGAGAGGGTGATGGCTCCACGAGAGAATGGACCCACGAGGCCACCGTCGACGACGCGCGGCGGGCCTGCGTCGACCGGCATCGGGCCCGCGTCCACCATCGAAGGCGGAGAACACGCGACGAGCACCGATGAGAGCAGCAGCCAACGCACCACCGCTCAATACAGCATCAGCTTGCCGGCCCGCACGAAGCACGCGCGGGTTTCGTTCGCGCCGTCGACCGACGCGTCGATGAGGCCCGGGTCGGCAGGGCCCAGCTCGAGCCACTCCCAGAAGCCGGGTGAGCCGAGCGACCGAACCACCTCGAGCGTCGACCCGTGATTCACCACGAGGCGCGGCAGGCCGGCGGCGTCGGCGGCCATCGCGTGTTGCGACGTCGTGAAGGTCTCGACGAGCGAGCGCTGCATCGTGCTGCTCGAGAACGTCGACGCGAGCGTCACGTCCATCACGCCGAACCCGCCGAGGGCGTAGAGCCGGGTCGATGACGCCAGCGCCAACGACGTGCGGGTCGAGAGACTGTTGGACGTGGCGACCGACGAGCGACCGGCGGCCGCAGTCCACGCCACGAGCTGGCTCGAGTTCGTGCCCGTCGTGTAGTCGATGGCGGGGAACAGCATGCGCCCGGCGCCGTCGATGGTGAGCTCACCGAACAGGTACACGTCGCTCGTGCTCGACCCGACGCTCCCCGGCACCACGTTCCTCGTCCACACCCCCGGGCTCGTGCGCACCGCGACGACGGCTCGGTACGGCGACGCCGAGAAGCCACCGCCCGTCTGGTACACGACCGCTACCGTCGCTCCCGACACTGCGACGGTCGGTGCCGAGATGGCCTCGAGCGAGCTGTTCAGGTTCGAAGTCAGCAACACCGAGGCGGAGTCGACGCGCTCTCGCAGCCAGTTCGCGCCAGACTTCGTCGCGTACATCACCGTGCCCCCACGCACGTAGACGAGGTGGGGCGTGCCGTTGGCCTCGACATGCATCGACACGTGCTGCTCGATGATGCCGCCGGTGTTGAAGCCGAGCGCATCGACGACCTCGACCTGCAGCGTGCCGTTCACGCGCTCGGCGAAGAAGAGGCCCGGGTGGCGCGAGCTGGTCCACGCGAGGAACACGCGGCTGCCGGGCGTCGCGATGGCGCAGGCGCTGCCGACGTCGTCGACCGCGGGCAACACCACGAGCGGCCGGCGAACGAAAGGCGCGATGACGACCTGCAGCGTCGCGGTGGCCGTGGCGCCGCGGTCGTCGGTGACGGTGAGCGTGACGGTGAAGGTGCCAGCCGTGGCGAAGGAGTGCGCCGCGGTCGTCATGGCGGAAGAGACGGGCATCGACCCATCACCGAAGTCGAACCGCCACGACACGATGGAGCCGTCGGCGTCGGTCGAGGTCGAGCCGTCGAAGGTGAGCGTGTCACCGGCCTGACCCGCACCCGGCCCCGTGAGGCGCGCGAGCGGAGGCACGTTCATCGTCGACATCGTCACCACCAGCGTCGTCGACGCCGTCGCGCTGCGGCCGCCCGAGTCGGTCGCCGTGAAGCTGATGGTGTGGGTGCCGACCGACAGTGACGACGTGGTGAGGGTCAGCCCAGTGCCGATGGCGCCGTCGCGGCTCGAGCTCCAGCGTACCGAGGAGCCAGACAGCGGGCCGTCTTCGGCGTCGGTCGCCGTGCCAGTGAAAGTGACCATCGAGCCCGAGGGAAGCGTGGTGCCGCTCATCGGCGCCGTGATGGCGACGACGGGTGCCTGGTTCTGCGGCAGCACGCGCACGAGCGCGGTGGCCGTGCCGGTGTTGCCCCCCGAGTCGCGCACGACGAGCGTGATGGTGTGGTCGCCGGCCGTGAGGGTCGAGACGCTCAGCGGGCTGCCCGTGCCCAGCGCGCCGTCACGGCTCGAACTCCACGACAGCGCCATGCCCGAGAGCGCGCCGTCTTCGGGGTCGATGCCGGTACCCGCGAACGACACCGCGGCGCCCTGAAAGACGGTCGTCATCATCGTCGGCTGCGTGATGGTGGCGACGGGTGGCTGGTTGTTGGCCTGATTCACCGAGACGGTGACCGACGCCTGCCCCGTCGCGCCCATGGAGTCGGTCGCGGTCAGCGTGAGCACGTGCACGCCCTGCGTCAGCGTCGGCGTGAGTGAGGCGCCAGTTCCAAGCGCGCCGTCACGGCTCGAGCTCCACACCAGCGCGCCGCCAGTGAGCGCGCCGTCTTCGACGTCGGTGGCCGAGCCCTGCAGCGATGTCGTCATGCCGAGCACGAGCTGCGCGCCGTTGGTGGGTGAAGCGATGGTGACGACGGGTGGGCGGTTCGTTCCCGGGCGAACGACCGAGAGCAGGATCGACGCGACGCCGGTGCGGCCGCTCGAGTCGGTCGCGGTGAGCACGATGCGGTGCGCGCCGAGCACCGCGTTCGAGAAGGTGACTCGTGCACCCGAGCCGAGCACGCCAACGCGATCCGACGTCCACACCAGGGCGCCGCCGCCGAGGGCGCCGTCTTCGAGATCGGTCGCGCTGCCGACGAGTGAGATGGGCTGGCCTTCGTCGAAGACGCTCGCGTTCGCGGGCGCGGTGATGGTGACGACCGGGTCGCTCAGGCCGCCATCACTCATGACGCCTGCGTCGCCCGGTGCCCCGCCGTCGTCGAGCCCTGCGTCTGCGAAGGTGCCGGCGTCGCCGCCGCTGTTGGTGAGGCGCACGTAGACGCTCACCTGTGCACTGCCGACATTGCCCGTGGTGTCAGTGGCCTCGAGGGTCAACCGATGTTCGCCCGGAGAGAGCGTGATGGTGGTGATGGCGCCGCGGCCGACGGTGCCATCGCGGTCGGACTTCCACGCGACACGGTCTGGCTGAATCAGCTCGTCAGGGTCCTGGACCTCGCCAGAGACGGGGTGTGGGCCGGTGCCGTCGAGGTACGTCCAGTCAGTGGGAGAGACGATGCGCACCGTGGGCGCCGAACCAGCGCCCGAGCAGTTGCAGCCGGCGATGAGGCCGACGCTGAGAAGGAGGAGCGCGCGCACCGCAGCCTCACTGGAACATGATGCGGCCAGCGTTCTGGTAGCAGACCGTCGCTTCGCCGGTGGTGGGGTGCACCGCGACGCCAGCCGACACGCCTGAGGTGTTACCCAGCTGCGTGTACGTCCAGAAGGCGGCGGCGTTCGGAGTGATGAGCTCGAGCGCACTCCCGTGGGCGTGCACGAGGACCGGGCGCGACTGGGCAACCGACCAGGCAATGGCGCCCACGCTCGAGCCGCTGAGCTCGACGCTCGAGTGCGTCATCGTCGAGCTGGTGAAGGTCGAGCTGAGCGCGACATCGAACACGCCAGTGTAGCTGCGCACCAACAGGCGATTCCCGCCGACGACGACCACTTCACCGCGCGCGCTGATGCTCTGTGAGAAGGGGAGCGACGAACGCCCCGAAGCCGCGGTCCACGCCACGAGCTGGCTCGAGTTCGTGCCGGTCGTGTAGTCGATGACGGGGAACAGCATGCGCCCGGCGCCGTCGATGGCGAGCTCGCCGTAGAGGTACACGTCGCTCGTGCTCGACCCGACGCTCCCCGGCACCACGTTCCTCGTCCACACCCCCGGGCTCGTGCGCACCGCGACGACGGCTCGGTACGGCGACGCCGAGAAGCCACCGCCCGTCTGGTACACGACCGCTACCGTCGCTCCCGACACTGCGACGGTCGGTGCCGAGATGGCCTCGAGCGAGCTGTTCAGGTTCGAAGTCAGCAACACCGAGGCGGAGTCGAC
>JBEOKA010000221.1:0-4549 GCA_040275325.1 Myxococcaceae bacterium | reverse complement strand
GGAATGGTTTTGAGAATTTCCTCAAACCGGGGTCCCTTCCTTCTGAGAACCGACACCAAAGCAGACCTGCGGAGCGGCGGCTCCTCGTCAGCTTGAGGTCCACGCCGCGGCGAGGAGGTCTGCGACGGCGGAGTCGAACTGAGGAAACCTTGAGACGAAGCCCAAAGCAGACCTGCGGAGCGGCGGCTCCTGCGCGTCTGCCGATCTGCAGCAAACGGCGAATGTGGCGAACTCAAACGTCTGCGAACAGCTCGCTCATGCGCACGCGCAGCGCGGTGGCAATGCGGTACAGCGACGCGATCGACGCTGACGACTCGGCGCGCTCGATCTGCGACAGCAACGACACCGAGAGGCCGGTGCGCCGCGCGAGCTGCTTGAGCGTGAGGTTCTGGCGCGTGCGGCCTTCACGAATGAAGCGCCCGATGCCGCGGTGCAGCTCGGCCTCGGGGTCGCGCGTGATGCCCTTCTTGTCGAGCACCCGCTTGACGGTCTCGATGAAGACCGTGGGCTCGACGGGCTTGCGCACGTAGTCGCTGGCCGCGTTCTTCAGGCTGGCGACCGCCGACTCGACCGTGGGGAACCCCGTCGCGATGATCACCGCGATGTCGTCATCGAAGGTGCGAATCTTCTCGAGCACCTCGGTGCCGCTCATCTTCGGCATCATCACGTCGAGGATCACGAGGTGAAAGTCGTGCTCCTTGAGCATGCCCAGCACCTTCGTCGGGTCGGCGAGCGTGGTGACGCCGTAGCCCTCCCGGGTCAGGAGCGTGTCGAACATCTGGGCGTTGTCTGATTCGTCGTCGACGACGAGGATCTT
This sequence comes from Myxococcaceae bacterium, assembly GCA_040275325.1. Lineage (GTDB taxonomy): Bacteria > Myxococcota > Myxococcia > Myxococcales > Myxococcaceae > Xiheimicrobium. The sequence continues at coordinate 3,732 of JBEOKA010000221.1, read as the reverse complement.
GATCTGTGGCGAGCCGCGCACGCGTGTTCCTCACTGAGACGACGATTTCAGAATTTCCTGGACGCGCGGAACTCGCTTGTCGTCCTTCGGGCAGATGTTGAGGAACTGCTGGTACAGCGCCCGGGCACGCTCGTTGTCGACGTTGCTGACCTCTTCGGTGCCCTTCTGCGCGTGGGTCGAGGCCAGCGCGACGGTGCACTCGTAGTTCGTCTTGTCGATCTCGATGCACTTCTTGAGCAGCTGAATCGCCGTCGCGTAGCGCTTCTCTTTCTTCGCCAGCTTGCCGTCCTCGAGCAGCTTGGCCATCTGCGCCTTCTTCCCGTCGTTGGCGGGCGGCGGTGGCTCGACGGGGTTCGCGGGCTTCACCACGGGCGGCTGGTTGGCCTTCGCCGCGATGATGGCCTGAACGGCCGCCTGGCGCTGCTGATCGAGCTCGCGGTACCGGGTCTGCAGCAGCTTGGTGCCGCTGGCCGACTGGAGCAGGGTGCCGGCCTTGTCGACGTCGCCCTTGTCGAGCGCCTTCTTCGCCTCGTCGAGCAGCTTCACCAGCGGCTTCTCGTTCGCCAGCTGCGTGAGCATCTTCTCGGCCTTCGGGCACAGCGACTCGCCCACCTTGCACTGCCGCAGGAACGCCTCGGCGGTGGTGAAGTCGAGCTCTTCGATGGCCGCTTCGGCGTCGGCGATGATCTTGTCGTTCTTCGCCGTGGGGTCGTCGTTCACGTTCACCGGCGGGTTCACCGGGTTCTTCACCGGTGGGTCGACGGGGTGCTCGGGCTCGGTGCCGTTGGAGGGCGGGTTGTTCGCGACGGGGTTGTTGGCGATCGGGTTGTTCGGCTTGGGCTTCGGGTCGCCTGAGCTCTTGAAGATCGCGTAGCCGCCGCCACCGATGACGATGACCAGCAGCGCGACCGCCACGGCGATCAGCGGGCCCTTCGACGAGCCCTGGCTGGTCTCTGAGGTGACGGAAGAAGACGCCGAGCCGGGCGTGAGCGTGACCGCCTCACCCGCCGCGACGAACTTCATCTTCACGTGGCCGAGCTCGAGCACGTCGCCGATGCGCAGGGTGACCTGGGCATACGACTCGCCGTTGACCATGAGGCCATTGGCCGACTGCATGTCGATGACCTTCCACTCGCCTGAGTCTTCACGCACCACCTTGCAGTGGGTGCGCGAGAGCGAGCGGTGATCGATCGCGATGTCGTTGTCGTCGGTGCGGCCGATGCGCATCTCGGTGCGCGTGATGGGGAACTCGCGGCCCGCGAAGTCGGTGTTGAGCACCACCAGCCGCGGCGCGTCGTTCGCTTCGATGTTCGAGACGGTGCGCGTGGGCCGGGCGCCCGAGATCTGATCGATGCGAATGACGGCGGTCGACTGGTGCTTGGGCGGCTCGTCGCCGATGGGCGGCGCCTCTTGAATGTCCTCTTCGGCCGCCTCGGGAACGCTGACCACCGGCAGGGCCGGCATCGTCGCGCCGGGGTCGGGCAACCGCACGGTGGGTGCAGCCGACGCCCGTGCCGTGTCGAGCGGCACCGTCGCCGCAGCGCGTGCTTCTTCTTCGCGCTGAATGGCGAGATCGTAGTCGCCGATCTGAATCAGGTCGCCGTCCTGCACCGTCACCTGCCCGGTGATCCGGTCTCCGTTGACCTTGATGCCGTTGTAGCTCCCCAGGTCCTCGATGAGGACCTGAGCCTGCTGCCGCAACAGGCGAGCGTGCCGGCGAGACACGTTTCGCTCAGTCAGGCGGATGGTGTTTCCCTCCTGACGACCGATCGTGATCTCGTCCCGCACGAAAGGAACGACGGTCTTCCGGCCCTCGTCGTCTTCGATGATCAGCTTCAGCACGCGGATGGGTTTCTAGCACCACTGTACGGTTCCGCATCAACACACACGCGTCGATTCCGACTGAATCTTGTGAACGACCAATTCACTGCTGGCGGAATGGCGACGTGTGGTCCTTGGTACGATGCTGGGCCTCTGCTGCATGGCTGCCCCGGTCACCCTCCGCACGGAAGTTGGCGACGAAGCGCTCGACCTGAGCGAGTTCGAGGCGCGCATCACGAAGGGAGAAGTGTCTCCGCAGAGCCTGGTGTGCATGCCGGCCGTCACGGGAGACCGCTTCGTCCCCGCGTGTGAGCTCGAGCTGTGGCAGCGGCTGCAGAACGGGCGGCGCGCGTACTTCGCGCGGGCCTTCTCGCTGGCGAGGTTTCCCTTCTTCACGTCGGCGGTGATCCTCGTGAACCTCGCCGCGTTCCTCGCGACGGCGCAGGGCGGGGTGCTCGAGCTCGATGACATGGTGCGCTACGGCGGCAAGGTCGGGCCGCTCGTCTTCGATCTCGGTGAGGTCTGGCGGCTGTTCACCGCGAACCTGCTGCACCGCGACGGCCTGCACCTGGGCCTCAACATGTTCGTCCTCTTCAACGTGGGCGGCATGATGGAGAACACCTACCGAACGCTCGACTACCTCTGGCTGCTCGTCTTCGCGGGGCTGGCCACGATGACGGCGTCGCTTTTCTTGAACGAGGCCGTGACCATCGGCGCCTCGGGCATGGTGTTCGGCTGTCTCGGCGGCGTGGTGGCGTTCGGGCTCAAGTACCGCAGCTCGTTGTCGGCCTTTCACCGCAGCGTGATGGGTGACGCGGCGATTCCCACCGCGCTGGGCCTGCTGCTCATCGGCATCACCTCACAGGGCGTCGACAACTGGGCGCACGGCGGTGGGCTGGTCGCGGGCCTCATCACGGGTTCGTTCATGCGGCCGCGCCTGCTCGCCGAGGGCCGTCGCTGGTGGTGGGAGCCGGCGCTGCGGGCCCTTCCGTCGATCGGCATTCTGCTGATCGTCTTCCTCGGGCACCTCGTGTTCGCCGAGTTCCTGCCGCCCACGCGCGTCGAGCGCGACGACCTCTACGGCTTCTCGATTCAGGTGCCCTCGACGTGGGGCCGCGGGGCGACGCCGCTGGGCAGGGTCGCCTGGTACAACGGTCTGCCCGGACTGGGGCGCGCCAGCTTCGCCGCCGAAGCCGTGCAGATGTCGGAGGGCGCCGACGCCATGGCGGCCGCGCACCAGTTCTCGGAGCAGCGGCTCTCGCCGCGGGCGCTCGGGGGCGAGGTGATTCGGGTGCGGGCCGAGTCGGCCGAGCCGGTGCGAATCGGAGATCGAGACGGCGTGCGCATTCGAGCCGTGGTGGACGAGACGTCGGGCGCGACGCGGCTGGCGGCCTATTTCGTGCCGCGCGGGCGCGTCGTGTACCAGCTCGTCTTCCAGTGGTCGGCCGACTACCCGCGCTACGCCCACGTGGTGGAGCAGATGCTCGCGGGCGTGCGCTTCGAAGAGGGCCAGGTGTTGCGGCTCGCGCGCGCCGAGGCCTTGCTCTTTCCCAACTCGGGGCCGGTGCTGACGCGCCTGGGGCAGGCGCTGCTCGAGCAGGGCGACGCGGTGCCCGCCGCCGAGGCGCTCTCGGTCGCGGTGAAGACCGACCCGTCGAACGCCGTCGCGCGCGTGCTGCTGTCGCGGGCGTGGCTGTCGGCAGGTGAGGTCGAGCGCTCGTGCGCCGCCGCGCAAGACGCAGTCACCTATTCCCCCGATGACATCGACGCGCTCGAGGCCGAGGCGCGCTGCGAGCTCGCGCTGGGGCACCCTCGCCGGGCGCTGCTGAAGCTGCAGGCGGCGCGCGGGCTCGAGCCCACCAACAAGCGCCTCGAAGACGCCGAGCGCCGGTTGAAAGAGACGCTGCCCGA
>JBEOKA010000220.1:0-3581 GCA_040275325.1 Myxococcaceae bacterium | reverse complement strand
ACCCACGGAACTTCAGGCTCACTGCGCAGCGCGAAGAAGCCGATGACCCCTGCGATGACGACGGCGGCCGCTCCGAGCGGGAGCAGCAGGCGCGTCCACGCGGGCACTTCAGTCTCGGCCGCCTCGGCCCGCTGCAGCAGGCGCGCGACCTCGTTCGGAGAAGGCGGCTTCGCGAGCGGCGCCCGCGCCGACTTCAGGTCTTCGGCGAACCGCTCCCACGAGGGGTCGTTCGTCTGGGGCATCTGTTCGCTCACGACTGCCCCTCGCTCTCGCTCAGCTCTTTGATCTTCTGCCGCGCCCGGTGGAGCCGCGTGAAGACGGTGTTCGGGCTCACGCCGAGTGACGCGGCGATCTCCTCCGCCGTCCACCCCTCGACCACGTTGAGCACGATGATGGTGCGCCACTCTTCGGGCAGCTTCGAGAGCAGCCGCTCGGCGTCACGGCCCGCGTCGACGCGCAGCTGCGGCGAGCTCGTGCGCTCTTCCTTCGAGACGTTGCGGTCGATGAGGCGCGAGCGCACCCACTCGACCACGCCCGACTTCTTGCCCTTCTTCGCCGCGATGCCGACGAGGAACGACTTCACCGACACGCCGGGGCGCAGCCGGTCTGCGACTTTCGCGAACGTGAGGAAGACCTCCTGACACAGGTCGTCCAGCTCGCTCTCCCGGACCTGATGTCGAAGGACGTTCATCACCACTCCTCGGTAGCGGGTGTACAGAGGCCCGAGCGCACGCAGGTCGCCAGACACCAAGCGCCTGACGCATGCGTCGTCGTCGTCACCCACCGTCAATTCATCTGGAATGCCCTGACCGCTCAAAGTCCTTCCCATGCGAGCCCGATGCCCGCGTGGAGCGAAACCGCCGGTTGCCGCCAGAGAATCTGATCACCAGGCAATTCAGTGAGTTGAGTGCGCCCAAGCCGCCCCAGGGCCTCGAGCCGAAAGACGAACGTGAAGGCCTGCGTACCTGCGCTTACATCGACGCCGAGGAGTCCAGCCCCCGTGAGTGTAGAGAGTTCTCCCGGCACGCTCTGACGCGACACGGTCCACGTGAGCTCGGGGCCGAGGCCGGCGCGCGGCCAGATCGCAAAGCTTCCGAACGCGTAGCTGTGGGTGGCGACGGCGAGCAGCGGCATCGAGACAGACGAGACGGCTGAGGTCGGCGAGGGCACGGCCCGGTGACCGGTGACGCCCCAGTCGAGGCCGACGCCGAGGCGCTCGGTGAACTTCCACATCGCGGTGAGGGAGCCGCCGTAGCGCGTCGCTCCGCCGATGTGGTCGACGATGCCGGAGTCGACGAGCCCGAAGGCCATCAGCCGCAGTCGTTTCGGATCAGGCGGGCGCGCGGGCGCAGGTGGGGCGATGGGCGTGTCGACGATGGGCGGAGGCGCGACGTCGGCCGCGTTCGACATGGTGGCGCGGGTCTGCTTCACGACGGCGCGCAGCTGCGGCGGCACGGTGGCGGGCGCTTCGTAGAGAAACGCAGTGCCGAGCAGCTCGCGCATCATCAAGGCGAGCGCGCTCTCGTTGCGGCTCTTCTTGTCGAACTCGAGCGTGCGCACGAGCGTTCGGCCGGTGCCCTGCGCGACGAGGTGTAACATCAGCTGGCCGGGAATCGGCTCCGAGAGCCACACGACGGCAGCGGCATCGTTCGACTTCGCGACCGGCAACACCGCGGCGAGCTGATCAGCCAGCGGCTTTCGCGGGAAGTCGGGAATCGCGATGGGCGTGTTCAGCACGATGAACGAGTCGAGCAGCAGCGTGAGCTCTTCGTGCAGCCGGGCTTGCGTCTTCACGAACGCGGGCGGGCCGTCGGTGCGAATCATCACGATGAGCGGCGGCGGCGGGCCGATGGAGACCTTGGGCGCAGCCAGAACGAGCGTGAGCGCGAGGGCAAGCATCGGCGAAGTCGGGAGTGTGCCTTCGCACGCGCGCTTTCACACGCCCAAATCGCGCGCGAGATAGCTTGTCGGGCACACGTCAGCCGTTCGTCTGCGTCGCGCATGCACTGGGTTCTTCAGGAACACGACTTTCGCGAGCCAGGGTGGGACGCCCTCATCGAGACGTTGGCGCGCCTCGGCCTGCCGCACTCCTTCCACAAGGTGGTGCCGTTCGTCGGAGCCCTGCTCCCCGAGCCGGCACTCGCGCACGACAACGTCATCTGCATGGGCTCGTACTCGATGCGCCACGCCGCGCGCCGGTACGGCTGGAGGCCTGGTGTCTTCGATCTCGCCGAGCAGCACTTCGTTCGCCAGCACGAGCGCTGGGGCGAGCATCTGCTCAACGCGCACTCCCGCGTGCTGCCGTTCGGTGACGTCGTGCTGACCGAGCCGGCGTTTCTTCGGCCTGTCGACGACACCAAGTCGTTCGCGGGCAAGGTGTTCGAGCCCAGTGCCTTTCACGAGTGGCAGCGCTCGGTGCTCGCGCTGGGAGAAGACAGCCACACGTTGCGGGCGAGCTCGCTCGTGCAGGTCGCGCGGCCCGTGACGATTCACGCCGAGTACCGCTGCTGGGTGGTGCACGACGAGGTGGTGACGGCGTCGCTCTACAAACGGGGAGACACGGTCTTCTCGAGCGCAGACGTTCCCCAGGCCATCATCGACTTCGCCCATGCGCGTGCGCGTGAGTGGCGGCCGCACGAGGCCTATGTGATGGACGTCGCCGAGACGGCCGGTGGCCTTCGCATCATCGAGCTCAACACACTCAACGCGGCGGGGTTCTATGCGGCCGACGTGCAGCGGCTGGCGATGGCGCTCGAGTCAGCGTTCTCGCGCGAGGGCTGACCTCAGCTCGAGCTTCGGCCGCGCCGGAGCTTTCGAGTGCGTACACTGAGCGTCCAGAGCAGCAGCGGAAGCAGCCCAGCTGCATCGGAGCCGGAGCAGCCGCAGCCCAGGCGCGTGAGCGTCGTGCCTGGCCCGTTCGGAAACGGGGTGACGCTGGAGCCCACTTCACGCACCGACGTCTTGCCCGCGGCCCCAGCGACCGCGCCGAACTCGACGCCCATCACGCGACCCGGTTCGCCGCCCGTCACCGACATCGGGCACTCGAGCACCTTGCGCGCGCGCAGCGAGAGATGACCGCCGCCACCTCCACCACCGGGACCGTGCTCGACACCACTTCCACCAACGCCACCGTTCGCGAACAGCGCACAGCGCGCGTCGTCGACGACCTCGATGACGATGGAGCCTGCGCCGCCTGCGCCCGAGCCCGCTCCGAAGCGGCTCGTCGGAGCACCACCCGGCGCGCCGTTCGCCTCCATGTGCCCTGAGCCATCGAGCGAGCGCGCGCGAAGGAAGATGGCGCCACCGCCTCGCCCACCACCGCGGCCCTGACCGAAGCTGCCGTTCGTCGCGCCGCCACCGCCGCCGAGAATCAGCCCCGCGAACGCGAGCGCCTGACCGCCCACGCCACCGACGTCGCGACGCCCATCGGCGCTCAAGCCGCCCTGGCCGCCTTCACCCAGGCTCCCGCCGCCGCCGCCGCCCGAGTACCGGCACACGCCACCGCCACCACCGCAGTCGTTCGCACCACGCCCGGTCGACGTCGTGCCGAAGCCACCGATGAGCACGCCTTCACCACGCTC
>JBEOKA010000219.1:0-13668 GCA_040275325.1 Myxococcaceae bacterium | reverse complement strand
GGTGCCGCCGGCCGTCGCGGTGCCGCCGGCCGTCGCGGTGCCGCCAGCCGTCGCAGTTCCACCAGCGGTCGCAGTTCCACCAGCGGTCGCGGTACCGCCAGCCGTCGCAGTGCCGCCTGCCGTCGCAGTTCCGCCTGCCGTCGCAGTTCCACCTGCCGTCGCAGTTCCACCTGCGGTCGCAGCGCCGCCCGCGGTCGCAGCACCGCCTGCGGTCGCAGTACCACCTGCGGACGCAGTGCCGCCTGCGGTCGCAGCACCACCTGCCGTCGCAGTGCCGCCTCCGCCGACGAAGCCGCCGCCAGTGCCGGTCGAGGTCGGCATGCAGACTCCCGCATTGCAGACGTTGCCGATGGTGCAGGTGCTGCAGGTCGCGCCGCCCTTGCCGCAGGCCGAAGATGACGAGCCCGTTTCACACAGGCCGGCAGCCGAGCAACAGCCCGAAGCGCAGGTCGCGGCGCTGCACTTCGGCGGCGGCGGCGTGCACGAGAAGACGAACGAGCTGGCAGCAGCGAGGGCGATCGCGAGGAGGTGTTGTTTCATGGTCGGCGACCATAGCGCAGCAGCCTCGTCAGGCGAGCGTTCGGTCAGGTTGCATCAACTGGCGAGCGCCGCGATTCGCTGTAGCGTCGCGCCCTGCATGGCGAAGAGTGAAACGCGCATTCTCATCGTTGACGCCGATCAGGACGCTGCTCAGCGCGTCGGGCTCGCGATCGACAACGGTGGTTTCCAAGTGGCGTGGTGCACGTTCGCTCCGAGCGAGTTCCAGGCGATGTCGCGCGACTTCACGCCGACGCTGCTGCTGGTGCACGCCGATCTCGGCAGCCCGCAGTTGGCGACGTTGCTCGCCCGGCTCGACAGCGCAGGTGCCGCCAGCGTGCCCGTCGCGCTGCTGTGCAAAGACACACAAGACGACGTCTTCGTTCGGCCGATGCGCACGGGCGTCGTCGAGGTGCTGCAGGAGCCCTTCAACGCGCGCCTGCACCTCTCGCGGCTTCGCATGTTGCTCGCCGAGCTGCCGGAGCGCACCGGCATCGTACGTGGGCGAGGTGGGCCGAACGAGATCAGCGGGCTGCTCCAGCACGTGATGCGCGCGCGCCGCACTGGCGGCCTGGTCGTCGGCAGTCACGACGAGGGCCGGGCGTACTTCGTGCGCGGCGTGCTGAAGAGCGCCCGGTATCAACAGCAGACGATGCAGAGCGCGCTGGCCGCGATGTCTCGCCTGCAGGTCTCGTGGACGTTCACCGAGGGCGCCGAGGGCACCGCGGGCGTCGTCGACTTCGAGAGCGACTCGGGCAGCGACCCGTACATGATGACGTACCGCGAGAACACGGTGCCGACGCGCACGACGACGGGCGAAGTGCCCATCGTGCAGGCGTTGCCCGAGCCGCCGATTCTCGCGGGCACGCCGTTGCCGCCGCCGTCAGCGCCACCGCCTCCCGCGCCGGCGCCCGATGTCGAAGCCGCCCGAACGCCGATTCTCTTCGTCGACGACGACCCGGCCGTCGTCACCATGCTCGCCAGCTACTTCACGAAGAAGGGCTACCCCGTGAAGACCGCGGGAGACGGCGTCGAGGCGCTCAGCCTGCTCGCGGCGCAGAGCTTCGACGTGGTGGTGGCCGACCTCAACATGCCGCGCCTCGATGGCTGGGGGCTGTTGCGGCTCATTCGCGAAGACGTGCGCACGCACGAGGTGCCGGTCGCGCTCTTCTCGGCGCAGGACGACTACCGCGAGTCGTTGCGGCTCTTGCACGCGGGCGCGCAGGCGTACTTCCCCAAGACGTTGCGTCTCACGGCGCTCGAGGCCCAGGTGAAGGAGCTGGTCGAGCCGCGGCGCCGCTTCCTGCGCAACCTGCCTCCCGAAGGCGGGCTCTCGTTCATGTTCGGCGCGCTGGGGCCGCAGTGGGTGCTCAAGGCATTGGCGGCCGCGCGCTTCTCGGGCCAACTCGACGCGCGCGACGCCTGGGGCATCTGGCGGGCGTGGTTCGAGGGCGGGCGGCTGGCGCAGATGACGGCGAAGATGGGCAGCTCGTCGATGACCGGCGACCGCGCGCTCTGCACGTTCCTGATGGCACGCCAGTCAGAGGGCTCGCTGGCTCGCGACGGGCGGGCGCCAGAGGAGGGCTTCGCGCGGCACTCCACCGACGCGACGCTCGCGCGGCTCGTGCCCTGGCTCAACGACGAGCAGAAGCGCGCGAGAGAAGATCAGCTCTCGAAGGCCAAGTCGCTCGTGCCCGACGAAGAGCTCTATCGCCTGTACCTCACCGTCGGCCCGCCGGCCTGGCTGCCCGTGGCGCGGCTGTTGTGCGAGCAGCGGCTCACGCCGGTCGAGGTGATCAACCGCCTGCAGGTGACGCCGATGGAGGTCGCGGCGGTGGTGAAAGACCTGCTGCGCCGTGGCGTCGTCGTGCTGCAATCATGAGCCGATGGGTGTCAGCATCGCCTTGCCAGAGGGAGTCATCACCACGACCCACACGGCAGGCGTCACGGTCGAGAGCGATGAAGGGTCGAGCCACGCGCTGATTCGCCGGCTCACCGCGAATGGCAGCTCCCCGCTGTACCCCTCGGTCGACGATCGCGTGACGTGGCCGAAGCAGCCGCCATACGTCGCGACGCTGCGGCCGGCCCTCTACGTCATCGAGCTGCTGCCGCCGCGGACCGCCTTCGTCAGGAGCGCCGCCCTGCGCAGCGCCCGCCTGCGTTACCTCGAGGTGACCGCCGACGGCGCGGGGTGGATCGACGAGCCCACCGCCCTGCAGCGACTGGGTGCGGTCGAGGCGCTGAAGGAGCTCGGGCTCGACGACGCTGCGGTCTCCCTCACCATGGGCGACCTCGCCGCCGCCCGCGTGCAGTGGCTGCGCTGGAAAGACGGCGTCTGATCAGAGCACTTCGAACTTGATGGTCTGCTTGCCGGTCTTGTTCTTGTCGAACCAACCGTCGAGCTCGAGGGAGCCTTCCTTCTTTCGCAGCGCGCTCGCGAGGCGGCTCAGCACCTTCTCGAGATCTTCGCCTTTCTTCACCGGCACCGAGATGTCGCGCGAGCCGTAGCTGAAGGCGATGGTGCCGTCCTTCGAGGCCGTCTTGCCCGAGACCGTCACGTCGAGGCTGCGCGCGAGGTGCGAGCCCCAGTCTTCGATCTCGAACTCCTTCGGCGCGCTGAGCTTCACCGAGATCTCGGGAATCGAGGTGGCCACGGTCAGCTTGGCGGTCGCGAGCTCGAGGGTGCCATCGATCCACCGCTTGGGGTCGGCCTTCACGGTGACGCCGTCTTCGGGGTCCCACGGGTTGGGAATGTACTCGTCACGCTTTTCGAAGCGGCTCTTCGGCAACGAGGCGAGGCGCTCGAGCTGTTTCACCTCGGCGGCCGAGAACTTCTTGTCCTTCTTCACCACCTCGAGCACTTCGCGCGCGTCGTCGGGCGTGATCTTCGGCTGGGCGAGCTTCGCGTCGACGAGCTTCTTCAGGTTCACGGGCGGCATGGTGGCTCCGGTGACTGCGAGAGGAGCGGCACCCTAGCCAACGCGCTCAGGTCGATCACGTCACGACCGTGTCGCCGCGCGTCAGCGTGTCGTGATCGTCACGTTCAGCGGGTGGCTCGGGTCGGGCTCGTAGCGGCCGGCCTCGCGGTTCCACCAGTGGCGCGTGATGGCCACCCGATGCGCGCCGACGTCGATGTCGTAGACGTTGTAGCCGCAGCGCATGTGCAGGTCGGTCGCGCTGCCCGCGTTGATGATGTGGCGCTGCTTCGTGCGAATGGTGAAGGGCCGGTGCAGGTGGCCGTGGAGCACGAGGTCGACCGAGACGTCGGCGCGATCGATCAGGTTCATCAGCTCGACGTCATCTCGCAGCCCGTGCGGCCGGGAGTCTCGTTTGCCCGTCATGCGCAAGAGGCCGTAGTGCAGGGCGACGATGACGAAGCGGTCTTTCAGCGACGGGTCGCTGAGAATCGAGAGCGCCCGTGAGCGCTGCGCTTCTCCGATGAGCCCCGACGAGTCGATGAGCGACGTGGGCCGCGCGGCGTCGAGCAACACCAGCGTCACGCCCGAGGGCAGGTGCTTCACCGCGGGAAACGAGGCGCCTTCACACAGCGTGGCGAAGTGCTTCTCGAAGAGGCCCGCCGCGCTGGTGACGTAGCGATCGTGGTTGCCGGGAATGACGGTGTAGCGCGCAGGCTCGCGCAGCCGGTCTCCGAAGAGCTCGGCCGCACGCTCGAGCTCGCGCTCGGTCGCCACGCCAGTGAGGTCGCCCGTGCAGAGGGCATGGTCGACGCGCTGTGACTCCACGTGCGCCAGCAGCGCGGCGATGCGCTGGTCGCTGCCCTCGAAGTGCTTGCCCCGGCCCGCGAGCGAGAAGCTCGTCACCGCCGCGAGCCGCTTGAGCGCGAAGCCGCCCGAGAGCGGGAAGTGGGTGACGTGAATGTCGGAGAAGTGGGCGAGCTTCATGGGGCGTTGACCGTCGCGCGAAAGAGGGTGCCGTGGCCCGAGAGCTTCAGCGCTCCATCAGAGAACGGCGCGAAGGCCGACCCACCGCGCTCCAGCGTGAGCCCATTCACCACGACGCTTCCTTCGGTGCAGAGCACGATGTCGGGGCCGAGCCGCCCAAGCTCGAGCGACCCGTTCACGTCGAGGCGAGAGAGCCTGAAGTCGGGGAAGGGCGTCGGGTACACGGCCTCGGAGCCAGCGGTCGGCGTCACCACGCGCGCGGGCCCATGCGTGAAGTCGAGCACTCGCAGCAGCTCGGGCACGTCGACGTGTTTCGGCGTCAGCCCGCCACGCAGCACGTTGTCGGAGTTCGCCATCAGCTCGATGCCGGTGCCTTCGAGGTACGCGTGCAGGTTGCCCGCGCCCAACGCGAGCGCTTCACCGGGCGCGAGCTCGACGAGATTCAACAGCAGCGCGCCGATGACGCCGATGTCTCCCGGGTACTGCTTCTCGAGCGCGACGGCGTTCAGGCACTCGGCTTCTCTGCCCGGCACCGGAGTGCGGCCACAGGCGAGCACCACCGCCTTCACGAGCGGTTCGCGCGCCTGCATCGGCAACGTCATCACCTGCTCGAAGAACCCGGCGAGCCCCTTGCGCTCGAGCGTCTGAAGCAACGGCGCGAGCGCGGCGACCCCGAGGCCCGACAGCAAGGCGTGGGTCTGCGCGACGTCACGAAACCCGCACAGCGCGCGGAACGGCGTCAGCGCGCAGATGAGCTCGGGTTTGTGGTTCGCGTCCCTGTAGTTGCGGTGGCTCGCGTCACGGGGAACGTGCGAGGCCTCTTCCCGGGCGAAGCCGGCCGTGGCCTGGGCGAGGCTGGGGTGCGCCTGCAACGAGAGCGGCTTCGCGGCGGCGAGCACCTTGAGCAGAAACGGGAGCCGATCTCCGAAGCGCTGTCGTACCGCGTCTCCGAGCATCGCCGTCGGCGCCTCGGCGATGACCGCTTCGAGTGAACGACCCTCGACCTTCGACGGCGCAGAGGGGTGAGCGCCCAGCCAGAGCTCGGCCTGTGGCTTCTTCGACTCGGGCAACCCAAGTAGCTGAGCGATCGCCGTGGTGCTGCCCCATGCGTACGTCTGAACGGTGTTGTCGAGCCGGTGCACTGCGCGGGTATGCCTCAGGCCAGCAGGCTGCGCAGCATCCACGCGGTCTTCTCGTGAATCTGCAGGCGCTGCGTGAGCACGTCGACGGTCGACTGGTCATCCGCCTTCTCGGCGACGGTGAAGACCTTTCGGGCCGTACGCGAGGCCGCCTGGTGGCCTTCGACGAGCAGCTTCACCATGTCGGTCGCGGCCGGCACGCCAGGTGACTCGGGAATCGTCGAGAGCTTCGCGAGCTCGGAGTACGTCGCGCGCACCGGGAAGCCGAGGGAGCGAATGCGCTCGGCGATGAGGTCGGTCGCCAGCCACAGCTCGTTGTAGTGGGTCTCGAACATCAGGTGCAGCGTCTGGAACATCGGGCCCTCGACGTTCCAGTGGAACGCGTGGGTCTTCTGGTACAGCGCGTAGGTGTCGGCGAGGAGCGCGTTGAGGCCCTCGGCGATGGCGCGACGGTCGGTGGTCGAGATGCCGATGTCGACGACGGGGGCTGCGGTCACTGCGGCTTTGGTCGGCTTTGCCATGTGTGGTGCTCCGTTCGATGAGGTGTCACTTCGATGCAGGCCCACGGCGTAGGTTGCGCGCTCTTTTCGGTTGCGCCTGTCAAAGTCTGGATTAAGTCTAAACCCGAAATGAGTCCAGACCTTCCCCAGCGGCTGAGAGACGCAGGCATTCAGCCCTCGGCGCAGCGGCTCGCGGTGGCCGAGTATGTCTTGTCGACCGAGGAGCACCCGTCGGCCGACCAGGTGCTCGCGCGCGTGCAGTCGCTGGTGCCGATGCTGTCGCGGGCGACGGTCTACAACACGCTCAACCTCTTCGTTGAGAAGGGCTTGTTGCGTCAGCTCGTGCTGGCCGAGGGCAAGGTGGTGTTCGACCCGAAGCTCGAGCGGCACCACCACTTCATCGACGACGACACCGGCCACATTCAGGACATTCCCTGGGAGTCGGTGCGCGTCGGCGACGTTTCACGACTCGAAGGTTTCGAAGTCACCGAGTACATGGTCGTCATGCGAGGTCGAAGGCTCGGCGGGCCCCGCAAGACTGGCAGCAAGAAGCGCTGAGTCGTCCCTCCAACCGCAGCACTCCGAAAGCGAGCATCAACATGTTGGTTCCTGGTTCGAAGGCCCCCGAGTTCAACGTTCCCGCCTGCGTCAGCATCGAGCAGGGCAAGGAGTTCAAGAACGTCTCGTTGAAGGACAACGCGGGCAAGTGGGTGGTGCTCTACACGTACCCGAAGGACTTCACGTTCGTCTGCCCGACCGAGATCGTCGAGTTCGACAAGAAGCTGAAGGACTTTGCCGATCGCGGCGCGGTCGTGTTGGGCGGCTCGACCGACAATGAGCACTCGCACCTCGCGTGGCGCAACAACCACGCTGACCTGAAGGGCCTCAAGCACCCGCTGCTCTTCGTCAACGCGACGATGGCGCAGGCGTACGGCCTGCTGCACCCGTCGGCCGAGGTCGCGCTGCGCGCCACGTTCATCATCGACCCCAACGGCGTCGTCCGTTACGCGACGGCGAACGACCTCTCGGTCGGCCGCAACGTCGACGAGGTGCTCCGCGTGCTCGACGGTCTGCAGACGGAAGAGCTCTGCGCGTGCAACTGGAAGAAGGGCGAAGAGACGCTGTCGGCGAAGATCAAGAAGGCCGGCTGAACAGCGTGAGACGAAGTCGGAGCTGAACCTGATGAGCTGAGGGAAGCCGAACCCGAGCTGAACTGATCCCTCGGCGAATGTGGTTCAGCGAAGACGGAGTCGAACTGAAGAGCCGTGAGACGGAGTCGAACTGAAGAGCCGTGAGACGAAGTCGGAGCTGAACCTGATGAGCTGAGGGAAGCCGAACCCGAGCTGAACTGATCCCTCGGCGAATGTGGTTCAGCGAAGACGGAGTCGAACTGAAAACACGGGCGTGGTGGGCCGCTCCTGCCACGCCCGTGGTGTTTCAAGAGCGGAGGAAGAGGACTCCATGGAGAACACCGACAAGCTGCGTGACTCGTTTCCCGACGCCGCGCGCGACATCAAGATCAACCTGCAGAACGTGCTGCAGCCGGGCACGCTGAACCTCGAGCAGACGTGGGGCGTCGCCGTGGCGTGTGCGTGGGCCGCGCGAAACCGTCAGCTCACCGACGCGCTCGTCGCCGACGCGAAGGCGAAGGGCGTCTCAGACGCGGTGCTCGAAGACGCCAAAGCCGCCGCGGTGATGATGGGCATGAACAACGTCTACTACCGGTTCCGCCACGTCATGGGGAAGGAGTCGTACGAGCAGAAGCCCGCGCGGCTGCGCATGTTGCGCCTCAAGCAGGTCGCCTCGAACCAGGTCGACTTCGAGCTCTTCTCGGCGGCCGTCTCGGCCGTCAACTTCTGCGAGGCGTGCCTCAAGTCGCACGAGCACGTGGTGCTCGAGGGCGGGCTCACCGAAGACCAGGTGCACGACGCGATTCGCATCGCGGCCACCATCAACGCAGCCGCCGTCGCGCTCGAAGCGATCTGACGAAGGGCTGGCGAGTTACTGAGTGAATAGTTAGTAACTCGGTCATGGCTCGACCACGGCAGGTCTCTGACGAAGCGCTCGAGCAGGGAGCGCGTGAAGCGTTCCTCGAGCTTGGCCCTGCAGCGCCGGTGGCCGACATCGCACGGCGGCTCGGCGTGACGCAGGCGGCGTTGTTCCACCGCGCAGGCTCGAAGGAGGCGCTCATGTTGCGGGCGCTGACGCCGGGCGCTCCCGAGGCGGTGGCGATCTTCCAGGCAGGGCCGAGCAAAGAGCCGCTGGCCGATCAGCTCACGCCGGTGCTGCGCTCGCTCCTGCAGTTCCTCGACGTGGCGATCCCCGGCCTCCTGGTGCTGCGCGGCGCAGGTGTGGCGATGACAGGCGGTGGCCCGCCTCCACCCCTCGCGCTGCGTGCGGCGCTGACGCGCTACCTCACCGCTGCCGTCTCCCGAGGGCTGGTGAACCTCGCGAAACCGGCCGCCACCGCCGACGCGTTGCTGTCGTCGCTCGAAGCACGCGCGCTCAATCGGTATCTCGGCGGGCCCTCCTTCGTGAGCGGCAGCGACAGTGCCTTCATCAAGCACCTGCTCGAGGCGGTGCTCGCATGACGCTGCGCGTGCTGGTGACGGGAGCGCTGGGCAACGTCGGGCAAGAGGTCGTGCGAGCTTGCCTCTCGGCCGGCTTCGTCGTTCGCGCTGCGGGCGCGCCGTCGAAGGTGCACGCGCGGTGGCCGACTTCGGAGGCCGTCGAGTTCGACTTCACGAACCGCGCGACGTGGGCTGCCGCGCTCGACGCGGTCGACTTCGTGTTCCTGCTGCGCCCACCGCCGCTCGGCGACATGTCGACGACGCTCAACCCGTTCGTCGATGCGGCGTACGAGGCGAAGGTGAAGCACGTCGTGTTCCTCTCGGTCGCCGGAGCAGAGACGAAGACCTGGGTGCCGCACCGCAAGGTGGAAGATCACCTGAAGGCGACCGGCACCGCGTGGACGATTCTTCGGCCGGGCTTCTTCGCGCAGAACCTCGGCGACGCGTACCTGCGAGATCTCGTGGAAGACGATCGACTCTTCGTGCCGGCCGCGCAGGGCAGGGTGGCGTTCCTCGACGTGGTCGACGTGGGTGACGTGGTGGCGAAGCTGCTCGAGCGCCCGGCCGCGCATCGGGGTCAGGCGTACCGGCTCGCGGGCCCAGAGGCCGTGACGTTCGGTCAACTCGCGACCCAGCTCAGCGCCGCCCTCGGTCGACGCATCAACTACCGGCCCGCCAGCATCGCCTCGTACGTCTGGCATCTGTGGCGTCACCGTCGCCTGCCGCTCATGCAGGTCATCGTGCAGACCGTGCTCCACGTCGGGTTGCGGTCGGGTGACGCCGAGGCGGTCGACGACGTGCAACGTTCCCTGCTCGGTCGCGAAGCGACGCCGTTGAGTTCCTATCTCGGCCGCTCGACGCAACGGTGGACGCGTGCTCCCCAAAGCGCGTAGTGCCGCTGGCCCGTGCGCCGTCACCTTCGCGCAGCCGCGCTCAGCCTCGTCTTCCGCTACGCCTGCTACGGCGTGATGGTGTGGCTCGCGCTGTGGGCCGAGGCGAGGCCGGCGCCGACGTTGCCCGATGTGGTGCTCGAGCACGTGCCGTACGTCGCGTGGGTCGATCATTGGAACTACATCGTGTGGATCGTCGCGTACGTGCCCGTCGCGGTGCTCTTCTTCGTCACCGATGGCGCGCGCTTCGTTCGCTACATGATCTCTTCTGGCCTGGTCGCGCTGGTGCGAGGCGTGTGCATCGCCGTCACCGGCCTCGGCCCCATCACCGGCACCGACCTGCACGCGGGCATGACCTTCGAGACGCGGCTCTCGGCGTTTCAGGGCTTGATGACGCCGGCCTTCTTCGCTCCCGACTCGGGCGCGCGCGTGTACCTCACGAAAGATCTCTTCTTCTCCGGGCACACGGCGACGACGTTGCTGTTACTGCTCTACGTCTGGCCGAACCCGAAGCTGCGCTGGCCGATGCTGGTGGCGCACGTGCTGGTGGTGGCGAGCGTGTTCCTCTCGCATCTGCACTACACCATCGACGTCATCGGGGCGTACGCCATCACCTTTAGTGTGTTCGTGCTGCGCGAAGGCTGGCCGAAGCGGGCGTCGGCGTGACGCTGCTCGAACGGCTGCGCGGGTCGTGGGTGGTGCGCGGCCTGGGCGCGGGCGCGGCGACGTCGGTGGTCGATCACCTGGTGGGCGTCACCTTGTCGCTGCTCGGCGTTCCGACGCGGTTCGCGGCCGGTGGAGGCAAGACGGCGGGAGCCCTCTTCAGTTACTTCGCGCACCGCACCTTCACGTTCACCGACCACTCGCAGCCGGTGTTGGGGTCGAGCCTCAAGTACCTCACCTTCGTCGTGCTCATCGGGGCAGCGCATGGCCAGGTGGTGGTGTGGCTGCGCGACGGGCTGGGCTGGCCGTACCTGGTCTCGGCGGTGCTGGCCGACGTCGTGCTGACCACCCCCGCGTGGATGCTGGCCTTGCGCTACGTCATCTTTCCCAGGGGCGACGGGAAGAAGTGAGCAGGTCGATCGTTTTCGCAGGCCGCGGCAACCAGTTGTTTTCTGTTCCTGACCTGGAGCGGGTCTGAGCAAAGGTTGGCCAAGCGGGGCCGGTGACGCTACACGGCTGACGGTCGTAGGAGTTCTGCATGACTCACCGCACCCGGAGGGGAGTCCACTGATGTCTGGTCCGCTGCGAGTCGTCTTCGCGTCCGTGCATGCCGGTGGCGGCCACAACACCGTTCGTGACGCGCTCGTACGCAGCGTCACCCGGCAGGACCCGCAGCAGCAGCGCATCGTGCCCATCGCGTGGACGGCGGCGAACGGCTTCGACACGTTCTACCGGTTCTGCGTGCAGTGGAAGCTGCAGGGCCTGGTGTTCTGGCTGACGAACTTCTCGTTGTCGGCGTGGTTCGCGACGGTGCTGAACCCGCGGCTGATGATGGAGCTGTTCGCGCTGCTCAAAGCCCAGAAGCCCGACATCGTGGTGTCGACGCACGTGCAGCTGACGGCGTGCTTCCAGCTCGCGCGGTGGCTGCTCAAGAGCAAGACCCGCATCATCAACGTCATCCCCGACTACGGGCCGCCGACGCCGACGTTCTTCCCGTCGATTCGGGCGTTCAGGGCCGACGCGACGCTGGTGAACGGGCCCGACACCTTCGAGGTGCTGAGCGCGAAGGCCGAGCCGAACGAGGTGTTCCGCATCGGCACGCTGGTGAGCGAGGCCTTCGATGAGCTGGGCGTCGAGACGCGCACGGCCGCGCACAAGGACCAGTGGCGTCGTGAGCTGGCCGAGGCGATCCCCGACCTGCTGCGGCTCGACGCATCGAAGCCGGTGGTGACCTTCTTCGGAGGTTCGGGCTTCGCGTCGGGGTGCCGGCCGGTCATCGATCGGCTCATTCACCACCCCGATCTGGGCTCGAAGTTCTCGATGGTGGTGCTGGCGGGGCGTGACGCGCAGTTCGAGACCGAGCTGCTGACGTTGCACGGCGGCAAGCCTGGCTTCTTCGTGCTCGGGTTCATTCCTCACCCGTTGTTGGCAAGACTGTACGCGCTGACTGACGTGCCGGTGATGGGCAGCATCGCGCACTCGACGTTGCAGGAGATGCTCGAGATGCGCTGCGGACCGCTGCTGGTGCATCGCGTGATTCCCGGTACCGAGCCGCCGTATCTGCGCTTCATCGAGCGGGAGCGCCTGGGCCTGTACGAGCCGAACCCCGAGGCGATGTCGACGCTGGTGCTCGAGGCGGTGGGCGTGAGCTCAGCGTCGCTGACGCTGCGATCGCTCAAGCAGGGGTTTGCCGGTCGGGCGAAGAAGCTGCGGGCCGAGCACAAGGCCATCGCGCCAAAGTTGTTGCATCAGCTCGAGCTGGCCGCTGGTCGTGCGCCGAGTCGGCTGCCCGAGTCGATTGCCGTCGGTGACGAGCTGCCGTCGGCTGACTGAACGAATCACTGGCACACGGGGTCACAGCTCCCGTCGCACACACCGCCGATGCAGAACCCCGGAGTGCAGACCTCGCACGGGTCGCCGCCAACACCGCATCGGCCTCGGCTCGTCCCGGCATAACAGGTCCCGAGGTATACGCAGCCGGTGCAGCAGGCTCCGGCGGTGCAGGTGCCACCAGGGCAGAACGCGCCTGCGGGCTGATCGGCGCCATCGACACAGACCGGGCTGCCCGTCGCGCAAGACACCACGCCGACCTTGCAGGGGCTCGGGTTTCCGCTGCAGCCGGCTCCTGCGGAACACAGCACGCACGAGCCTGAGTAGCAGGCGCCACCGGGGCACGAGGTTCCATCTCCGACGTTGCCTGACTCGTTGCAGACCGGCGAACCCGAGCCACACGCGATGCTGCCCGTCTTGCAAACATTGGCAGGAGCACAGCTCGCGCCTTCGCTGCAGGCATTGCACGAGCCACCATTGCAGACCCCTCCTGGGCATGGCGTGCCGTTCATCTTGTTCGAGCCGTTCGTACAAACCCCGCTGCCAGAGCTGCAATCGATGACACCGTTCTGACAGGCTTGGTTGGAGTTGCTGGCACAGCCAGCCCCAGCGCTACACGGGTTGCACGAGCCGCCGCTGCACACACCGCCGGGGCACGCCGTTCCATTTCCCTTGTTGGTGCCATCAACGCAGACGGCGCTGCCTGAGCTGCAGTCGATGACGCCGTTCTTGCACACCGCGTTCGGGTTCGAGGTGCAGCCACTGCCCGCCGAGCACGCGCTGCAGAACCCGCCGCTGCACACGCCTCCCGCGCACATGGTGCCGTTCGCCTTGTTGCTGCCATCGACGCACACCGGGCTCCCTGTCGAGCAGCTGATGGTTCCATTTCTGCAGGCGGCGTTGGGGTTCGTCGTGCACGAGGCTCCGGAATTACAGGCTGCGCACGCGCCGGCGTTGCACACGCCCGTTGGGCACGTCGTGCCGTTCGCCTTGTTGCTGCCATCGATGCACACCGCGCTGCCAGACGCGCAGCTGATGATGCCGTTGCGGCACGCGGTGTTCGGGTTCGTCGTGCACGCCGCCCCGTCATTGCAGGCATTGCACGAGCCTGCGTTGCACACGCCACCCGAGCACGCCGTTCCGTTGGCCTTCGGGCTACCGTCGACACAGGTGGGCGTACCGCTCCCACACTCGACGGTGCCGTTGCGGCAGGCTGCGCCAGGGTTCGTCGTGCAGGAGGCGCCCTGCGTACAGGCCACGCACTGGTCGAGGGCGTTGCAGACCTGATTCGTGCCACACGTCGCGCCATTGCCTTTGCGCGCGCCATTCGTACACACCGGAAGGCCCGTCGTGCAGGCAATGGAGCCATTGAAGCAGGGGTTCGGCGGCGTGCAGGCGCTGCCCGCAGCGCAGTTGGTGCAGGTGCCACCGGGGTCGCACACCTGCCCCGAGCCGCAGTTGGTGCCAGGCGCCTTGTTTCCGCCATCGATGCACCGGAGCGCTCCCGTCGAGCAGTCCGTCACGCCGTTCTGACAAACACCGGTGTTGGTGCCGCAGCCGTTGCCTGCGCTGCACGCGATGCACGCACCTGCGCCATTGCAGACCTGACCTGCCCCGCACGAGAGCCCCGCCGCTGC
>JBEOKA010000218.1:0-2766 GCA_040275325.1 Myxococcaceae bacterium | reverse complement strand
CCAGGCGAACCGAACCGCTCAGCGTCACCGAGGCGCCGCGTTGGCTGCGCGAGAAGAGCCTGGTGCTGAAAGCCAGGGCCCTCCAGCTGACGCCTCGGGGCGTCGACGTGAAGGTGGTCGCGAGCGCGGTCGTCGAGTGTCTCGAGCTGCCGATCGACTTCAGCGCGATGCAGCTCTCTGATGAGATCTGGCAAGCGGTGCTCGCGAAGCTCGAGACGCGAAGCGCCGAGGCAGGACCCGCGATGACGTTTCTGCTCGAGGCGACACGAGGGGTGAGCGATTCCAACGCGGCCGCGGCCTGCCGCTCGGCGATGGAAGCGCATGATGCGCTGCACCAGCTGAGGAGCTTCACCTCGAAGCGCGCTCGGCGGCTGCTGACTGAATTCTCGGCGAGACCAGAGATCGTCCGCGCCTGTCAGGCCCTGGTCGTCGGCGACCCGTTGGCGAGGTTGTCGATGGTGGCGGTCCTGGCGCTCGATGGAAGCGCCGAGTCGATCGACGCGTTGCTGCAATACCTGCAGTACGAGCCCTCGGAGAAGCACTGTCGGGCGCTGGCGAAGCTCCTTCCTCCAAAGAGCGAGATCGCGAAGCTGTTGCTCGAGCCACGAAAGAAGGACGCGTCAGCCGCAGCGTTCTCCAGGGCGCTTGGGCTTCAGGCTGAGCACTCGAAGGTCGAGCTCTGGTTCGTGTCGCGTCGCGCGAACGGTGACGAGGGCCGACTGAGTGGCTCGTTCACGCTCGACCCAACCGCGCGCGTCTGGTGGTGGGTCTACGTTCAGCGTGATCATCGAACGCGGCTGTTCGAGACCGACGGCGTGCTGACGTTCGGCGCGGAGGGCGTCGGCGAAGACGCGCTGAACGCGAAGCCACCCTCGGCGGTCGACGACGTGCCGGGGTGGCTTGCCGCGTTCGGTCAACGCAACAAGGTGACGTGGGTGCTGGAGCGAGTCGACGGCCGACTGTCGCGAAAGGGGAAGGGGCTGCTGGCGAAGTGGCTCGGCGTCAGCACCGACGGGGATTGACGCGGTCGTTCATCAGCTTCATCAGCGCACGCTCGTCGACCACCGGCACTGGCAGGCCAGACCCCAGCGCGAAGGCTCTGACACGGCCGAGGAGACGCACGACTGACGGAGGCGTTTCGCAGTGCTCGATGGTCGATAGGGGAGTGGCGCGAAGCGACGAGCGAGACCGCGACGATCCGAAGGCTCTTCATCGGCGCAGCGACGGCTCGAGGCGAACGACGAAGCGGAACGTCGTGCCTCGCGGCTCCTGAATGACGTCTCCCTCGAGCAATCGCGTCGGCATTGCAGCATGCCCGTTGAGCAACACCCCGTGCTCCATCGGCACCAGACACCACTGCGGTGCCTCTTGGCGCACCACGAAGCTCTGCCTGATGCCCTCCCGCCGCACGCCTGGAGCGATTGCCCGCAGCGTCGTCGGCGTCGCGCCACCGACCCACACGCCAGTGTGCAGGGGAATGCGCCCATTCTCCTGCGGCCCGATCGGCTGAAAGTCGACCCCTTCTCCGACGCGAACGACCTCGAGCCAGGCATGTCGAACGACGGGCAACACTTCGGAGGGCGGCGTCACCAACCGGGGAAACCGCGCCGGCAACCGTTCGAGCAGCGCCTCGCGAAAGTGAGACGCGGGGAGCGGGGTGGACAGGTAGCCGAGCGACAACCGCTCCAGCGCAGGCAGCTCGGCCCCGCTCAGCAGCCCCCGGAGCGCAGCCGCCGCATCGCTCTGCAGTCGGCTCGGTGCCGGCATCGTCCACGTGCACAGATCGACCGTCAGCGTTCGCAGCCACCGGCACACGCGCAGCGACAACAGCCGGCCGAGCAGATCGACGTCTTGAAACGTCGCGTCGCTCGTACACCGAACGCGCGCACCAACGACGAGCCCCTGACGCCACTCGAGCTCGAGGCGGCCCGCGTCCACCAGCTCCGACAACCCCTCGAGGCACGACGGTGAAGGAACACCCGTGACGAGTTGTGTCCCGAGCGGATCGCCGTGCTCCGTCAACCGATCGGCCCACACCTGCAGCGCGCCCCTGTCATCGGGAGTGCGGTCGATCGCGGCCTCGGCCTCGACATCGCGGTGCTCGGGCTCGTTCAGGAACACCAGCAGCGTTCCGTAGAGATCGATCACGTCACCGTGTTCGAGCCGGGTCCTCGTCGTGCGATGACCGTTCACCCACGTGCCGCTCGACGAGTTTCGATCCTCCACGCGCCAGCCATCGGGCTCACGCACCAGCACGCAGTGCACGCGAGAGACCTTCGTGGCCGAGACCGAGATGGTGTTCTGCTTCGTGCGCCCGACGCTCACCTCGCCGCCTTCGGGCAGCGCCAGCCGCTCGCTCTCGAAGGTCTCGAGGTCGATTCGTTTGAGCCACGCCGTCACGGCACCACCTCGAAGCGGAACGTGCCCGCGCCCTGCACGCTGATGAGGTCGCCGGGCAGCAGCTGGTACACCGAGGTCGTGTGGTTGTTCACGCGCACCTCGCCACGCAGGCGGCCGGCGAAGAGCTTCCAGCTGCCGTCACCCGGCGCGAAGTGGCACGGGTTGCCATCGGCGATGAACGGAATGCCGGGCGGCGACTCGAAGTGCAGCTGCGTGGGCGAGCTGCGGCGAACCCGCGTCACCGCCGTGAGCGCGCGAAAGCCCTCGGTCACACCAATCAGCCGGGCACCGTCAGCGGTCGTCAAGAGCCGCAGCTTCGCCTGCCGAACCGTCTGAAACACGGTCTGTCCACGCAGCCGCGGAACC
>JBEOKA010000217.1:0-30935 GCA_040275325.1 Myxococcaceae bacterium | reverse complement strand
CGCGAACGCTGGAATCGCCCGCTGCGTTGCGCGGAGTGGAGTCGGCTACCCCGCGAGGAGGTGCGATGCTTGCCTCGAGCTGGCGCACGACGGTGCTCATCATGGCGCCACTGCTGCTGCTCGCCTGTGGCGTTGCTGCTCCAGTCGTCGACGCGGGCCCTTCGTGCTCGACGACGCTGACGCTCGGCACGATGAACGAGCTCGACGGTGGCTTCGCGCCGCTCATCGACGGCGCCGACGTCACGGTGCACGCCGGCCCGCAGGGGGGCTTTCACGTCTTCGTCGGGGTCGAGGTCAACGGAGCTCCGAAGCTGGGCCTGCTCGAGTGGCAGCTCACCTCGAAGACAGGCCAGGCGCTGGCGTCACGCACGCTCGAGGTCTCGACGGTGCAGCTCGAGGAGCGCGAGTGTGGCTGGGCGCGACCCCGCGACGCCCTCATCTTCTCGAGCAACGACGACGCGATGAACTTTCGCGGCGTGCCGGTGCGCCTCGAAGCCCGTCTTCCCTCGAGCGGGCTGGTGAAGCAGCTCGACGTCGTACCGCGCTGATCAGCTCACGCAGCGCGCTTCAGCTTCAGCACGCGCGCGACCTCTTCACGCAGCCGCTCGAGCTGCACGGGCTTGGCCACACACCCGTTCATGCCCGCGGCGAGACACTCCGCCTCGGTCTCGGGGCCAGCGCTGGCCGTCAGCGCCAGAATGCCGCCCGCGAACCCCGCAGCCCTCAGCGCGCGCGTCGCCTCGAGCCCGTCCATCACGGGCATCTGCAGGTCCATGAAGACGAGGTCGGTCGGTTCGGCCTGCGCCAGCGTCAGCGCCTCGCACCCATCGCCAGCTTCACGCGTCACGCCGCCGATGCGCTCGAGCAGGGCCCGGGCGACCCGCCGGTTGAGCGCGTTGTCATCGACCACCAGCGCACGAAACGAGGGCAGCACCTGCGGCGTGGGCGTTCGTCGCTCGTGAGGCAGCGCCGTCGGCACGGTGAGCAGCACCGTGAACACCGAGCCGACGCCCACGGTGCTCGCCGCCGAGAGCTGGCCACCCAGCGTGCCCACGAGCTCCTGGCTGATGGCGAGCCCCAGGCCGCTGCCGGTGTGCTCGAGGTCACGGTGCGCCTGCGTGAAGGGCTGAAACAGGCTCGAGAGCGCCTCGGCGGGAATGCCGCGCCCCGTGTCTTCGACCGACAGCCCCACCTCGACCAGCCCATTCGAGTCGCGCCCACGCGCGAGGGCGATGGTGACGGCGCCGCGCTCGGTGAACTTGACGGCGTTCGCCACGAGGTTGCCCAGCACCTGCCGCAGCCGCACTTCGTCAGTCGAGACCCAGAGCGGCAGGTCGACGCCATCGACCCGAAGCTCGAGCCCCTTCTGAACGGCCGCTGCCCGATGCAGACCCGAGACGTCGAGCACCAGGCGGCGCAGGTCGACCGGCGCAGGGTGCAGCTCGAGCTTCCCCGCCTCGACGCGCGCGAGGTCGAGCAGGTCGTTGATGAGCGAGACCAGCCCCGTGCCGCTCTGGTGAATGAGGTCCAGGTCGTGACGGACGGCCTCTGGCAGCGGCTGCAGCAGCAACGACTGGGTGAGCCCGAGGACTCCGTTGAGCGGCGTGCGCACCTCGTGGCTCACCTTCGCGAGCAGCCGCCCGCGCGCCGCGTTGGCCTCGAGCGCAGCCAGGCGGGCGGTGTCGAGCTCGTGCAGCGCCCGGGTTCGGGAGCGCTCGAAGAGGTAGCCGAGGGCCGCGATGGTGGCCGGCAGCCCGATGGCCCGCACCGCCTTCACCACGAGCGGCGCCTCGACCTCGAGCGGGCTCGACAAGAGGTGCCCGACGATGACGGCGAGGCAGAGGAAGACCACCACCGTCCACCGCAAGCCCGACTGCTGCCCGCCGATGAAGAATGCGCCGATGGGCAACGACGAGAACCACGCAAGGTAGGTGACGTCGTGCGTCCAGAGCGCGCCGACGAAGAACAGGGCGAGGTACCAGCTGAGGGTGAGGTTGAGCGCCGCGGGGCGACTCCGGGTGCGGCGCCACCACAGCAGCACGACCGGGCCACCGAGCGCGGCGACGGCCGAGATGATGGCGTCGAAGGGGCTCTCGACGATGACGTGGGTGATGGCGAGCGCCGCTCCGGCAAGAATCGCGACCAGACACACCGCGGCCACCGACCGGCCACGCAGCCGCAACCCGACGTCAGTCTCTCGTTCCACGCCGGCGAGGCGCTCGAGCGTCAGCTGCATGCAGGCCAAGTCTCACGCTGAACTGGCCGGCCTGCCGCTCGAAATGTGCTCGATTGATTCAGCGCATTCCGGGCCCACACGCCGCGCGCCTCAGTGTCTGCAGGTACTGCATCTGGGTCGCGCGGTTGCGGGCGTACTGCGCCTCACGGGCGAAGCGCTCATCGCCGCCCAGCTGCGCGGCGCGCTCGTAGGCGGTGATGGCCTCCTGGAACTGGCCACGCACCGAGTGAATCGCGCCCACGTTCGCCCAGGCGCGGCCGTCGTTCGGGTTCGTCTGCAGGTACGTCTGGTGCTGCTGCATCGCGCCTTCGAGGTCGCCGTCGATGGCGGCCTTCACCGCGGGCTTCAGCGCGTCGGGCTCTTCGAGGAGCAGCGTGTCGGTCGTCTCACCCGGCTTCAGGTCGGCAGCGAACGACGACACCATTCCACCGAGGGCCTGCTGCGCGAGCCGCGCGGCGTTCTGCACCGAGATGAGCGCGTCGGCGTAGTTGGTGCGGCCGTCCTTCGAGACGCTCGGCGTGGGGCCCGAGCGGCGGCCGAAGTAGTTCTGCGAGAACACCCGCTGGCCGTCGTTGCGCGTCAGCGTGAAGGTCGCCTCGGTCGTCACCGTGAGCGCCGTGCCGCTCGTCTGGTTCGGAGCGGGCGCCGTGCCTCCCGTCGCGCGCACCGCCGTCAGCTGAACCTGCAGCACGCCCTCGGCCGGCTGGCAGGGCTGGGCCGTGCAGCGGTTCGCGACCGCCATCGCGCACGTCTGCATCAGCTCGCGCTCGGTGAGGTTCACCACCTCGGGCTCGAGCACCGCCGCGGCGAGCCCGCTCATCGGGTCGATGAGGGCCTGCAGCACGTTCGGGCCGGCCTGCGGCGTCACGCCCTGCACCGTCACCGAGGTGATGCCAGCGGCGTCGAGCGCGGGTGGCGTCTCGTGGCGAAGGTAGAGGCGCGGTGCGCACGCCGACGACAGTGACAACAACAGCAGGCAGAAGGAGCGGAGGAGTTGGGTCACGGCGCCGCAGCATCGACGAGGTGTGGCCCAACTCCAGTGTTTCTGATCATTGCTCGCGGGCCGTGACTCGTGAGACACTGAACGCGCATTCAGTCATTACAGGAGCCGACCATGAACGACCTCGAACCGACCGGGCCAGGGCTGATCAACCCCGACCTTCACCGCCTCATTCAGCTGTTCTCTGCGTTGCCCGACGTGAAGTTCCCCGACGTCGACGCGCCCATGCTGCACGAGCTCGTCTCGAAGGTGCAGGAGCGTCACGTGGCCCTTGCGCACGCCGAGGTGGCGCTCGACGCAGCCCGCCGCGCGCTCGACGACGAGCAGGAGCAGCTGCTGAAGAAGGCCCATCGGCTGCACGCGTGGCTCAGCGTCATGGCCGAAGCCGATGAAGGGCTGCGCGAGAAACTCGGGCACGTCGCGTTGCCGAAGCTGCGTCGAACCGCGCCGCGCACCGAGGCCGTCACTGCGGGGGTGGAGACAGCGGTGGCTCCGAAGAAGCGCGGCCGGCCACGCAAGGTCGTGCCCGCCAGCGAAGGCCTCTTCACCGAGGCATCACCGGCGAGCTGAGCGAGGAAAAAGGAAAGGCGCCCGGCTCAACTGGAGCGGGGCGCCTCTCACCTGCGGGGGAGCTGTGGCCGGCTTAGAGGGCGCGGACGAAGGCGACCAGGTCGTCGACCTCATCAGCCGTCAGCGCGGCCGTCTTGCCGTGCTTGTTCTGGTCCTTGCCCTGAAGAATGCGGGCCTTGAGCGTGGGCGCGCTGCCATCGTGGAGGAAGGGCGCCGACCGCGCGATGCCGAGCAGCGACGGCGTGTTGAGCCCACCGTGGAAGAGGAACTCCTGGCGGTCGGTGACGGGGCCCGAGCTCGCGTAGGTGCCGACATCGTAGAACTTGTTGTCGGTGAGCGTCGCGCCGGCGTGGCAGGTGCCGCACTCGGCCTTGTCGAAGGCCGCCTTGCCGCGCGCGAGCACGTCGGCCGGCGTCGAGGTGGTGAACGGGTTGTCGGGCACCGGCGCGGTGGTGATGAAGGCCATCAGCTGCTTCTCCATCTCCTCCGACGGGCCCTGGCCACCCATGCGGTCGCGCGTGGTGTGCAGCATGAACTGGCTCACGGTGTTGAACTCGCCGTTCCAGTGGAAGGGCGCCGTCTGGTCGAGCTTCTTGCCGATGAGCGACGGCGTGTTGCGCGGGCCTTCGGTGGTGTTCCAGATGTGGCCGTCTTCGCGTGCCTCGACGTGGCAGGTCGAGCAGCTGATGCCGAGCTGGGGGTTGTTCATGCGGGGGTCGGTCGCGCTGAAGAAGAGCTTGCGGCCAGCCACGACGTTCGCCGGAAGAACGTCGTCGCCCAGCTTCTGCACCTTCACCTGCCGCACGAGCCCGCTGTCGGCCGAGAGCTTCGAGAGCGAGTGGTCGAAGGCGTTGAACACCCACGCCGTCTTGCCATCACGCGCCACCGCGACACCCGTGGGGCCGGCGCCGACGTTCACGACCTGCTGGCTCGAATCTCCGAGCGTCGTGCGGCCGAAGGGCGTGGTCGTCGTCGAGTTCACGCCGCCCTTGCGCGAGGTGGGAATGATGCTGACGTTGTTCGACTCGTGGTTGGCGATGAAGAGGAACGCACCCGAGGGGTCGCTGGCCATGGCGGCCGGGCCCTGCACGGGCACGCCGGGCGCGTTCGAGGTCAGCATCATCGGCGGGCGCTCGGCCGCGCTGAAGTCACACAGCTGCACGTCGTCGACCTGCGCCGCGCCCTGGTCGTCGAAGGTGAGCAGCGCAGGCGCCGCCACGGCTGAGCTCACCCCGCACGCACCGGTCGAGCCGTAGCCCGAAGAGCCGCCCACATCGGGCCTGGGGAAGTTGGCGCTGCCACCACCCGCGCCAGTCGAGTCGGGCCGCGTGTTCAGCGTCGAGTCGGTCGAGAGCAGCGCGGCCACGTACACCTGCGTGCCGTCGGGGTTCGCGGTGATGGCCTGCATCGCGCGCGGGCGTCGCGTCTGGGGGCCCTGCTGCTTGCCGTTCGGCGGAGGCGCGAACGGAGAGGGGCCGCCCACGTCGTTCGTCGAGAGCCCGAGCGCGGTGCGGTTGAGCTGTTTGAAGACGTCGGAGCCCGTCTGCTCGACGGTGCCCTTCGACACGTCGAGCGTCACCACGTCTCCGCTCTTGAAGAGGGTCACCATCGCGCGGCCGTTGGCCAGCAGGGTGATGGCGCGCGGCTCGGGGCCGACCGCGGTCTCCCACTTGAGCTGGCGGGTCGCGACGTCGAACGCCATGACCGTGCCCGTCTCGAGGTTCGTGCGCGAGGTGCTGTTCACCACGAAGAGCGTCTTGTTGTCAGACGAGACGGCCAGGCCCAGGGGCTCGACGCCGACCTCGAGGGTCGCGCTGACGGTCGCTTCTCCCTTGCGCAGAATCGACACGCTGCGGTCGTAGCGGTTGGCCACGTAGATGGTGTCATCGGGAGCGACCAGCACCTTCTCGGGGCCACGCCCAACCTTCACCTGCTTGAAGTCTCCGGGGTCGTTGGCGTTGACGACGAAGAGGGTGTCGAGGTCGGGGTCGACGGCGTAGACGAGCGAGTCGTCACGGCTGGTCGCGACCGAGCCGCTGGCCGAGTTGCCACCACCGTTGGGTGCTTCGGGAGTGCAGCCCCACAGCATCGACAGCGAGACCGCGAGCGCGGCGGTGAGCAGACGGAGCTTCATGCGGGAGATCCTCAGTTCTTCGTGGCGGTGCAGCGGCGATGTCGAGGGCTTGCCGGGTCGTCCCTCGACGTGACGCGCATCAATGCAGGTGACGCGCCACCAAACAAGGTCCCCACCGCGATTGGCGCCACGTCACAGACGCGCGTTCGCGACAGCGGCCGGGTCGCCGGAGTAGGAGCGGCCGCATGAGAGACCTCGGGGTGCTGCTGGCGCAGGGCTTCATCGGAGCGTTCCTGGCCGTGCTCTTCCTTCAGTCGGGCCTCGACAAGGTCTTCGATTGGAAGGGGAACAAGGCGTACGTGACGGGCTACCTCGAGAAGACGCCCTTCCGGGTGCTGAGTGGTTTTCTGTTCTTCGTCATCACGGTGCTCGAGGTGCTGGCGGGTGTGTTCTCGGCGGCCGGCACGCTGGCGACGGTGTTGCTGCGTGAGACGGGCCTGGGCCTGGTGGGGGCGTTCCTCGCGGCGGCGAGCATCGTCAGCCTCTTCCTCGGGCAGCGGCTCGCGAAGGACTACGCCTCGGCCGCGGCGATGGTGCCGTACTTTCTGACGACCGTGCTGGCGCTCTTGCTGCTCGGCGGCGGCGCGAGCTGAGTTCGCCGCCTGAAAACGACGACGCGCTCCCGACTTTGGTGCCGGGAGCGCGCCTCGACTTCACGATGACCTGATCAGAGCCCTTCGACGAACTCGATCAGCGCCGCCTTCTGGGCAGCGTTGAGCGCATCGTAGCGAGCCACTGACGCCGCACCTTCACCGCCGTGACGTTCGATGGCGTCGTGCACGTTGGCGGCCGAGCCGTCGTGCAGGAAGCGGGTCTTGTGCTGCGTGCCCCACAGCGGGGTGGTGCGCCAGAACTGCGGTCCGGCCGCGCCCATCACGCGCCCGTCGGCGAGCCCCGGGCCCATGTCGTGAATCAGCAGGTCGGAGTACGGCGCGATGAGCTTGTTCGAGAGCGCCGCCACCCGCGTGACCGTGCCGTCGGCGAGGGGCATGTAGTAGTCCTTCGCGGTGCGCATCGTCGGGCGGTGGCAGTCTGCACAGCCCGCGACGCGGAACATCAGCTCTCCGTAGAACGAGCGCGGGGTGCGCGGCCGCGGGGCGGGAGCGGCGAGCAGGGCCTGGAAGTGGAAGAGCTTGAGCGAGTTGGCGCTGCCCTGGTCGTTGGGCTGAGAACCGGCGAGCAGACAGCCGGCAGGCAGCGGGGCTCCGTTGGGTGAGTTCTCGCGCGGGAAGAACGGCGTCGAGACGCCCAGCTCGATGTTGAAGGGCTCGGTGGTGAACTGGAAGAGGGTCGGCGTCTGCGCCTTCCAGCCAAAGCGGCCCACGCGGGCTGCACCAGCCGGCTGCCGGCGCGAGACGTCGAAGGTGAAGGCGCGCAGGCGAATCAACGACTCGAGCTCGGTGCCGAACTGCGCGAAGCCGATGACGCTCGGGTCCTTCCACGGCCGCTTGCCCTGCCACTCCCGAATCTCGTCGTCCGATACGGCGTCGAGCAGACCGAAGCCGAAGACGGGAGGGCTGTGGCGAAGGCTGGTGGTGATCTTCGGCAGCGGCGGCACGCTCTCGGCGACCAGCGGGCAGCTCGCGCCACCCGGCTCCGAGCGGATGTCGCGGTGCTGAACGACGGGCCCGCCCAGCTCGAGCGCCGGCATCCAGTTGCCGTCGTTGTTGATCATGAAGTGGGTGACGTTGTTGGCAGTTCCGTTGTCGCTGCCGCCCGTGACCGGAAAGCCGTGGCACGTCACGCACGCACGTTCACGGAAGAGCGGCCCGAGCCCCTCTGCGACGGTGAAGTCCTTCTCGTAGGCCACCTTGCCGGCGTTGAAGAGCGCGACCTGCGCCGGGGTGAGGCCAGGTACGGGTGCTCCGATCGGCGTCGGAGGAATGGGGTTGCACGGCGGGTCTGCGAGCGCAGCCGTCGAGACGAGCAGGCCGATGATCGAGGTCTTGATGAAGTTCATGGTCTGTCTCCTTTCAGCCGCCACAGATGTTGAAGTACGCCGGGGGGAACTTCGGTTCGATGTGCGTCTGGCAGCTCGTCATCGTCTGAATGAGGCCGCTGATGGGCTGCACCGAGTAGCCGCTCGGAATCTGCGCGGGGTACGAGCCGCCCCAACCGATCATCGTGTTGTCACGCCCATCGAGGAACGACGGCTTCGGGTCGGGCTCGAGGCTGGTCGAGATGGCCATGCCGGTGCCCTCCCAGATGCTCGCCAGAATCTGGTCGAAGCTCATCGCGCGCGAGGGGTGCAGGCCGCCGTTGACGTAATAGGGACCGTACTCGTCGGGCTTGCAGAGGTTGTACGGCAGGAACGCGACGTACGTGCCGCCCGACCCGAGCATGTCGAGCATCTGGTCGTAGCGGTAGGTGGTGTCGATGGTGGCGTCGCCCTGCGGGTTGCCCTCGAACATGGGCGTGCAGAGCATCTGAATGGTCGGCACCGGAACGGGAATCGAGTTCGGAGGTGGCCCGGCGGGGAAGTCGGCTTCGTTGCCGATCAGCTGGAGCGTCGCCGCGTCGTAATAGAACGTCGACTCGAACAGCATTCGGCCGACAATCCAGATCTGCCACTTGCCGTTGGTGACGCTGACCGGAAACTGGTTGTACTGGGTCGAGACGTCGACGGGCCGCGTGTAGCTCATGCGGTAGGGCAGCGACTTGTGGAACTTGCCGCGCACGCGCACGGTGTTGGCGGCCTTGTCGTAGTCGATGGTGACCTTCGCGCGCGCCTGCTCCTGGCACATCACGGGCTCTTGAATGAAGACCTCGTTCGGCGCTCCCGTGCCGAGCGAGAGGGGAATCTCGATTCTGCCTTTGTCAGGCGGCGCGTAGACGTACCGCTGTTCGATCGTCGAAAAGCCAGTCGCCAACGGGCGCGGCACGATCGGCGCCGTTCCCGGTGCTGGAGGCGCAGCCATCGCGCTCCCCACGTTCCAGACCACCATGAGCGCGCCCAGCAGCACGCTCCCCCGATTGCGTCGTTGCATTGTTTGGTTCCTCCCACGGGTCACACGCCGAACTGCCGCCCAGACCGAGCAGCGACTCAGCACCTCGATGCGTGCTTCGCGGGAAGCGCGCATCTGGACCCTGTGACCCGGAGGCTCCCAGAACATCGGGCCCGCCTCCCCCACGCGACTCGCATCGCTGGGTCCATTCCGGTGATGAATCGGTCTGGACACGCAAACCCTACCGGGCTGGGGCCACGGCGACGCAAGGGGTGAGTCATCCCACACACCGATTGACGAGTGAGAATGGACCCCCCGCAAAGTTGAGTTTCCTCGCGCGTATGCGAGGGTCCGCCCGCTTTTCGACGGTCGGGGTGCGTGTGGGCTCTGCGAATTGCCAGGTCAAGAACACTGGCGGACAGCTGCGGGTCGAGCTGTTCGGCAAGCTGAACGCGCAATCGGTGCGCGAGGTCACCACCAGCGTTTCGGGTGAGCTCAAGGACGCGACCGAGATCATCTTCGTGACCATCGGCGTGACGGACTGCGCCGAAGACGCGCGCCCCGAGCTCGTGAAGTTGCAGCAGCTGGTGGCGGCCCAGAAGAAGCGCTCGGCGTGGGTCGATGATCGCTCGCAGTTTCGCGGCATCGCGCTCTGGGTGATGCACCTGGCGAACGATCAGGCGGCCAAGGCGACCGCGACGATGGAGCAGGCGCTGAAGTGGCTGAGCTCGACCGAGACCCGCGAGAGCTTCGCCTCTCAACGCGCGATGGGGGCTGCACGATGAGCCGGGAGTTGTCGTTCGCAGAGCGCACGTTTCTGAACATCGAGCGCAAGCTCGCCGTGATGGTGCGCGGCTACCACATCACCTTCGACGAAGAGCTCGTGCGCCAGCGCGGCATCATGGGCTTCTTCCGCTGGGCGGCGCAGACCGACAAGGTGACGAACGAGCTCATCGCGACGTTCGGAGAGACGCGCTTTCACCTCATCGCCGGCTTCGCGTCGCTGTGGAACGGCTGCGACTACTGCGGGTACGGCCACCTGCTCGCGTTGAACCTGTGCATCTACCGCGACACCGAGCAGCTCTTCGCCATCGACGAGGTCGAGGTGCACCAGATGCTGCGCCTGCGCGACAGCGAGCTGCTGGCGTTCCTCGATGAGCGGCTCGGCAAGTCGCACCCCGACTTCGTGAAGCTGATTCGGCGGCAGCACGACCTGCGGGTGGCCGACGGCCCGCTGCAGGGCGAAGACAAGATGCTCGTGAAGTCGATCGCGCTCTACGAGTGGATCAACGAGTGCAGCATCACCGTCGACGCGCCCTCGCCGCCCCTGGGGCCGGTCGCGAAGAACGGCGAGCTGCGCAAGCGCTACGACGCCGCGCGCGCCGAGTTCCGCAAGGCGAAGGCTGGCGCGCAGGTGACGCAGCAGCCGTGACGTTCGAGCAGGCGCAGACGCAACGGCTTCGACGAGGTGTTTCGAGCGCGGCGCAGGTGACGCAGGAACCGACATCGACGCGTCGGCTGCGCATGCCGAAGCAGCGGCGACGACGTGTTTCGCGCGCCGTGCAGGTGACGCAGCAGATGCGCGAGTCGGCGTAGACTCGCCCGCTGCATGACGAAGCACCCCGACAGCTTCGACGAGGTGTTTCGAGCGTCGCTGGCCGTCGCAGAGCAGCGCCTGAATGGTGAAGACGCGCCCTCGCGGGTCTGGGCCGCGTGGACGGTGGCGCTGCGTGAAGGAGACGCCGCTCTCGTCGAGCGCCTGCGCACCGAGCCCAACGAGGGCGTGCGCGCGAGCCTGGTGAGCGTCGTGGCGAACGCCGAGCGGGCGCCGCTGCTGGGCTCGGTGTTGGTGCTCGACGCGTCGTCGCTGGTGCGTGAGACCGCTGCGCGCGTGCTCTGTCACATGGCGAATGAGGTCGCGCCGGTGGTGCAGTTGCTGCGGCTGGTGCTGCAGGCGGACAAGGCCGTCGTCGTACGCGTCGCCATCGTCGAGGAGTTCCCCGAGACCAGCCCCGCGCTGCGTGAGCTGTTGCTGCTGGCCTTCGCCGACGAGGCGCTCGAGGTGCAGGTGGCGGCGGTGCAGCGCGCGCTGCTGCTCGGCGTCGAGGTCGAGGCGTGTGAGCTGGCGGTGGCGTCGCGCCCGCAGCTGTCGGAGCGGGTCGCGCGTGGGCTGGTGCTTCGTGACGGCGTGGTCTCGAGCGTCGCGGCGGCGCGAACGCCGCGGTTTCGTCGTGAGCTGCTCGAGTCTGCTGCCGAGCTGCGGCTCTCGATGCGCGGCCTCGACTGGTGGCAGTTGTTCGAGCTCGACGGAGCACTCACGCAGGTCGCACGCTCGGGCTTCCTCGCGTCGCTGATGCCGCCAGACCTCGAGCTGTTCCTGCACGTGTTCACGTCGCTCGACTTCCACCAGAGCCCGACGCTGCTCTTCCTGACCGAGCGGCTGCTCGCGGTGACGAAGCCCTCGACCATCGACGCCTGCGCCGCGCAGCTGACGGACCTGATGCGCGGCCTCGAGGCGCTGCCCGAGACCGCCTCCGGCGGCTTCGATGACGAGCTGCTCGTGGACGAGGAGCACGACCTGACCGACCTTGGGCGGCTGGTGCGCGCGTTGAAGGCGGCGCTGAGCAGGTGACCCCAGCGACTCACTCAGCGGCGAGACCCCGCTCACCTTCGAGCCGCTTCTCGTCGAGCCGAGGGACACCACCCTTCACGACGATGGGCACCGAGCGCGCGCGGGCGACGCCGGGCGCACAGGTGAGCCCGAGCACACGGCCCGCACCCTCACCGAAGAGTGGGCCCAGCGAGAGCGCCAGCACACCGCCGTCGAGGCGCTCGATGGCCCGCGGCGCGCCGAAGTCGCGCCCGACGACAGCGTCGGCTCCGCGGGCGATGAGCTGATGGGCCAGCTCGAGCGCGCGCGACGCCTCGACGCCTTCGCGCGCGGCGACCACGACGACGCAGTCTCCGTCGAGCCGCTCGGGGAGTGGGTTCGAGAGCCCAACGCCCATCACGACGAGTGACTGGCCGCGAACCTCGAGCAGCCGTCGCTGGCCGGGCGCGAGCGAGAAGACGGTCGCGTCGGCGCCCATGAAGAAGCGGTCTTCTCTTCCTCTCAGGGCCGAGAGCGCAGGCGTCGTCGGCATGCCCGCGTCACGGCTCGACGACCAGCGCCACGGGCCCACCACGCCGAGCTGTGACATAGCAGGCACCTCGCCCGTCACCGTCACGGTGATGGCGGGTGAGGGCAGAGGCTCGCCCTGTGTCAGCACGAAGTACTGATGGCTCGTCGAGTCCATCATCAGCTGCTCACGGCGGCGCTGCGAGTTGGTGTGCAGCACTCGAGTCGCCCGCCGGGCACCGCGCAGCTGGGCGAAGCGCAGCGCGACGAAGAGCGACTCTGGCGAATCGACCTCACGCTCGAAGAGCCCCTCGAGGTCGAAGGCAGTGACGGTCGCGAGGCTCGCCTCGTCGTGGAACGAGGCCCAGGGCTCGGGCTGGTAGTGCGAGAAATCGACGCTGGCGACGACGAGCGCGTCGGGCGACAGGGTCTCGTCGAGCTTCTGCGCCAGGTCCTCCAGTTGCGCTCGCGGGGTCTCCCACCGAAGCAGCACCGGGACGAACCGGGCAGTCGGGAGCAGCGCGCGAAGGAAGGGCGCGTGCACGTGCACCGAGTGCTCTCCTCGAAACGCCACGTCCTTCGTCGTGAGCGCGAGCCGCTTCGCGAGCACGGCGTCACTCTCGAGGGCCCCGAAGACGGTGGGCCAGCGAACGGTGGAGGCTCCCGTGACGCCAGCGCCGCTGAGGTAGTGGTCGGGCGCGACGAGCACGATGGTCGAGGGGCGTTGCTTCGCGAGCGCGGTCCAGAAGCCGGCCAGCTCGAAGCCGTCGATGAGGTGATGCGGGGCGACGGCAGCGACGACCCCAGCAGGCAGCTCGAGCGGCTCGTGCTTCGTGAGCAGGGCGCGCCACATGCGCTCGTCTCCCGGGTAGGTGCCCATGACCTCGACGACGCCTGCGTCGGGCTGCGCCGCGAGGAGCGTCAGCAACAGCCAGCTCACGGCCGCGGGTGCTCCTTGTACTTGAGGCCGCCCCACTCGACGGCGACGAAGCCCTTTCGCGCAGGCGCCGGCGTGAGCTGCTGCGCACGCAACTTCACCGGCGAGTCGAGGGCGCGGAAGTCCATCAGCACACGAATGACGGTGTCGGGTGTCGGTGTGATGGTGAGCGGCGCGGCTTCACGAATCTCCTCACTCGTCGCGAAGCGCACGGCCACGAACGGCGACCGGGTCATCAGCGGCAACCAGTACGCGATGAAGTCTTCGGCTTCACGGGTCGACAGCCCGAGCGTGCGCAGGCGCTCGTCGAGGAAGGCGCCCACGTTCTCACGCGCGACGACTGCGCCTTCTTTCAACGGAAGAGGTCGCTCGGTCAGCGCGCTCTCCCAGAAGAGGTACGGGTGCGTGCGGCCATCGCTCGTCTGCAGCGTTCCTCCGGGAGTCGCCTTCACACTCCAGCCGTCGCCATACGGCGGGTCGGACACCGTGACGCCACCACGAGGCGTGACCGTCACGTGCACCTGCTGCACGGTGGTCGGGTACAGGTAGATGACGGGCTTCGCCATCTCACCCTCGTACTCGTGGAACGACACGCGCAGCTCGGTGCTGGCGACCGCTCCGTTCTTGAA
Source organism: Myxococcaceae bacterium (assembly GCA_040275325.1). Taxonomy (GTDB): domain Bacteria; phylum Myxococcota; class Myxococcia; order Myxococcales; family Myxococcaceae; genus Xiheimicrobium. The sequence continues at coordinate 17,366 of JBEOKA010000217.1, read as the reverse complement.
CTCGGCCACGAAGCGGAACCGGTTCGAGCCCAGCGACATGTTGTTCAGCGCCTTCGCCGCCCGGTACCTGAACGAGCGCGCGCCCGCCTTGAACGACTTGATGCGCCCCTTCGCCTGCACTGCGCCCGAAGCGTCGAACGACGTGACCTCGATGGAGGCCGCGTCAGGCCCGACCGTACCGGTGAAGTCGGTGGTCGGCTCGTAGATGGAGGCCTCCTCCTTCGGCGAGGTGATGGCGATGGTCTGCTCTCCCGTCGCGGTCTGAACCAGCGGGTCACGCTCGATGGGCACGCGCTCGAACACCTGCCGCGGCTCGCCCGGTGCTTCGCAGACGATGCGCGTGTGCTCGGCGTCGAACGTGAGCGACCACACCGTGTCACTGCGGTCGAACTTCACGCGAATCACGCGTGCCTTGTCGTCGTGGCTGACGATGTTGAGGGGCCGCAGCGACTTCCGCTTGAGGCTCGCGTACGAGACGTTGGGGCCGCCCGCGATGAACAGCGTCTCTTTCGAGGCGGGGTCGCGGTACATCTCGTCGTCGGCGAACGAGGGCGCGGCCAGCAGAGCGCAGAGCACCAGCGCGAAGCGGGAGAGGAGCATGGCGGCGCAGCGTAGCGCGTCGAAAGCGCGGATCAGCCGCGGTCATCCAGCTATGGTGCCGCCCCGCGTGCGCAAAGCTCTTCGCGTCATCAGCCTGCGCTTCACCCGCAACTGGCTCGTCATGGTCGGCGTCTCGCTGTTGGCGACGCTCATCTCGTTCGTGTGGTGGCAGTACGACCTGCTCGAGATCAGCGACGACGAGCGCTCGGCCTACGACGACGGCGTGAAGAAGTTCACCGGCAAGCCCTGGTTCCCCTGGGGCGCGGTGAAGCAGAGCGACGACATCATCATCGTCGCCATCGACGACAAGACCTTCAAAGAGGTCGAAGAGCTCGAGGGCCTGCGTCAGCGGTACGGCTCGTGGCCGTACGACCGCGTCATCTACGCCGACCTCTTCGAGTACCTGCACCAGGCCGGCGCGAAGCAGATCATCTTCGACGCCATTCTCGACAACATGAAGGGCGATGGGACGGGTGACCTCGCGCTCGGCCAGACGCTCACCGAGAACGCGATTCCGCTGTACCTGGGCTTCAACGTCTCCGCGACCGCGCGGCCGCTGCCGAAGGTCGAGACGCCGGTGAACCACCCGCCGCTGCAGAAAGCGGTGAAGCCGCTCGAGCCCGTGAAGACAGCGCCGACGCCCGGCGCCGAAGAAGAGTTGCCCTCGGAGGAGTTCCCGTCAGAGGAGTTCCCCTCGGAGCCCGGCGACGCGGGCGTCGACCCTGCCAGGGCCGAGGCCGAGGCGAAGAAGCAGGAAGAGAAGCTGGCCGCGAGCGCGCGCATGTACGCGTTTCCGGTCGAGGTGAAGGGCGGGCTCACGCTCCCGACGTTGCCCGAGCAGGAAGAGGTCGACGCCGTCGGTCAGAAGACCGGCCGCATGCTGCAGGCGAACCCCGTCACCACCATCGACGCCGTCAGAGACGCCGTGTCGGGCTACGGCCTGGTGCTTCAGGAAGAAGACGAAGACGGCAAGATGCGCCGCACGCGCTTCGCGTACACCGACGGCACCAACACGTACGTCACGTTCCCCGTCGCCGCGGCGGCCGATGCGTTCGGCGCCGACCGCGTCGTCATCGAGCCGGGCAAGCTCACCATCGGCCCGCGCAGCTACGCCATCGACCGCGATGGCGCCGCGTGGATCGACTACGGCGGCAAGCTGGCCGATCGTTTCCCCTCCATCTCGCTCGTCGACGTGCTCAAGCTGCGCGACCGCAAGGACAAGGGCGAGCGCTTCAAGGGCAAGTACGTCTTCCTCGCGGGCTTCGCGCTCGGCACCGGCGACGGCGGCAAGGCGACGCCCCTCGAGTCGGCCACGCCCGGCGTCGTGAAGCAGGCCGCCATCTTCGACAACCTGCTCAACCGCGGCTTCATCACCGACGCGCCGCTGTGGGCCTCGGTGCTCTTCACCTTCTTGATGTGCTTCCTCTCGTGCGCGCTGGTGTTGGTGGTGCGCAACGTCTTCGTCGACGTCGGCTGGCCCGCGCTCATCTACGTGGGCTTCTTCCTCATCACCGGCAGCTTTCTCGTGCTGACGAAGGTGCACGTGCTCAGCGCCATGCCCAGCTTCGCGGGCACCATCGCCTCGGTGCTGGCCGTCGCCTGGGAGCGCCTGTTCGCCACCCGAGAGCGCGAGCGCATCAAGGAGATGTTCCGCGCGTACATGGAGGAGGACCTCGTCGACCTGATGATCGAAGGAAAGACGTTGCCCCGCCTCGACGGCGAAGCGCTTCGGGTGACGGCCCTGTTCTCGGACATCAAGGGTTTCTCGACGGTGTCAGAGAAGTTCCGCGACGACCCCAAGGGGCTGATGCGCTTCTTGAACCGCTACCTCACGGCGGTGACGCCGGCGCTGCGCCGCCACGGGGCCTGCATCGACAAGTACATCGGTGACGCCGTCGTCGCGCTGTTCGGAGCCCCCATTCGAACGCCCACGCACCCGCTCCAGGCGTGCAAGGGCGCGCTCGAGATGCAGCAGGTGCTCGCGCGGCTGCGTGAGGAGTTCGCGAAAGAGGGCCTGCCCGACAACATCTACACGCGCATCGGCATCAACACCGACACGCTGCTGGTCGGCAACATCGGCTCTGACGAGCTGCTCGACTACACGGCCATCGGCGACGGCATGAACCTGGCCGCCCGCCTCGAGGCCGCGAACAAGAACTACGACACCCTCATCCTCATGGGCCAGAACACCTACGAGGCCGTGAAGAAAGACGTGGTGGCCCGCGAGGTCGACACGGTGAAGGTCGCAGGCAAGACCATCGCCACGCGGGTCTACGAGCTGGTCGGCCTCGTGGGTGAGGTGCCAGCCGAGAAGCTGGCGCTGCTCGACGCGTACGCGCTCGCGCTGGCCCTGTACCGCAACCGGCGCTTCCCCGAGGCGCAGAAGGCCTTCGACAAGGTGTTGGCGCTCGACGCGAACGACGGCCCATCGAAGACGCTCAAGTCTCGCTGCTTTCAGTACGCTCTCAACCCTCCACCGCCCGACTGGGACGGCGCGGTGGCCCTCGAGAAGTGATTCCCACCAACCACGGAGCGAAGTGCATGACGCAACGACTCATTCGCCTGGCTGTCGCCTGCTGTCTGGTGGCGTCGCCGGCGCTCGCCGTCTCGAAGGGCGGCAAGCTGTACATCAAGTCGAAGGACACGAAGGTGCTCGACAAGGCCGACGCGAAAGGAAAGGTCGTCGGCACGCTGCAGCCCGGTGAAGAGGTGACCTGGAACGGCGCTGACGAAAAGAACAAGACGTTCCACGCCATCGACACCGGCAAGGTGAAGGGCTTCACGCTGCAGACGAACCTGTCGCCGTCGAAGCCGCAGGCCGAGCTGCTCGCGCGCGACAACGGCGCGCCCATCGACGGCAAGGCGTTCGCCTCGTCGGGCGCGGCCACCAAGGCGCTCAACGAAGCGGCGCTGAAGGCGGCCGGCAAGAAGCAGACGAAGGCCGAGCTGGTGAAGGGCATCGCGACCGCCGAGGGCGTCGCTGCGAGTGTCACGGTGGAGTCGAAGGGCGGTGCCAAGTGAAGAAGGCCATCATCATCGGGTGTGTGCTCGCAGCCTCGGGCTGTGCGTCACTGCAGCGCACGTTGAACGCCGCCTCGCGTGGAGACGCGCGCGGGCTCGCCTCGGGCGCGGCTGACCTCGAAGCCGAGCGCAAGCGCATCAAGGCCAAGCAGGACCAGTGCGCCGCGCTCGAGAAGCAGCAGGCGACGTACGAAGAAGAGACGGGCATCGGCGGCGCGGTGGCGCTCAACCTCGCGAGCCGCACCGCGGGCGTCTACATCGAGATCTCTCCCGACCTCGCCAGCGCGATGCCGCAGGCCGGCGTGAAGCCGAAGCCGGGCAAGGGGCCGAAGACCGACCTCACCGCGTACATCAACCGCATCGGCAAGACGCTTGCGTCGTCGTCCTCACGGCCGGGCCTCGACTGGACGTTCGTGGTGCTCGACTCCGAGACGCCGAACGCGTTCTCGGCGCCGGGCGGCTACGTCTTCATCACGACGGGCATGATCGCTGCCGTCGACAACGAGGCGCAGCTCGCGGCCGTGCTCGGCCATGAGATTGGCCACATCACCGGCCGGCACGCGATGACGGCGTACGCGAAGACGAAGGCCACTTCGTGCAACGTCGCCATGGGCGCGGGACTCGTCGCGAACGCGGCGAAAGACGCAGTCAGCCTCTCGGGCGAGTTCGAGAGCCTGATGAGCGCTGCGCGGCTCGACCTCAACAAGGCGAGCGCCGACCTCATCGTGAAGCTGTCAGACGGTCTGGCCGACGAGCTCGTCTCGCGCGGCAACGGGCCCGAGTTCGAGCACCAGGCCGACGCCGTCGCGTACGAGCTGATGGTGTTCTCGGGCTACGACCCCAACGAGTTCGAGAAGCTGCTCGCCAAGCTGCCCGACGGTGGCTTCCTCACGCCGCACCCGGCGAACAAGGCGCGCATCACGAAGCTCGAGCCGCTGAAGAAGGACTACGCGGACTGGGCCGGTGGGCTCAAGGCGCCCGCGCTCGACCCCGTGGCCAAGGTCGTGAAGAAGTAACGAGGAGCCGTCATGACGAGGAGCACGCTGGTGCTGGTGATGGCATTGGCGTGCTCCTGTCGTCCGTCGCTGCAGTCTCGGCTGCGCTCCGACACGACCTCGATACGGTCGATGGCCGCCGAGGCCGATGCGCTCCGGGCTCAGCAGGCGGCCTGCCACGCGAAGCGGTCACAGGTGTTCACCGAGGGCGAGGTGCAGGTCATCGGTGAGCACGCCCTCTCGAAGTGGCTCGCCGGGAGAAAGACTGCACCCGAAGCCCGCCTCAGCCGTGTGGCGATGCGTCTGCACGCTCCCCCGAGGTCGTGGGAGTTCCTGGTCGTCGAAGACGCGAAGGTCGACTCGTTCTCGGTGCCGCCTTCGACGGTGTTGGTGACGCACGGATTGCTCGCGGCCCTCTCTCGAGATGGCGCGCTCGCTGGCGTGGTGGCGCACGAGCTGGCGCACCTCACGGCCAACGACGCGCTCGAGCTCCTTCGACAACAGAACGAGCTGCGGTGTCTCATGCAGCAGGTCGCCTCCGCCTCCGTCAGCGCGAGCCACGCGCAGCAGCAGCAGCTGGGCATGAACGTCGCGCTCGACCCGAACGATTCCGCGCTCACCACCATGGCCGACTCGCTGGTGCAGTCGCTGATGAAGAACGGCTACGGCGAGAAGGTGCAGGCCACCTCGGAGGACGAGCGCGCTGCCGACGCCCAGGCCGCGAGGTGGTTGCATGCGGCCGGCTTCGACGTGCGCGAATACGAAGAGGCGCTCGCGACGCTCGATGGGCTGTCGGTGCCACACCCGGCTGCGGCGACGCGGGTCGAGGCGCTCGAAGCCCTGCGACCCACGCTCCCTCCGATGGGGAAGCCGAAGAAGTGAGCGCTCCAAAGCCGCGGTCGCTGCTGGTGCCGGGCCTGATGCTGGGTGCGCTCACGCTGATGACGTTCCTCGTGTCGTTCGGCGCGTTCCTCTCCGGGCGGTATGAGTACACGCGCTTCAGCAGCCCCGGCGGAGAGTTCACGGCGGTGGTGACGAGCCGGCGGTACGAGTCGTTGGTGATGCGCGCGCCGGGCTCGGGCAGCGACAAACCGGGGGCGCTGGAGATTCTGAAGGCCGACGGCGGGTCATGCGGGCGCGCTGAGGTTCCGATGGTGTCGTCGGCGAGCGACCTCGAGTGGGAGCTCGAGCTGAAGCCGCGCAGCGCCACCATCATCGGTACGGCGACGTGGAACCTCGATGCCTGCACCGTCAAGAGGTGGTGAGCATGAAGCGCTGGGTGCTGATGCTCCTCTTGGTTGCGTGTCGGAAGCCGGCTGTCGCCCCGACGCAGCCGCTGCTCGAGTCGATTCGCTCCGAGGCGAGGGCAGGGAAGTCGCCGGCGCTCGTGGTGCTGCACGGCCTTGGCAGCAACGAGCGCGACCTGTTCTCGCTTGGAAAGGAGCTGGCTCCCGACGCGGTCGTCATCGGGCTTCGCGCTCCCATCGTTCGCGGCCCGAACTCGTTCAGCTGGTTTCCCGTGCAGTTCACGCCGCAGGGGCCGGTGCATGATGCTGCCGAGGCCGAGCGCTCGCGCGTGCGCATCGTCGAGTTCGTTCAGGCGCTCAAGACCGACCCTTCCATCGACGGCGAGCGCATCACGCTGCTCGGGTTCAGTCAGGGGGCGATTCTCAGCGAGGCGGTTGCGCTCACCGAGCCCGGGCTGATCAGCGGAGCGGTGTTGATCAGCGGGCGCACGTTGCCCGAGCTGAAGCCAGTCGCAGGCGCGACGAGGCACCCACGGGTGTTGGTGTTGCATGGCACGCGCGACGCCGTGTTGCCGTACGAGAACGGCGTGACGACGAACGAGGTGCTCACGAACGCCGGGTACGAGGTGGAGTTCCGCTCGTTCGACGCGGGGCACGAGGTCACCGGGCTGATGGTCGAGGCGATGCGCGCCTGGCTCTCGAGGAGCGCTCGCTGAGGTCGCGTTGCCCGCAGCGCTCGAAGAGGTCATGATGGCTCGAAAGAGGTCATCATGACGAAGTCGGTCAGCATCGCCCACCTGAAGGCGCACCTCGCGCAGGTCGTGAGCGAGGTTCAGTCGAACGGACGCTCGGTCGTGATCGAGAAGCGCGGCAGACCCATCGCCATGCTCGTTCCCCTCGAGGCTGCTCGCCCAGCCGGCCTTCTCGGGCTGGTTGGTGCCTTCGAAGACACGCCCGGCTTCGGTGAGGTCCTCGACGAGGTCGTGAAGCGCCGCCGCAAGGACAAGAAGCGCAGGGTGCCGAGGTTGGCGTGATCTGGGTGTTCGACACCGACGTGGTGAGCGTGCTCTTGCGCAGCCGCAGTCACAGCCCACTTCATGAGCGCCTGGCTCGGACTCCTGTGGAGGCGCAGGCCGTGACGAGCATCACGGTCGGAGAGGTGAGCTACGGCGCGTCGAAAGTCGGCCGCGCTGAGCTGTTCGACCGGGCGCTCTCGGTGTTCACCACGATGCAGGTGCTGCCCTTCGACGACAGGGCGGCCCGAGTCTATGGACCGCTTCGCGCGAGGCTCGAGAAGCGAGGGCTGGTCGTGGCTGAGGCCGACCTCCGCATCGGAGCCATCGCGCTGAGTCGCGGCGCGGTGCTGGTCACCGGCAACGTGAAGCACTTCGCGCGAATCGAAGGGTTGAAGGTCGAGAACTGGCTTCGCTGAAACTGCAGCTCGTCACGCCAACGCAGAGGCCTTTGCGAGCGCGCGGTGCACCGCCTCGAGCGCCTTGCGAGCCTCGAGCAACTCCGCGCGCTCCTTCGTCAGGTCGGACACCTGGCGGGCCAGCGTGTCGCGCTCGCTCTTCAGCGCATCGGCCGAGCGGCGCAGGCCACCCATCGCCTCGTGCGCTGCTTCGAGCTCGCTCGCCAGCCGCTCCTCTTCCTGCAGCGACGCCTCCAGCTCGTGGTCCTTCGCGGTCAGCGACTCCCGCAGCTCGTGCTTCTCGAGCTCACCGGCCTCGATGGCCTGACGCGACTCCTGCAGCGCGAGCAGCGCTTCGTTGCGCTCCCCTTCGAGCGACGCGAGCTCCTTCTCGAGGTCGGCGAGCAGGGTGACGCGGCCCTCCATCTCGGCCGAGAGGCGGCGCGCTTCGTCCATGCGCAGGCGGGCCTCTTCGGTGGCGCGCTCGGCCTGACGGCGGGCGGCCTCGAGGTCTTGCGAGAGCGCGAGGTTCATCGCGCGCGTCTTCGCCAGCTCGCTCTGCAGCGCGGCGATGCGCTCGACGGCCAGCACGCCGGCCTCGGCGACGGTCTCGGGCAGCGGCTCGGGGCGCGGGTTCTCGCGCACGGCCTTGAGGCGCTCACGCAGCTTCTCGCGGCGATCGGTCGCGTCGGGCATCGGCGCCTCGAGCGGAGCCGTCTGCACCTCACGCACCTCGGCCGGAGCCTCGACGGCGGCCTTCACGGTGTGCGTGACGACGACGGGCTTCGGCTGCGCCATGACGACCTCCGGTGCCTGCACGGCTTCGACAGCGACCTGCTCCACCACCGCCACGTGCGCGACGGGCGCGGGCGCTTCGGTCTGCAGGGCCGACGACAACACCTCGGCCGCGGTCGGCTTGAACGCGCGCGCGGTGAGCTTCGCCTTCAGCGCCTGCGACAGATCGACCGGCTCTTCCCGAGAGGGAATCACCGGCTCCTGCGCGACGGCCTGGGCGAGCGACTCCACCGTCTCTTGCGAGATCGACGGCCCCTCGCTGGTCCCCAGCATGGCGCCCAGGCGCAGCTTCGGGCGGGCCCGCGAGACGTTCGCGTCAAATGCCTTCTTCATGGTCGTGTCCTCCAGAGAATCGTCATCACGCCGACTTCGCTTCCACCGCCGGCGGCACCCGGGCGCTCTTCTCGAGTCGCCCAATCACTGCGTCGATGAGGGCCTGCACGTCGCTGGCGCCCTTCGAGTCACGGTCGAACGCGAAGATCGGCATGCCCTCACTCGAGGCCTGCGCGAACCGCGTGCACTGCCGCACCACCTGCGGCATCAGGTATTCGGGGTAGTGCGTCTTGAGCGCTTCGAGCGCTTCTTTCGCGAGCTTGAACGTCGCGTTGAACGCGTTCACCACGATGAAGACGTGGTCGAGCACGTGGCCGAGATCTTCCTCGAGGCTCTGCACCGTCTCGAACAGCAGCTTGAGGCCGTGGAACGAGAGGAAGTCGGCGAGCACCGGCACGATGAGGTCGTCGGCGGCCATCAGCGCGTTCAGGTTCAAGAGGCCGAACGAGGGCGGCGCGTCGAAGATGATGAAGTCGTAGTGCGCCTCGACCTCTTTCAGCGCGTTCTTCAATTTGAACTCGCGGCCGGCCATCGGCATCAGCGCGAGGTCGACCGTCGACATCGAGAGGTTCGACGGAATGAACTCGAGGTTCGGCAGCTGCGACTTCTGAATCGCCTGCGTGATGGGCGCCTTCTTCACCAGCACGTTGAGCAGCGTGTGCTGAAAATCTTCGCCTTCGAAGCCGAGGCACTTGGTGGCGTGGCCCTGGCTGTCGAGGTCGACGAGCAGCACGCCGTAGCCCATCTCGGCGAGGCGCCACGCGTACGAGGTCGACAGCGACGTCTTGCCGGTGCCGCCCTTGAAGTTGAGGAAGAGCTGCTTCCGCGTGCCGACCGACGGCGGGTACAGGTTCAGCTTGGCGCGCAGGTCCCACACGTCTTCGGGCGTGAAGGCGTCTTTGTCGAGCGAGCCCTTGAGCGCCTTGGGCGTGATGTGCAGCAGCTCGGCGGCCTGCTTGGGAGTGTAGGAGGGCGTTTCCATGCGTGAGGGTTCCTCAGGCGACGAAGTACTTGTGGCCGCGGCGAACGACCTGGCCTTGTTCCATGAGCGCCGCGCACGCTGCGCGGACTGACTCGAGTGACGAGTTGAGAGAGGTCGCGAGCGCGTCGGCAGGCTGACCACGAATTGCTGCGCGCAGCTCGAGCAGCACGCCCTTCATGACGGCTGCGTCGACCGCAGGAGCGACGTGCTCGAGCACTGCGACCGCGACGCGTGACGGCGCTGCGCCCGTGTGGAGCGCGGACTCGTGATGAACGGCCGGCGTCGCGCGGTGCGAGAGAACGACCTGCTGCTCTGCGACGGGAGCACTGAGGTGCGTGCGTGTGCCGGGCGCGGAGGCGTCGAGGTTCGCTGTGGTCGCGGCGACGTGCCGTGCGAGCTGTGTGTGCTGTGGGCCTGGAGCAGCAACTCCGACATGTGCCGAAACGGCAGAGGTCTCGACGTGCGCCGCGACGGGAGCGCCGACGTGCGTGTGCTGTGCGTGCGCATCGGGAGCAGCGACTCCGCGTGCGGCAATGGGAGCTGTCTCGACATGTGCGGCGAGGGCCGGGCCGACGAGTGTGTGTCCGCCGGGAGCAACTCCGACGCTCGCGCCGTGCGTGTGTGTGGCGACTCCGCCCGCAGCGGCCTGCGGCGCGTGCGAAGCAGTCGGGCGCGGCTGACCCTTCGGCAGCGCCGCGACGACCTTCGCCTTCACCGGGTTCGACGGCACCTGCGCGAGCCGACGCACTTCACGACGGCGCTGGGCCTCATCGAGCTCGACGAGCTGGCTGACGTCCTGGCCGAGCTGTCGTGAGAGCGCCTGACTCGCCGAGCGACGAACGCGCAGCTCGGGGTCTCGCATGGCCTGCATCAGCCACGGGCGCGCCGACTCCATACCGCTCGCGCCGAGCACGAGGGCCGCCAGCGAGCGCACGTCGGGGTTCTCATCTCGAATCGCCGTCTCACCAAGCTCGAGCGCCGCCGCCCCACGCAGCCCGAGCGCCAGCAGCGACGCGCGGCGACGCACGGCCGGGTCGGGATCCTTCACGGCGCCCGCGAGGTGGGGACCAGCCTGGGTCGGGTCGAGCTTGAGCAGCGCCTTGAGCGCGGCGATGCGCACCTCGGCCGCCTTCGCGCTGAGCTGCGGCACGATGACGGGCACGGCCTCGACCTTCGCCAGCGTCGAGAGCGCGTTGAGCAGCGCCACCTTCACCACCGCCTCGGTCTCTGCATGCAGCGCGGTCGCCAGCGCCGGAGCCGCGGCCGGGTGCGCGAGCGCGGTGAGTCGCTCGGCAGCACGCGCACGGGCCGACGGGTCTGGTGCGGTCAGCTCACGCACCGAGAAGCCGAACAGCGTCTCTTCCGAGCGGCCGGGGAAGGGGAAGGCACGCTCGAGTGAGGCGAGCTCGTCTTTCGACACCGTGAGCCGCCCCTGTGACTCGAGCTTCTCGGCCTCCTTCGTGATGAACGAGGGCTCGGGCTCCTCAGCGGCGACCAGTGCTTCGACTGGTGCGTTCACCAGCAGCGGCGTTCCGTTGGCTTCGTCCTGCTCGCGGCGCAGCAGCACCTCGCTGCGCAGCTCGGAGATGAACGACGCGAGGTTGAAGGGGTCGTGCCCATCGGCGTGGTTCAGCTTCGAGGCCTCGAGGATCTTGCCCAGCAGCTCGGCCCGCTCGCGACGCAGCGCCTCGGCGAGGTGGGCGCTCTCTTCACGCTCGGCGTGCGCCCGCGTGGCCCGCACCTCGAGCTCGGCGATGACGCGGCGCAGGTCGATCTCCCGCTGCGAGGCCTGGGCGAGGTCCGCGCGCAGGCGCTCCCGCTCGGCGCAGGCCGTCGACAAGTCGTTCGTCAGCTGCGTCGCGCGCGCTTCGAAGTAGACGATTTTTTCCAGCGCGCTTTTCAGCAACGCGTCGGGGCGCTCCTGGCTCACGTGAGGGCCTTTCGTGCCGGTTTGGCTGACCGTAGCGGCCTGTAGCGGCTTGTCTCTTTTTTGACCGGCGGCACCCTATGTGGCACGCGCGCGTATGTAAACCCCTGGATCTCTTGAGGAATCCGGAGTCGCACCTTCAGAGTCGCGCGCAGGCCGATTTACCGGCCCCGAAGTGACGTTCACGCAACGCGAAAAACGAGTGTCGTTTGAGGGGCGGTTTTCGCGCTTGCGGCGCCGCTCGGCTGAATCGAGGGTGCGCGCATGGTTCAGCTCGAAGCGCATCCGCTGCTCGACACGCGCTGGTTCGTCACCACGTTTCCCAAACCGCTCGGCGAGCTCGGGCGAGTCGAGTCCATCATGTCGTTGCTGGCGACCACGGCCACGGCGCCGCTCTCGTCCGACGATGCCGTTCGTTCGGCGGTGCGCGAGCTGCTGCGGCATGGCGGGTACAAACCCACCGGCCGCGGCAAGCCTGCGTCGGAGTATCTGATTCGCGCGGTGAGTGAAGGCGCGCTCGGCTCCATCAACGCGGCGGTCGACGCATGCAACGTGGTGTCGCTGCACTCGGGCCTGCCCATCAGCGTGGTCGACCTCTCATTGGCGAAGGCGCCGTTTCGCGTGGGGCTTGCAGCCGAGGGCAGCGCGTACGTCTTCAACCAGGGCGGGCAGACCATCGACCTCGGCGGGTTGCTCTGTCTCTTCGACGCCGACGGCCCGTGCGCGAACGCCGTGAAAGACGCGCAGCGCACGAAGACGACACCGCAGACGACGAAGACGCTCTCGATTCTGTGGGGCACCACCGCGCTCGCGGGTCGCACCCAGCGCGCCTTCGAGTGGTACCGGGCGCTGCTCGAGTCGGCCGGTGCGACGACGAGCGACCAGCTTTCGTGACGTCGGCGCGGGCCGGCCTGGAGTTCGCGCCTTCTTCTTTTCCCGGAGCCACTCATGAAGCGCGTTCTCGCAGCCGTCGTTGCCTGTGCCGTCGTCGCCTGTGGTGGTGTGCAGACGAGCCTGCCTGGCAACTCCCAGGTCTCGACGCTCTCGACCGATCAGATGCGCCAGCTCTGTCGTGACCGGCAGAAGTACTTCGAGAGCGCGTACACGACGGCCGACCGCAAGACGTTCGGCTGCAATCTCGGCGCGGTCATCGGAGGTGCCATCGCCTCGGCGTTCAGCGGGGTCGATGCAGGCATCGCCGCCTGTCAGATGACCTTCACCGACTGTGAGGCTGGCAAGGGCAGCACCGCCGCAGACGGTGGCACCTCGGACGCGTGCGCGATGGTGATGGCCGACGCGACCTGCACGGCGACCGTCGCCGACTTCAACAGCTGCTACGCGGAGCAGGTCGAGACGCTGCGGCCGTACACGAAGACGAGCCAGTGCGCGTCGCTCGCGACTGCTGACGGCGGCTCGCCCACCGCGACGAAGACCACCACCTGCGACAAGATCGCGCCCTCGTGTGAGCGCGCGAAGACGTTCCAGTGGTGAGCGGCGGTTGACGCGTCTCAAACGCGCAAACGATGCACGCGGTGCACGCGCTGACCCGGACTAAGCAGCGCGTTCGTGAACGACTTCCGCACCATCATCGAGCCCTTCCGCATCAAGTCCGTCGAGCCCCTGCGCCTGTCGACGCGTGAAGAGCGTGAGGCGCGGCTGCGGGAGGTGGGCTTCAACCTGTTTGGCCTGCACTCGGCCGACGTGCTCATCGACCTGCTGACCGACTCGGGCACGGGCGCGATGTCGGCCGAGCAGTGGGCGGCGCTGCAGCGGGGAGACGAATCGTACGCGGGCTCGCCGTCGTACTTCCGCTTCGAAGCCGCGGTGAAGAACCTGTTCGACTTCAAGCACGTCATTCCCACGCACCAGGGCCGCGCGGCCGAGAAGATTCTGTTCTCGGTGGTGGGCGGGCGCGGAAAGGTCGTGCCGTCGAACACGCTCTTCGACACCACGCGCGCGAACGTCGAAGCGAGCGGAGCCACGGGCGTCGACCTGCTCTACCCCGCAGGCCGGCAGCCCTCGGTGCCGCACCCGTTCAAGGGCAACCTCGACGTCGAGGCGCTCGAGCGGCTCATCGGCGAGCACGGCCGCGACAAGGTGCCGCTGGTGCTGGTGACGGTGACGAACAACTCTGGCGGAGGCCAGCCGGTCAGCCTCGAGAACCTGCGCGCCGTTCGCGCCGTGTGCGACCGCCACCAGATTCCGCTCTTCCTCGATGGCTGCCGCTTCGCCGAGAACGCCTGGTTCATTCGTCAGCGCGAGCCGGGGCAGGGGCACCGCGACGTCGTCGACATCGTGCGTGACATGGCGAGCGTCGCTGACGGCATGACGATGTCGGCGAAGAAGGACGGCATGGCCAACATCGGCGGCTGGCTCGCGCTCGACGACGACGCGTGGGCGCTGCAGTGCCGCAACCTGCTCATCCTCACCGAGGGGTTCCCGACGTACGGCGGGCTCGCGGGGCGTGACCTCGAGGCCATCGCGCAGGGGCTCTCTGAGATCGTGCAGCACGACTACCTGCGCTACCGCGTGCGCTCGACGGAGTACCTCGGCGAAGCGTTGCAGAAGCTGGGCGTTCCCATCGTGGTGCCCATCGGTGGGCACGCCGTCTACCTCGACGCGCGTGCGCTGCTGCCGCACCTGACGCCGCTGCAGTACCCGGGGCAGGCGCTCGCGGTGGCGATGTACCGGGAAGGTGGCGTGCGCAGTTGTGAGATTGGCACGGTGATGTTCGGCCGCTCGCCCGACGGCACCGAGAAGGCCGCCGCGATGGATCTCGTTCGTCTCGCGATTCCGCGGCGCACGTACACGCAGAGCCACATGGACTTCGTCATCGAGGTCGTCGAGCGCGTCGCGAAGCAGGCGAAGCAGCTCAAGGGCCTGCGCATCGTCGAGCAGCCGCCGGCGCTGCGGCACTTCTCGGCGCGCTTCGAAGAGCTCTGAGGCCGGCGTCTACTTCCGCCGAAGCAGCAGCCCGACGCCCGGCGTCTTCACCGAGTCGAGCGTCGTGGGGTCACGCGTCCACCTGGCGGCGAGCGCGATGACCGTCGACTCGTGGGCAGCGCGCAGCCAGCGCTCGTCGTCAGGCGCACCCGTCGCGCCGAGCGAGAGGTCGAGCGCCCGCTCATCACCCGTCTCGACGCCGAGGTCGTAGAGCGTGCGGCCCAGGGAGCGGCCCCACGCACGCTTGAGGCGGCCTCCTTCGGCGATGCACCATGAGGCAGTCTGAGCACCAGCATGCGAGCCGAAGCAGAACACCGGCCGCCTCAACACCTCGCTCAGTCGCGCGAGGGGCTCGAGGTCGCGCTCGGAGTCGGCCGGCCAGTTGATGACGAAGACCCAACCGTCGACGGCTGGCGTGACGAAGGCGAGGCGGCTCCCGACTCCGCGGCGGGCCCGCTCGAGCCCGCACACCCAGTTGCAAGGCCCCAGCGGCGACCCGAGCTCGAGCTGTTGGAGCGCCTGGGCGACTTCAGACGCTTTGCCGCCTTGAACGGCGAGCCACCAGCAGGTGCTGCCGAACGCGCGCGGCGCATCGGGCGTGCTGTCGAGGCTCGCGGCGAGGAAGGGACGGCGCCACACCCACCACCCCGCCAGCAGCGGCACGGCGAGGCACGACACGGCGAACGTCAGCGTGAGAACGTCCATGCGGGGAGCCCGGTCGTACGCCGAGACCCCACCGCGCGCACGATTCCGGCGTCAGTGAAACCAGTCCACTTGACCGACGCCGGCCCGCTTGAGCCCCAGCCTGAATCAGGAGACGCTCCCGTCAGTCACTCCGCCATGCGCTTCCTGTTGCTCGCTCTGCTGCTGACCCCGCCTGCCTTCGCCGCCAACCGCGAGTGCGCGAAGTCGTGTGATGAGTTGCTCAAGTCGATGGCTGCCGACTGCCGTAAGTCCGAGAAGGGCGGCGGCGGCGCGAAGCACCCCGGTGAAGATGGCCACAACGACTCCGAAGCGTGCAACGCGAACCTGAAGAAGATGCGGCTGGCCTGCACGAAGAACTGCCAGGGCGAGCAGTCGCGGAAGCGGTAGGCGCCGCAGGTCGATGAGATTGCAGAAGCGACGCAGTTGCTCCGTGGCGGCTCGCGAGTGCGAGGGACCGCAAAGCGGACGACCTGCAGCGCTCAGTTGCTCCCTGGCGTGTCTCCGAGCCGTCTCGCGATGACTGCGGACCACTTGTAGCGAGCGCAGTTGATCGCGCTTCTCTGAGGCAGCTCGCGATCAGATTGCGAAGCGAGGCAGTGCGGCGTGGTGTGTCTCCGTCGCGATTGCGATGACCGCAAAGCGGACGACCCCACCGAGCAGTTGCTCAGGCGCGTATCGAGCCGCCTCGCGATTGCTGCGGTGGCGAGCGCAGTTGATGCGCCTCTGAGATAGCTCGCGATGAAACTGCAGAGCGACGCAGTGCAGTTGCTCTGTGGCGCGTCTCCGAGGCTGCGCGCGAACGCAATGACCGCGAAGCCGACCTGCAGTGCGACGCGATTTGACTCAGCGCGGTTGCTCCGTGTCTGTCCGTCTCGAGATGGCGATGACCCGCGAAGACGGGGACGACCTGCTCGCTGCTGCTGGCCGCGGCCCCTCGGCTGCTCACGACGTCGATGACACGGCGACCTTCTCAGCGATGCCTACCGCACCTCGTCGAGCCAGTGCGGCCCCAGCGCGCGCATCTGCTCGAGCACCCAACTCGCGCGGGCCTTCACCACGTCGCTGGGGTGCTTCACGCTGCGCTTCTTCGGCGCGGGCAGCACCGCCGCGAGCATCGCCGCCTCCTCTGCCGTCACCTGCTTCGCGCTCTTTCCGTAGAACGCACGGCACGCAGCCTCGACGCCGTAGATGCCATCACCGAACTCGGCCACGTTGAGGTGCACCTCGAGAATTCGCGCCTTCGACCAGAAGACCTCGAGCAGCACCGTCAGCATCGCCTCGAGCCCCTTCCGCACGAACGACTGGCCCGGCCAGAGGAACAGGTTCTTCGCCACCTGCTGCGTGAGCGTGCTGGCGCCCCGCGTGGAGCGCCCTTCGAACCGGTCCTCCACCGCGTCGGCGATGGCCTCGACGTCGAAGCCGAAGTGCTGGGGGAACTTCTGGTCCTCAGAGGCGACCACCGCGAGCTGGAGCGTGGGCGAGATGCGCTCCAGCGGCACCCATTGTTGTTTGAGGACGAAGCGTTTGTCGTTCTCGCGCGACGCCTCGAGCCGGCGCTCGAGCATGAAGGCCGTCGTGGGCGGGTCGACGAAGCGCAACAGCAGCAGACACAGCACCAGCGCTCCGAGGCCGAGGGCCACGGCACGCAGCGCCCAGCGCACGACGCGACGCGAGCGCGGGGGCGGTGACGGCGCCTTCTTCACTTCTCCGTCTTCAGCCCCGCCTGGTTCCACGCCAGCATGCCGCCGACGAGGTTGATGACGCGCGAGAAGCCGAGCCTCGTCAGCGCCTGCGCTGCCTGCCCCGAGCGCCCACCGCTGCGGCAGACGACGACGTACAGCTTCGACTTGTCCCACGTCACGGCCTGGGCGGGCACGGTCGCGAGCGGCACGAGGGTGGCGCCGGGCACGTGGCCCAGCTCGCCGACGAACTCGTGAGGCTCGCGCACGTCGATGACGGTGGTGCCCTCGGGCGCGGGAACCGGCAGCGCGGTGACGTCGAGGTCGCGGTGGCCAGCCGGGTTGGGGCGGGCGGTGGAGTCGAAGAGCGAAGCGGCAGTTGGCGACATGCCTGTTCCATGCGGTGCCACGGCCGAAAACACAAGTTCGACAGCGGTCGGTGGGGCGGTAAGGTCGCCCGCGCAATGTCCGACTCCAAGCCCGTGGCCCTTCCCGCGCATCTCTGGGAGGCCCTCGACCTCATGTCCAACGAGATGGGGGTCGGCCGCGACGCGCTCGTCGCGCAGGCCGTCTTCACGCTCGCCCGCCTCAACGGCTACGTCGTTCCTGGCCGCGGCCTTCAACCTGGCGCTGCTGCTGCGCCCGCACCTGCGCCAGCGGCCCCGCCCGGCCTCAAGCCCGCGCCTGCCGCCAAGCCGCCGCCGCCTGCGCCGAAGCCAGCGCCCGCA
>JBEOKA010000216.1:0-13785 GCA_040275325.1 Myxococcaceae bacterium | reverse complement strand
CTCGAGGTCGAGCAGCTCGAGGCCCTCGGCGGCAATGAGCGGCTCGCACACCTTGCGTGCGCGCTCTTCAGTCGTCTGGTTCTGCTTCTCGCCCAAGGAAACGACCCCCAGAAATGCAAAGTGGGCCACCAGGCCCACTTTCGAGAACTGCCGAAAAGTGACGGGGCCTCCTACGTCATCAGGTGGGGCGATGTAAACCAGCCCTTCGAGAACTGGTAAGTGGCCGACATGACGCTGCTTGCTGCCGTTCAGATGACCAGCGGAGCCGACAAGGCGCAGAACCTCGCGACGGCCACCTCGCTCATTCGCAAAGCCGCCCAGCGGGGAGCGCAGTTCATCGGCCTGCCCGAGAACTTCGCGTGGATGGGCCCCGAACCCGAGCGTGACCGGAACGCAGAGTCGCTCGATGGGCCGACGTTGAGCACGCTCCAGTCGCTCGCGAAGGAGCTGGGCGTCACCGTGCTGGCCGGTTCGATGCTCGAGGGTGGAGCGCCGGGCGGCAGGCTGTTCAACACGTCGGTGCTGTTCGGGCCCGACGGCGCGCGGCTGGGCGTGTACCGCAAGATGCACCTGTTCGACGTCGAGGTCGGCGACGGGCAGACGTACCGGGAGTCAGCCGCCGTCGCGCCGGGCACCGAGGTCGTCGTGGCGAACGCTCCCTTCGGCAAGGTGGGCTTGTCGGTCTGCTACGACCTGCGCTTCCCCGAGCTGTATCGAAAGCACTCCGAAGCCGGAGCGGTGCTGCTCACGGTGCCCGCCGCGTTCACGCTCGCGACGGGGAAGGATCATTGGGAAGTGCTGCTGCGCGCGCGCGCCATCGAGAACCAGGCGTACGTGATCGCGCCGGCGCAGCAGGGAAAGCACCCGAAGGATCGCATGACGTGGGGCCACGCGATGATCATCGATCCCTGGGGGCTGGTGACGGCGCGCGCGAGCGAAGGAGAAGGACTCGCGATGGCGGAGTTCGACGAGGCGCTGCTGGCGAAGGTGCGGCGAAACCTGCCGGCGCTGCAGCACCGCAAGCTCTGAGCGCCGCCGAGTCGCGTCAACACTGGCGCCCAACGCCGCGCGGCTCAACGGCACAACACCAACAGCAGCGCCACGTGCAGGTGATCAACGTCGACGGCGTAGCTCCGTGTTGAGCGCTCAGTGTCGGCCGCGCAGCAACGCTTCGCGCTGACCTCAACGTCAATGACGCAACACCAACAGCAGCCGCTCCAGCAAACGAACGGCAGCAACACCGAGGAACAGCGAGACCACAGCCGGAGCCGTCGCGGTTTCAGGTGGAGGCTGACGTCGGCCGGCGCAGCGCTGGATCGCCGCAGCTCGGCGCCGCAACGCCAACAGCAGCGCCGCGCGCATCGACGCCGAGCGCCGCAGGTTCGTGTGGAGGCTCACCGTCGGCGGCGCAGCGCCAACAACAACACCGGCAGCAGCATGGGCGCGCTCGAGCAGCCGCACTTGCCAGTCGCTTCAATCATCATCGGCTCAGGGCCGGCGTCAGCACCTGCGGGAACTCCCGCGTCGAACCGCGCGCCTGCGTCGATCACGAGCGCGCCCGCATCCCTCATCAGGCCTGCGTCCATCACGACTTGCCCTGCGTCGATCGCTCCCGCATCGGGCTCGACCGGCAATCGATCGAACGCAGCGCTCACCCGCAGTGCACCACTCGCCGGGAACGCGCACGTCGCATTCACCCCACAGCCCATCGGCCCCGAGAAGCCAGCGAAGACCGAGCCCGGATCCGCGACGGCCGTGAGCAGGACGTTCGTCTGCAGGGTGAAGGTCATGCTGCAGAGCACTCCACAGTCGATGCCACCCGGCATGCTGCTCACCCGCCCCGAACCAGCGCCAGTCAGCACGACGTCGACCTGCGGCTCACGCCCAAAGCCCTGCAGCGCGAGCGTGCGAACACCGGCGTTGGTGGTGAGGCTGACCGTGGCGCCGCGCGTGCCCGTCATCGTCGGGCTGAAGCGCAGGTCGAGCGAACACGTCGCCATCGGCGCCAGCGGAGTCGACGGACACGACGACGTCACCGAGAAGTCGGCCGGATGAAAGCCGGCGATGGAGACACCCGAGATGGTGAGCGGCAGGCTGCCCGTGCTGGTGATGGTCACCTGGCGGCCAGGGCTCGTGTCACCGAGCGAGAGCGAGCCGAAGTCGACGGCGATGTTGGACCCGAAGCGCAGGTCGGCGGCGCCCTCCGAGACGGTGACCAGACCATTCGTGGTGCCGCTCGGCGCCTGCGTGATGACCGGTCGCGCGCGAGCAAGCAGCGCAGCCTTCGTCTGGGCCGGCGTCGAGGTGGGGTTCTGTTGCAGATAGAGCGCGGCGACTCCGGCCACTGCGGGCGCGGCCATCGACGTTCCCGACAGGCGGCAGGTGTTCTGCGTCGAGGGCGTCATGCCGAACCAGGCCGAGACGATGTGGGCCGCGGGCGCGAAGACCGACACGCAGCTGCCCGTGTTGCTGCCGCAGTCAGGAGGACACCAGCCCGTGAAGTTCGGGTCACCGGCGCGGCGCTCCCACGGCGTGTCGAACTCGTCGGAGCCGCCGACGATCAACGCGCCCGGCACGTTCGTCGACCACGTGCACGCGTCGGCCGCTTGATTGCCTGCTGACTCGATGACCAGCACGCCCGAGGTGAGCGCGCCTTGAATCGCGACGCCCAGCGGCTGCATCGGGTCGGTGAACTCGGCCAGCGAGCTGTTGATGCTCATCGACGCGATGGCCGGGCCGGGAATGGTCGTCATGTGTTGCTGGGTCACCCAGTCGAACGCGGTGACGAGGCTCGAGAGCGCGAGGCTGAGCGGGCAGCCCGACACGCGCACCGGGTGAAGCGTCGCGCCCTTCGCCACACCGAAGCGGGTGCCGACGGCGATGGCGGCGACGTGCGTTCCATGCGACCACGACGAGCAGTCATCGGTGCCGCCGTTCGCGCCCGTCGCGTCGGTGCCTGCGCCAACCCGGCCTGCGAACTCCTGGTGCTGCGCGTAGAGCCCGGTGTCGATGATGAAGACGTGCACGCCCTGGCCCGTTCTCGGAGGCGCGTAGACCCCGTCGCGCATCACCGAGAGGCCATCGAGGCGATCGAGCCCCCAGTTGTCGGTGCACACGGCCGTCGCGTTCTGCGGGTCGGGGTCGGCGCAGGTGATGCTCTGGGGCGCGCCTGTGGGCAGTGGGCTCTGCGCGACGCCGACGGAGCAGTCGGGCAGCGGCGTCGACCACGGGGCCTCGAGCCGCACGTCCTGAAACACGCCTTCGACGCCTGGCTGCTCGCTGAGCCACCGGGCGTCGCGCTCCGAAGCGGTGATCAGCGCGCCGTGGAGCGCCGACGACCACCGCTGCACGACACGTCCGCGGCCCAGCTCGAGCTGCTCCGAGCGTGCGGCAGGCCGGAACACCACCAGCCACCGGTCGGCGATGGCGACGTCGGCCTTCGACGCAGGGTGAAAGGTGCCGCTGAGCACCGCAGCCGAGAGCAACGCGACGAGCACCGGGCCACCCTACCCGCTCGCGCGACGCCACAACCACCCGAAGCGCGGCTTGAGGAAGGGCGAGAGCACTGACTCGATCTGCCCCAGCGACTTCGCCTCGAGGCCCGCCTCCCGAAACAGCCGGCCCTGCAGCTCGTGCTCTGCCTCGCCTTGATTGACGATGAAGACGACGCCGCCGGGCACGACGCGCGAACACACGTGGGTCAGCAGCTCGAGCGGGGCGAGGAAGCGGCCTGGCAGCCCCCACGCCTCGAGCGGAGCCGCGGTCAGAAACGGCAGCCACCACGTCACCACCGCCCACGGCCCCTCGAGCGAGCGCACGTCACCCGCGATGAAGCGGCAGTCCAGGAACGCGCGGGCCATGGCCTCTCCGTAGACGCGCCGGGTGCTGCCCCACAGGTAGCGCCGGTGCGCATCGAGCTCGACGGCATCGCAGCCGCGCCGCACCGCCGTGACGAAGCCCGGGAGCATGCTGCCGTTCTTCGCGCCCACCTCGAGGCCTCGCCCTT
Source organism: Myxococcaceae bacterium (assembly GCA_040275325.1). Taxonomy (GTDB): domain Bacteria; phylum Myxococcota; class Myxococcia; order Myxococcales; family Myxococcaceae; genus Xiheimicrobium. The sequence goes on along the minus strand of JBEOKA010000216.1, from coordinate 9,779 downwards.
CCGGCAGCGGCGACGGCAGCACCCGGCGGAGCACGTCGAGCGCGTACAGGCTCTCTCGCCAGTCCTGCGCGTTGCAGCAGCCGACCCACGTCGCGCGATCATTCGCCTCGAGCAGCTCGAGCGCGCGTTCGCGTGCCGAGGCTGGGAGCGTCAACGACTCGAAGGTGACGGTGCGCTTGAAGGCCGGGAGCGAGAACGGAAACGCGCTCCGCAGCCGAAACGACAGCTCGTCGAGGATCACCCTGGCGAGGGACGGAGCGACGAAGGCGATGACGAGAACGGCTCAGACAGCTTGGCCTCGAGCGGAGTCGCTTCGCTGCACGCGGCCGTCCACAACGCAGAGAGCGCCTCGGGAGACGGGCACTGCTCGGCCGACCGCTTCAGCTTCTTCGATTGATCAGGCAGCAGCACGCGGCGAACGCCCACTCCTGCGATCTCGACATCGAACGGCGCCGTCGTCATCAGGCGACACACGCGCACCGAGAAGGCCAACAGCCGCAGCGCGTCCTTCAGAATCGAGTCGCGGAACTCGGGAGGGATCGTGCCGTCGTGGTTGACCGCGAGCCGGTGCTCGACACCGTTCTCCTGCTGCGTGACGTGGTACGTGACGATCCACGTCAGGAAGAGCTGATGGCGAAGCTGGGTGCCCTGCTTCTGGTTCACGCCAACCGTCGAGAGCGCCTCGATGGCGCGCTCCTGCACGTCGAGGCACACGCGGGCCAGCTGCGTCAGCTGCTCCGGCCGCAGCGTCAGCTCAGGGCGCTTCTTGGCTGTGAAAGGGAACTTCGAACGCCAGTCCATGAATCTCACGCCCCCCATCGGCATGTCGGGCACCATGCGCCTTTCCATTGAGCCCTGACAAGAGCGTGGAACTTTCCACTCTTGGCACACCTGCCTGAAAGGGCTTCGACACAGAGTGGGAGTCCTCCTCAATCCGTTTCCATCGGTGAACGGTTTCAGGCGTATACCTGCGGCCGATGAAGTCGGTCTGGCTCGCGTGTCTGTCGGTGTTGCCGTCGTTGGGCTGCGCAACGGCCCACCTCATTGGGCCGCGCCCTCCCATGGACCCCATCGAAGCCGGGCCTCCGCGGGTCGTCGTCATCGAGCCGCTGTTCGAGCGCGCCGAGTGGAGGTCGTCGACGCATACCGAGTTCGTCGACCCGTCGGTGGCCATGGGTGCATCAGAGCGGTTCTCGCCGCTGGCGCCGACCGTGATTCCGGGCCAGCCCACCACGCCGTCGCCGGTCCTGGCGACCCGAACGACCATCGAGAAGCCGCTGTTTGGCCGGCCGGCGGTGCTCGCGGCGATTCACGAGCGTCTGCTGCCGGCCGTCGCAGCGCTGCGCCCGCATTGGACCGTCGTCGCGCCCGGCGCAGCGCCGACCATCAAGCGCGACGCGGTGGTGATTCGCACCGTGCTCGACGGCAACGAAGTGGTCGAGAGCGATCGGTCGCTGAAGAACGCCGCCTTCGCGTTCGGGCTGGTGCTGCTGCCGCTGCAGATCATCACCGCCTTCCCTGTCGAAGAGACGCAGCGCATCTCGGGCCAGCTCGAGAAGGCCTCGTTGGAGCCGCTGGCCCTGCAGCAGCGGCTCGTGAAGTACGCGACGCAGCCCGACTACGCGATCAACCTCTCGGGGCTGAAGGCTCGGCGGCAGCCCTTCGCGCTCGACGTGCAATACGAAGAGGGCCTGTTCGCCGACGAGACGCCGCGGCCGGCCGTGCTCGTCGAGGGCTTCGTGCAGCGCCTCGCCTACGCCATCGTCACCTTCGTCGAAGAGGAGCAGCAACCATGAGCTTCTGGGACAGCATCAAGCCGGCCAAGCCCAAAGCCCCGACCGCGACGAGCCTCGAGCTGTCGGCTGATCAGAAGACCGTCTCGCTCGTGTGGAGCGATGGCGCGACCCACCAGGTCCCGGCCCGCCTGCTGCGCCAGTACTGCCCCTGCGCCGAGTGCGTCGAAGAGTGGAGCGGGAAGCGCACCTACGACGTCGAGCAGATCTCCGTCGACATGAAGGTGATCGAGATCGCGCCGGTCGGGAACTACGCCATCACCTTCACGTTCGGCGACATGCACCGCACCGGCATCTTCAACTGGGAGCTGTTGCGCGAGCTCGCCGAGAAGAGCGTCAGGCCGCCTTCGCCTTGACCGAGAGCTTGAACGTCGCCAGCACGTCGTCGACCCTCGCCTTCTTGACGTCGTCGTCCTGGTTCGGCAGCGCCGACAACCAGGCGTGCGCTTCGTGAGGGTCAGAGAACGTCTTCTGCGGGAACGGGTTCTTCGCGAGCAGGTTGAAGCCCGTCATGAAGGTGCGGAGGATCGTCGCGCCGATGCCAGTGCCGAGGATCACCGTCGCCGAGCCAACCTGCTGTTTGCCGATGGCCCGGGTGATCTCGACTGACTTCTGCTTCACCTCGTCAGAGACCTTGGACGTCTCGGGGCCGATCGGCACGAGCGAGAGCGTCGTGAGGTGGCCGTACCGTTTGACGACGTCGAGCTGCGCTTTGAGCATCACATCGAGGTCGGCGACGGTCGTTGCGCCGAAGCGCACGACGACGAACGAACCAGACGTCGCGAGGGTGATCGAGGGGCGGTCGACGACGATCTGAAAGGGCATGGCGTGCCTCAATCCACGACGCATACCAACGCCAACCGGCCACGATCGTTTGCGGCTGCTGGGTCTCTTGCATGGTCGGCTGTCGACTCTGACCCCCGTTGAGGCATGGTTCTGCCGGTGAGCGACGAGCCAGAGTTCACGCCGGGCCCAGTGCTGAGAGAAGACGGCACGCTCGAAGGGCGCGCACCGCCGTCGCTGCCGCCCGCTCCAGCGGAGGCCCCGCCCGAGGGGCCCCTCGAGCTGGCCACGCGGCCTCCTCCACGGGCGTACACCGCACCGACCGCGTATCGACCCGAGCCTCAGACGCCCCGGCGCTGGGTTCCGCTGGTGCTCGTCGGGTTCGTGCTGGCAGGGTTCGCGATCGCGGGAGCGGCGATGGTGCTCACTCCTTCGGCCGCTCCGCGCCTGCCCGAGGTCGAGCTGCCCGCTCCGCTGCGTGACGCGCTGCCCGAGCTCTCGGGCCCACCGGTCGTCATCGTGAGCGAGCCGTCAGGCGCCACCGTTCGGGCGGCGACCGGCGTGCTGGGCGTCACGCCCTGGGCCGGCAACAACACCTTCCTCACCGACACCGAGCTGACGCTGACGCTGCCGGGCTATCAGCCGACGAAGGTGGTGCTGCCCGGCGCCAAAGAAGCCCACCTGAACGTCACGCTGAAGAGGCCGCGCCGATGACGACCGTGCTGGGAAGGTACGAGCTGCAGCGAAAGCTGGGCGCAGGCGGCATGGCCGAGGTCTGGCTCGCGCGCGCATCGGGCCCGAGCGGGTTCGCGAAGCAGGTGGTGGTGAAGCGCATTCTGCCGCAGCTCGCCGGCGACCCGACCATCGAGGAGCTCTTCAAGAGCGAGGCCCGGCTGGCGGCGCGGCTCGATCACCCGAACCTGCTCCAGGTGTTCGACTTCGGCCGTGAACCCGACGGCGCGCTGGTGTTGGTGATGGAGCTGGTCGACGGCACCAGCCTTCGACAGCTCGTCAGGGCGGTGCGAGCCGGCAAGGCGCTCGAGCCGCGCATGGCCGCCAAGCTGATGGCGCTGGTGTGTGAGGGGCTGCACTCGGCCCACGAGCTGAAGAACGACCAGGGGCAGCCGCTGAACCTCGTGCACCGCGACATCAGCCCCGAGAACATTCTGCTGGCGCGCTCGGGGGCCGTGAAGGTGGCCGACTTCGGCATCGCGCGCATCGAGCGTGAGGTGCAGCTCACCGCAGCCGACACCTTCCGCGGCAAGCTCGGCTACGCAGCGCCAGAGCAGATCATGGGCAACCCGGTCACGCGGCAGGCCGATGTCTGGGCCATCGGCGTGACGTTGTTCGAGCTGATCACCGGCGAGCAACCGTTCGTCACCGAGACGACCGCCGAGCTCGCGTCGGCGACGGTGCATCGCGCCCCCCGCAGGCTCGACGCGGTGAAGCCCGGTGTGCCGCTGGCGCTCGTGGACATCGTCAGTCGCTGCCTCGAGCGTGAGCCGGAGAAGCGCTGGCCGACCGCCCACCGACTGAGCGAGCAGCTCGAGGACTTCGTCTCATGGTCGGGCCCGCCCGTGCGTTCGTCCGATCTGGGCGGGCTGCTCTCGTCGATGGGAATCGAGCCACACACCGTGAGCTCATCGGGCACGCCCTCGTTGTCCGACGTGCCGTCGTTCGCCGTCGCGCCGCTCGAGTCGACGCACCTGGAGTCGAGCCTCGAGCCGAGCACGTTCGAGCCGGTGGCCGAGCTCGCGGTCGATGGGAAGCTGCACGTGCTCGAGCAGCCGATCGCGCGGCCGGCAGAGGAGGCGTTCACGTACTCCAGCGCAGACCCGAGCACGCCTGCCGACGCGAGCGTGCCTGAAGCCCGGCAGAACCGCTTCGGCGCCCTCGAGCTCGAGCCCCTCGCCGTCACCGTCGAGCCGCACGCAGCCGAGGCGGCCGCGCCTGCACCTGCGACGCCCACTCGCTGGAAGCCCGTCGCGCTCGGGCTGGTGGCAGTCGTGGTGCTTGGCGTTGCGGCGTTCGGCGTCTCGAAGCTGAAGCTCCCCGGAAGATCTGCGGCGGCCGGCGCGCTCTTCATCGACTCTGCGCCCAGCGGGGCGGTGGTGCTGCTGGGTGGGCAAGCGGTGGGAGAGACGCCGTGGGCCGGTGACAACATCGCGGGCGGAGTCACCACCATCGTGCTCAGGCGACCCGGGTTCATCGATGCGACGCTTCGCCTCGACGGCGGCACCGATTGGAGCGGCACCGTCAAGCTCACGAAGGGCTCGTCGCGCTGAGGCTTCGGCACTGCAAGCCTTGCGCGGCCGGGCTCAAGCGCTCCGTTGATTTGCACCAACGTTGCGCGGCTCGCAGGCGACACAGCCACCGGCACGGGCGATGCTCACCTCTGCGGCATGGTCCAACACCTGCTGATCGCGGTCGACGGGTCGTCCTCTTCCCACCACGCGGCGAATCAGGGGTTCGGGCTCGCCCGGCAGACAGGCGCGAAGGTGACGCTGGCCTACGTGCTCGAGTCGCCGCCCGTCATTCCCGTCGGGCCGCTCTCTGGCTACGTGATGACGTCGCCGCCGCGAACCGACGCCGATCTCGAGCGGGCGAGGGCCGAGCTCAAGTCGCTGGCGAATGAGGCTCAGGGGGTCACGGTCGAGACCCGGGTCGAGCTCGGAGTTCCGGCCGACGTGCTGTGCGAGCTGGCCGAGCGCCTCACCGTCGACGTGATCGTCGTCGGCGCGCGCGGCCTCACGCCGGGTACCCGCTGGCTGATGGGCTCGGTGAGCGATCGCGTCGTGCACCACGCGCCGTGCCCGGTGCTCGTCGTGCGCGAGCGGAAGAAGTGATCAGAACTTCACGCGCCGCATGACGAAGCGGGGCATCGCTCTGATGGCCGTCATCACCGCGCGCCAGATGGGCGGCGCGTAGACGACCGGCGTGCCCTCATCGATGCCGGCGAGCACCACCTCGGCGACGGCCTCGGGCTCTCCAGCGAACGGCGGCGCCTTGAGGCCTTCGGTCATGCCGGTGCGCACGAAGCCGGGCTTCACGCAGACGGTGACGAGGCCCTCTTTGCGGTACTTGTGATCGAGCCCCTCGAGGTACGCCGAGAGGCCGGCCTTCGCAGCGCCGTACATGATGATGGGCGAGCGGCCGCGATCACCCGCGACCGACGAGAACGCGCAGAGCGTTCCACCGCCGCGCATGAGCAGTTTCTTTCGCGCCTCTTCACAGAAGAGCACCGTGTTCGCGAAGTCGAGCGTGAGCACCTTCGCGGCGAGCGAGGGGTCTCGCTCGAGCTGCTCCTGCGTGGCGAAGGCGCCAGCGGTGACGACGACGGTGTCGAGGCCGTCGAGGCGCTGCTCGGCCTCTTCGAGGGCGGGCTTGAACGACTCGGGCTTCTCGAGATCGCAGGTGACGCCGATGACGCGCGTACCGGGAACACCGCGCGCCTCGAGATCGGCCACGCTGCGCTTCACCTCGTCTTCACCCCGGCCCAGCACGGCGACGAAGTCACCGCGCTCGACGAACCGGCGCGCGAGGGAGCGGCCCATGCCGCGGGTGGCTCCGAGAATGGCGACGCGCTTCATGGGGCATCTCCGAAGAGGCGAACGGACTGGGCGCTTCGGAAGCGGTGGTGCGGGTCCCACTTCTCGCGCGCCGCGAGGAACTTCGGCAGCCGCTTCTCTTCCATCGCGCGGAAGTGCTCGGGCCGGGTGAACGTGTCTTTCGCGAGGTAGATGCGGCCGCCCTCGCTCAGCACGTGCTCGTTGAGCTCGTCGATGAGCGCCTGGGTGTCGTTGCGAATGGCGATGTCGAGGGCGACCGAAATGCCGGGCTTGGGGAACGAGAGGAACGCGGGGCTCTCGGCGCCGCAGTCCTTGATGACGCAGAGGAAGCTGGCGCCGCCACGCTTCGTGAGCACCTCGAGGAAGCGCCGCGCCGCGCCGGGACCCGCCTCGTTCGGCAGCACGCACTGGTACTGGGTGAAGCCGCGCCGCCCGTACATGCGGTTCCAGTCCTTCACGAAGTCGAGCGGCCAGAAGTACGAGAACGGGTCGACGATGCCCTCACGCCTCTTCTGCAGGTGCTTCCAGTAGAAGCCGAAGTTGAAGGCCTTGATGCTGAGCGGGTTGAGCAGCCACTCGGGCGCTTCGATGGGGAAGCGCAGGTTCGGCGGCTCGCTGGGAAACTTCGACGGCGCCTCATGCGAGTGGGCCCAGCGGCCCTTCATGAGAATGCCGCGGCCCATGTGTTTGCCGGGCGTGAGGCAGTCGATCCACCCCACCGTCATGGGGAACTTCGCCGACGATTCCTTGAGCTTCTCGATGTACTCGTCGATGTCGCCGACGCGCTCCGACTCCTGCCAGATCCACGGCGTGGGGATGCGCACCATCGGGAACTCGACCTCGAGGATCTGCCCGGTGAGGCCCATGCCGCCGACGGTGGCGAGGAAGAGCTCGCGCTCGAGATCGGGCCCGCACTCGACGACGCGGCCATCGGCCACGCGCATCTTGAGTCTGCGAACGTGCGAGCCGAAGCAGCCATCGACGTGGTGGTTCTTGCCGTGCACGTCGGCGGCGACGGCGCCTCCGAGCGTGACGAACTGGGTGCCAGGCGTGACGGGCACGAACCAGCCGCGAGGGAGCAACGTGCGATGCAGATCGAGCAGCGACAGGCCGGCTTCAGCGCGCAGCGTTCCCGTGGCCGTGTCGAAGGCCAGCATGCGGTTGGCGCGCGTGGTGTTGACGACGACAGGGTTGGCAGACGGCGGCAGCGACGAGTCGCCATAGCTTCGACCCAGCCCGCGGAAGAGCACCGGCGGCGATTGCTCGAGGTTGTCTGGCAACAGCTCCTGCCCGACCACCGAGGTGCGACCCCAGCCTTCGATTCGTGAGTCAGTCATCACGGTGAGGCAGGTAGCCGGACCGTCCGATCGGCGCAAGCCACCTTCCCTCACGAATCCAAGAAGTTCAGGAGCTTCCAGTGGGTCGTCTGGGAGCCTCGGCATTCCAAGGACCCCAGACGACCGGCGACTCGAGTCGCCAGGTCGCTGCCCCAGTTTGTGGGCTGGGACGCACCCTCGCAGGCGCAGGTGGGGGGTCCCGTCGCCTCCGAACTCGTTGAATTCTGGGTTTCGGGTGCTTCCAAAGCACCTCTTGGAGCACCCGAATGCCTGTCCAGCGGGCCGAGAGCAGCTGTCGAGACGACGGTGGTCGTTCCGGCTGCTCCAAAAGCTGCGCGTGGCGAGCCCGACTGCGTGGCGCCCGATTCAGGAGCTGCTGTTGCCACAGGCGCCGCGGTGTCAGGCCCTTCGGCAGCCGCTCAGGTCGGGCCGGTCGGCGGTTCTGCCTCAGCGACGCGGAAGAAGCTCTCAGCCCAGCCGCGTGGCTTGCGGGTCTGCCCGGCGATGGCCGAGAGCTGGCCGTAAACAGTCTGCCGAGCAGCATTGAAGTCGTCGATGAACGGCAGAATCTCTCGCGCCCGGTGAACGGCGGTGGCGACTTGAGCGGCCTCGCGCTGCTCCAACGCAGCCTTGCCAAGGGCGAGCGCCTTCTTGAACTCGGTCGCGAGGGCCTGGAGCACTGGCTCGGACTCGGTGGTCAGCGTCTCGGGCCACTTCTGGCAGACCTCGAGCTGCGCGCCGAGCGCCAACTTGGTAACAAGACTGGGCGCCTTCTTGAAGTACAGCTTGAAGCGCGGCGTCTCGCGATTCGGGCCGTCGAGGTGCAGGAGCTCACTCGAGAGTCTGGTCGTCAGCACGTCGAGTGCGCGGTCGGCCTGCGCAACCTTCGCATCTGCGATGATCTCATCGCGCCACTTCGATTTCTGGCCCGTGCCCAGCGTCTCGAGGCGCGCGTCGACGAACGCGACGTGTGCCGCGAGCGAGGCCGCGTCGGGGTCGCTCAGCATGGCGGTGGTGAAGGTGTGCTCTTGCCAGCAAGCGTCGAGCGACGCACTGGCAGTGATGGTTCGAATCGGCATGGTTCCCCCGGGTGCTGCGAGTGAGGCGTGAAGAATAGCGCCGAGCAAGACCGGCGCAAGCCCTCAGAGCTGCCACCACTTCTTCATGAAACGATCGAGCTCGGCATCAAGTGCTGCGCAGTCGTCACCAACTCGGAGCACGCGCAGCTTTTCGTAGATCACGTCCTCCGCATCTTCGTAGGCGGCATAGCGCTTGTCGTCTCCCTGTCGGGCAACCTCGCCCCTGGTCTGGTTCATCTCGGAGTGAACGGACTTGAGCCATTGTTCGTCGACGACACAGGTCTTCTTGACTGGTTTGATGGCTCGATTCACCAGCGAGCCGATTGCAGAATTGAGGCGGGTACACTCATCGGGAGTCGCTGCAGCCTGGACCGCCGCTCCGAGGCTTTGAACGGTTCGCGCCAGCTCGACGGGGTCGATGGCGTTCGCCTTCTCTTCGATCTCTTGAAGATCGAGCTGTCTGGTCTTCTTCCACCGCTCGGTGGGAGTGCAGCTGGCTGGAGCCGCTCGTGCCTTCGGCGCGACAGGGACCACAGGCGGGGCGTCGACCACCGGAGTCACGATTCCTGCGTCGGCCTCGACCGGCGATGCGACGGCCACGACCAGCGGTGGGGTGACGGTCGGGGGAGCAGGTTGTGGCGCCGCCTCGGCCGGCCGACGCGTCGTCAACACGACGAGCGTGACTGCCGCCGCCAGGGCGCTGAGACCAACGAACGCGAAAACCAAACCGGAGCGGTTTGGGACCGCGGGAGCCGCGATGATTCGTTGAGTGTGCGTGTGTTGAGTGAACCCCGAGCCGGGAGCGCGCTCGACGGCCATCAGCACTCGCGAGCCGTCTGATGCGACCGTTGGTTGAACGGCACTCGCGGCAGGCAGCAGGGACGAGGCTTCTTCGAGGAAGACCTTCGCGGTGAGCTCGTTGTCAGCGGTGGAGGCCACCCGAATGATGGCCTCCTGCCCGGTGGTGGGGTGACGAGCGAGATACAGAATGCCAGCGCGACCAGAGCCGAGCGTCTCAACGACGATGAAGCCGTTGACGTTCAGCCCACGCATGTCACTGACAACCAGGGTTGAGGGGGAAGTCGGCGGGGGCGGCGCCGAGGCTGCCGGCATTGCCAGCCGTGCGCTGCCACTTCGGCCACGGTGACGCCCCCAGCTTCCTCGAGTCGACGACGATGGCCGACACCATCCCTCCACTGGACACGGTGTACAGCACTC
>JBEOKA010000215.1:0-3691 GCA_040275325.1 Myxococcaceae bacterium | reverse complement strand
TCGGCTTCGGTGAGCTTCACGCGGGTCGGCGCGCGCGTCGTCAACACGGGCGGCGCTGCCGAGACGTGGTCGTCGATTCGGTTGGTCACGACTGCCCTCCTGCACGACTCGCCTTCGACCAGCTGCTGTCACGTCAGTGAGTGGGGTGCCGAAAGCACCACCTTCTCTCCTGGGGCTCGGTAGCCTCACCGGCTCTCCCGGCAGAGGGGCCTCCTCCGCGTGGGAGAAACTGCGTTTGCGCAGTTGTCTCAGCTCTCCCACGCGGAGGAGGCCCCTCTGCCGAGGAGAGCCAAGAACAGGCTACCTAGCGGAGTGTGTCGGACGATTCTCCAGAGCGGCGCAACGCCGCTCCTGCGCACTCAAGCGCGAAGGCTGAAGTCTCGACACCTCGCTCACTGGTGTGTTGTGGGATCGCTCGTTGGGAATTCTCCTGAATGAATGTGGTCTCAGCCGACCTGCGAGTCGGCATCGATGAAGCCATCGGAAGACAGTGACTCGAGGCGCGCGAAGTACGCGTCACGGGCCTGGGAATCGGAGTCGAACCACGTGCGCTGCTGCCGAGGCTCGTCGTTGCGCGGGCCCCACAGCACCCGCACGAGCTTGTCGTCGAGCGACACGCGATAGACGAGCTCCTTGTTCCCCTGCCGGCGAACGTAGGTGCGGGTCTCGGCACGAATGAGTGCCCGGCCTTCTGGCGTGAGGCGCGCGGCTTCGTCGTGCAGCTGACGGCGCTGGTGGAAGAGGCGCAGCGCGAGCAGGTGTTCACACGGCCCTTCACGGGTGCCCGAGCGCTTGAAGTGAAGACACGTGCAGCTCGCGCCACGCACGCGGCCTTCGGGGTCGAGCGTGAAGCCCGGCGTGAAGGTGCGGCGCGCTTCGAGATCCTCCACCTCGCCCGTGAGCTCGGTGCCTTCGCTGCCGAGGTCGTGCGTCTTGGTGAGCTTCACCGTGCCTGCGCCGTCGAGCAGCCGGTGCGCGAGCTTCTCGCGTTCACCGCCGTAGCGAATGAGCGAGACGTCGATGGGCGTGTCGAGCAGCTGACGCGGTCGGTAGACGCCCTTGACGAGATCGAAGAGCACTCGGCCCTTGAGACACTCGAGCTGCAGCGCCGCACGAACGTCTTTCGCCGGAGCGTTGAGCGCCTTCACGAGGTCGTCGAACGAGGTCGGGCCGCGCGTGAGCAACGTGCCGTGCGCCTTCTCGGAGAGCGCGTCGGCGCTGGCGGGCGGCATGAGCGCGTCGAAGGCCGAAGCCGACGACCAGCCGGAGTCCGTCCAACCCGTGTAGCCGACGGTGAGCGCGCCACGATCGGCGCCGAAGTCGAGCGTCCAGAACACCGGCAGACCAGCGCCGAGCAGGTGCACCTTGATGGCTTTGACGTGCGGGAGCGCGCGACCGAGTGAGAGCAGACGCTGCCGCCCGAAGATGCGCACCACGCGCGGCGTCTTCCCTGCGTACGGAGCGCCATGGCACTCGAGCACGATGTCGAACGGCTCGATGACGATGCGCGGCTGCGCGCCGGGAACGAGCTCGAAACGAAGCCCACGTGGCGGCTTCTTCGCGGCGCGCGTGCGAAGGACGAAGAGCAGGTTGTAGAGGTCGATGGGCGCGAGCTCGGCGACGGCTCCGGGCAGGGTTGCAGCCGACTGCACCTGCACGAAGTTGCGCAGCCACGCCCAGGGCACCTGCTTCGTTTGCGCGGCGGTGGGCTCACCGCGGCTGGTGACCTCGAGGGCGACCGGCTGCCACGAACGCATGCGCTCGAAGCGCGCGATGAAGGCCTCGTCGAGGTTCAGGGTCGCGGTGCCGTGCGCGGCCTCGCGGTTCTCGAAGACCGCCGAAGGAAGCGACAGGCGCGCGTAGCTCGACTCGTCACGCGAGAAGACCTCGAGCGAGAGCTCATCGGGGCTGACGGTGACGACGGGCTCGAGCACGTGCTTGGGCTGCTCTTCGTTGCCCAGCTGCTGCTCGAGGAACTTCTTCTGGGCTTCCCAGATCTCCTTCGTCGCCTTCTTCCCCTGCTTGGTCAGGTAGGCGAGGTAGGTCGCGAGGTCCTTTCGCTTGTAGCGAAGGTCGCTGCCCAGCACGTCGAACGCCGTCATCAGCGCGTCGCGGAACAACGCAGGCGCCTTCACGGTGCCACGCAGCCCGACAGGCCCACGTGAGCCGTCGACACCGAGCGTCACCTCGGCGCGGTTGTCGCCAGCCTTCAGGCCGCTCGCAGCGGCGTACTGCACCTTCACGTCACGAACGGCGCTCATGAATTGGCTCCTCGAAGGTGCGAGAGGTCATTCGTCATCGTCGTAGTCCTCGTCGTCTTCTTCGTAGTCGTCGTCCTCTTCGTCATCGTCACCACCACGCGAGCCCTTCACGGGAGCGGGCGGCATCATCGAGTCGGCGAGCGCCGGATCAGACGCGAGCTGGGTGAGCTGCTCGGGGGTGAACCACTTCGGCGCGTTGGTGCGGCGCAGGTTGGTGCGCTGGGCACGGCGAAGCGCGCGGAAGGCCGCTTCTCGCAGCTCGGGCGTTCCCCAGGGAGCGTCGAGCTTCGCGGCCGCTTTCGGAGCCTCGGCGGCCTTCGGCGCTTCGACGGCCTTCGGCGCCTTCACGCCCTTCGGCTTCACCTCTTCGTAGCCCTTGCCCGTCTTCTCCCGAATGAGCTTCTCCATCTCCTTCTGCGCGGCTTCGGCAGAGGCGAGCTTTTTCGGCTTCTTCTGACCGGCAGAACCAATCTTCCCGAAGCGCACGGTGCAGGTCGTGTCGACGACCATCACTTCCCAGAACTTCGAGCTGCCATCTTCTTCGAACTCGAAGCGGCGAGCGCCAGGCATGGTGATGTCGGGGCTGGGACCTTCGTCTTCATCGTCGTCGCCGCCGTCATCGTCTTCGTCGACTTCTTCTTCGTCCTCATCGCCGCCGTCGTCGTCTTCATCGTCGCCATCGCCACCACCGGCGCTGAAGGCGAGCTTGGCGAGGAAGGTGGCGACGTCGTCTCCACCCATGCGACCGAGCGCCATGAGCGCGGCGCGCTGCACGGCCTCGCTGGAGCCGCTCTCGGCCTGGCCCATGAGCACCGAAGGGTCCTTCGCACCGATGAGCTTGGGCAGCATGACGGCGCGGCCGGCTTCGGTCGCAAGCTTCAGTGCATCGGCCTTGAGCGCGTCGAAGGTGAGCGAGTCGAGCGGCTTGCTGCTCTCCATGAGCGAGAGCGCCTGCTGCGGCGCGTGCTGCGCGAGCCCCGACATCGCAGCGCGGCGAACCGTCGCGTCGATGTCGCCCGCGGCCTTCGCGAGCACGGGAGCCGCACCGACTCCGGCGCGTTGCAGAATACGCGCGGCTTCGGCACGAACGCTCGCGGGTGCGGGCGAGTTACCGGTGAGCGACTTCGCGGCGAGCTCTTCGACCTGCCGCGCCTCGTGCAGCGTCGCGGCCCAGAGCAGCCGGAGGAATGCGTTCTCTTCCGCCGCCTTGTCGGTGCCGACACTGCGCGCCCACCGCTGCGCCGTGGAGGTCGCTGCCGCCACGAGCGCCTGAACACGCTGGTTCAGCTCTGCGGCTGGCAGCTTCGCGCCCGAGAGTGCGTTGCGCGCCATCAGCCACGCCATGTCTTCACGCACGTTGGGGAAGTCGCTGGCCGTGAGCTTGACCAGCGGCTCCGTCGGCAACGACTCGCGACGCCCGAGACCGAACT
>JBEOKA010000214.1:0-33544 GCA_040275325.1 Myxococcaceae bacterium | reverse complement strand
ACCGGCCCGACGCTCAAGGTGTCGAAGGACTGCAAGACGATGGTGTTCTGAGCGTGCCGGCTCCGCGTCAGATCTCGACGTTCGACGCGCTGTTGACCGAGGCGCGCGCGGTGGTGGCCGAGGCACCGAACGGCTTTGGCTGGGCGATGGCGCACTGCGCGCAGTCGATCGAATGCTCCATCGATGGCTTCCCGAAGCCCGCGGCCTGGCCGGTGCGCGCCTTCATCGGCCCCATGGTGCTCAAGAAGTTCCTCAAGCAGGGCTTCATGCGGCACGACACGAAGGCGCCGGTGCCGGGCGTCGCGTCACCCGATCTCGACCTGAGCGCCGCCGAGGGGCTCGCGAAGCTCGAGGCCGCCATCACGCGTTTCAAGAGCCACACCGGCCCACTCGCCCCGCACTTCGCCTACGGGCAGGTCTCGAAGGCCGCCTACGAGGCCGTGCACGCGATGCACGCTGCCAATCACCTCGACACCCTGTTTGTGTAAGGTCCCGCCACCATGTCTGACAAGACGCCGAAGCCCACGCCGTCACCCTCCACCACGCGAAAGGCGGAGCGGCTGCAGCACGAGCTGCTCGTGGCCTATCGCACGGTGGGCAGCTTCATCACGGACTTCGCCGTCAACATCAGCCGCGGCGGCATCTTCATCAACACGCGCGAACCGGCTTCGGTGGGCACCATCGTTCGCCTGATCATCTCACTGCCAGACGCTGCGTTTCCGTTCGATCTCACCGGCCGCGTCATTCGTGTGCAGCCCTACGATCCGCAGTCCGATCAGATGTCGGGCATGGGCATCGAGTTCATGGACGTCGACGACGAGAAGCGCGCCCGCCTCGAGCGCTTCGTCGATCGCCTGCGCGCCGAGCTGCCCGACGACCCCGTGAAGAAGTGACGTTTGCGGCGCCTCGAACTCTCCATCGAGCGGTTGTCGAAGTCTGGTGACGGCGTGGCCGAAGTCGCGGGCCGCGCCGTTTTCGTGCCCGGCACCGTGCCGGGAGATCGCGTGCTCGCCGAGGTCTTCGATCAGGGCAAGGCGATGCGTGGCGAGCTGCTCGAGGTGCTCGACCCCGCCCCTGGCCGTCGTTCGCCCGTGTGCCCGCTCGCCGATCGCTGCGGCGGCTGCGACTGGATGCACCTGACCGAAGAGCTGCAGCACCAGCACAAGCAGCAGATCGTCACCTCGGCCCTCGAGCACCTCGGCGGAATCGGCCACGAGCGCTACGAGCTGTTGCCCTTCGTCTTCTCGCCCATGCCGTACAACACGCGGCGGCGCGCGGTGCTGCACCCCGTGAAGGGCCGGCTCGGTTTCTTCGGCAAGCGCAGCCACACGCACGTCGAGGTCGATCTCTGCCCCGCGCTCACGCCGCCGCTCGAGTCGCTGCCGGGAGAGCTCGCAGACGCGCTGGGCACGGCGCTGAAAGACATCGACGAGGTGCACCTGCTCGAGGTCGGCGGCGAGGTGTCGTTCGCGTTGCTGGCGAAGGGCGCGCTCCGTCCGAAACACCGTGAGGTCGCGCAGGCCCTCATTCGAGACGAGGTCGTCGCGGGAGTGGTGCTGGTGCCCGGGGCGGGGAAGGGCTCTCCCGAGCTGCTCGGCAAGCCGGTGCTCGAGGCCGAGGGTGTGCGCTACCGGCCCGACGCGTTCGCTCAGGCCAATGCCGACGTAAACGCGCCGCTCGTCGATCACGCGGTTTCAGAGCTCGCCTGTGGCCCCGATGACGCCGTGCTCGAGCTGTACTCGGGCAACGGGAACTTCACGTTCCCCTTGGCCGCGGCGGCGAAGTCGGTGCTCGCGGTCGAGTCTTCCACCGTGTCGGTCGGCCTCGCGCAGGACGCGGCGCGAAAGCAGGGCTTCGGCAACGTGCGCTTCGTGCAGGGCGACTGCGAGAAGTTCGCGAAGGGCCTGGTGAAGGAGTCGAAGCGCTTCGATCGGCTGTTGCTGGACCCGCCTCGAACCGGAGCGCCGGGCATCGGCGAGTGGGCTTCACGACTGCTGGTGTCGAGGGTCGTCTACATCGCGTGTGATCCTGGGGCGCTCGCGCGTGATGCGGCCGAGCTGGTCGCCCAGGGCTTCACGCCGCGCACGGTGCGGCTGTTCGATCTGTTCCCGCAGACCCGACACATCGAAGTGGTGATGACGTTCTCGCGCGGAGTCTGAGCGATGGAAGCGCGCGTCATCGAGTTCGTCGAGGTGCTCCGCCAGAACGGCCTGAGGGTCGCGATCTCGGAGTCGCGTGACGCGGTCGAGGCGATCGCCACCACGGGGGTCGAAGATCCCGAGCTCTTCCGCTCGGCCCTCGAGGCCTCGCTGTGCAAACGCGCCGCCGATGTCGAGACCTTCAACCGCGCGTTCGAGCTGTTCTTCACCGGCGCGATCAAGATGTTGCAGGAGATCGATCAGTCGCTGGCCGATCGCATTCGGGAAGAGGGCCTGCTCGAGGGCGATGAGCTGAAGATGATCGTGTGGATGCTCGATCGCCTCGCCGGGCAGCTGTCTCCGCTGACGCAGGCGATGCTGCAGGGCAACCGCGCGCAGCTGGCGAGCCTGTTCCGTCAGGCTACGCTGCAGCTCGACTTCTCGAAGGTGCAGAACGCGCTGCAGACCGGCTTCTTCTCGCGCCGGTTGTTGAGCGGGGCAGGGTTCGAGCAGACGCGAAGTGATCTCGACACGATCAACGCCGAGCTGCAGTCGCGGGGCGTCTCAGCGAAGGGCGTCGAGATCGTCGGCAAGCACCTCTCGGCCGCGATGCGAAAGGTCGAAGAGGCCGCGCGCGCCGAGGCCGGCCGGCAGATCGGCGCCCGCCTCAAGAAGTCGCAGGGCAACGTCGCCGACAAGCAGCTGCACCTGCTGTCGAAGCAGGAGATCGAGATCGCCCAGCGGGCCGTGCGCGCGCTCGCCGAGAAGTTGAAGGCGCGCCTCATTCGTCGCCAGCGCTCCCGCAAACGCGGCCAGTTGAACCCGAGGCGCACGCTGCGAAAGAACCTCTCGGCCGGCGGGGTGCCGATGGTGCCGCAGTTCAAGACGCGAAGGCCTGCGCGCCCCGATGTGGTGGTGCTCTGCGACGTCTCGGATTCAGTGCGCGTCACCTCACGCATGATGGTGCTCTTCACCTTCACGCTGCAGTCGCTGTTCTCGCGCGTGCGCAGCTTCATCTTCGTGTCCGAGCTGGGCGAAGTGACGACGTTCTTCAAAGACGCACGCCCCGAAGAGGCCATCGACGCGGCCACGCAGTCGGGCGTGATCTCGCTCGCCTCGAACTCGAACTACGGCCACGCCTTCGCCGAGTTCAACCGCACGTACCTGGGCTCGATCAGCCGGCGCACGACGGTGCTGGTGATCGGAGACGGGCGCAACAACCACAACCCCGCCAATGTGTGGGCGCTCGAAGACGTCAAGCGGAAGGCGAAGCGGGTGGTGTGGATCTGCACCGAGCCGCGGCAGAACTGGGGCTTCGGCGACTCCGAGATGCTGCGCTACGAGAAGGCCGTCTCGCAGGTCGTGACGGTGCAGACGCTGTCGGATCTCGAGCGCATCGCCCAGCAATTGATCCCCGTGTGATGCGGCTCGTTCTGATCTGGCTCCACGCTGTGGGGCCTCTCTTCGAACCCGAGTGATTCACTGATGTCAGGTGCGGCGGTGCCGCGTACGCTGGCGCCGTGTCCGATCACCGTTCGAACGCCCGCAAAGCCGTCGGGCTGTTGGTGAAGCTCAGCTACACCGGAGTCGACGAGTTCGCCCAGCGCTACGCGACGAACTTGAGCGACGGCGGCATGTTCATTCGCTCACGTGACCCGAAGCCGGTGGGCACCGAGCTGAAGTTCCGGGTCGAGATCGCGAACGGCCAGCGGGTGATGCAGGGCTCGGCGATCGTTCGCTGGGTTCGAGGCCCCGATGATCCGGCCGGCGCTCCGGGCATGGGCGTGCAGTTCGTCGCCCTCGATGAGTCGAGCAAGGTGCTGGTCGATCGCATGCTGCTGAGCTCGCAGTCGGCGAAGCCTCCAGCGATCGCGCCGGCGATCGCTCCGGCCACCCCCGCCCCCAGGCCACCACCGATCGCGCCACTGGTCGCGCCCTCGATCGCTCCCGTCTCCGCGAAGAGCGCTCCGGTTCCGCCGGTCGCACCGAAGGCGTCGGCTCCTGCCGCCGCCCCCACGCCCATTGAGGACCTCTTCTCGTCACTCGAGCCCACGCCCGGCCCCGAGATCGAGATCGACACCTCGCCCCCGGCCGAGAACGAGATCGAGCTCGATCTCGACAGTCTGATCGCGTCGACGCCCGAGGCGCCTCCGCCTGTTGAGGAGCCGCTCCCGTCGTCACCGTCACAGAGCTTCGAGCTCGACATCGATCTCGACTTGTCCGTGCCAGAGGCTCCGCCGCCGCCAGTCGCGCCCCCGAGCGCACCGCCGCCGGTCGCACCACCGCCTCCTGCGCTGCCTGAGATTCGCCGCGAAGTCGCGCGCCCACCCGAGCCTCAGCGAACGGTCCCAACCGTTCAGACGCTCGTCGTTCAGGCTGCGGCGCCAGCCCCCGCTCCGATCACCACGGGGCCGGTGTACCTCACAGACGTCGGCCCCATCGCCGACACGGGCCCGGTCATCGGCATCGATCTCGGCACGACCAACTCGGCGTGCGCGATCGTCACCAAAGGCCGCCCGCTGATCCTCCGCTCGAAGGACGGCTACAACACGATTCCTTCCGTCGTCGCGCTCTCGAAGAACGGGCGCCTCGAGGTCGGGCACCGTGCGAAGGGGCAGATGGTGCTCAACCCCACGCAGTCGATCTTCGGGGCCAAGCGTCTCGTCGGTCGCGACTTCGGCAGCGCCACCGTCGAACACGTCCGCACGCGCGCCCACTTCGAGATCGTGGCCGACTCGCAGAACCGCGCGGCCGTGAAGCTGGGCGGCAACACGCTGATGCTCGAAGAGGTGCAGGGCCTGATCCTCAAAGAGTGTCGCGAGATGGCCGAGCACACGCTGGGCACGAAGGTGTCGCGCGCCGTGGTGACGTGCCCCGCCTACTACTCGGAGCCGCAGCGCGAGGCCGTTCGACGCGCGGGCGCCATGGCCGGCCTCAAGGTCGAGCGCGTGCTGAATGAGCCCACGGCGGCGGCGCTGGCGTTCGGCATGAACCGCGAGCTCGCGCGCACCGTGCTGGTCTACGACCTCGGCGGTGGCACCTTCGACGCGACGTTGCTGAAGATCGACAAGAACGTGTTCGAGGTGCTCGCCACGGGTGGCGACGTCTTCCTCGGCGGCGTCGACTTCGACAACCAGCTCGTCGATCTGCTGCTCCAGCGCTTTCAGACCCAGCACGGGCGGCCGTTCGCGGGCGATCAGGTCGCGCTCTCACGCATCGCCGAGGTCGCCGAGAAGGCCAAGGTCGCCCTCTCGGAGCAGACGACCTTCGACCTTCACCTGCCGATGCTCGAGATGGATGCGTCGGGTACGCCGCGTGATCTGAAGTGCACGATCACCCGCGCCGACGTCGAGCTGGCCTGCAGGCCGTTGGTCGAGCGCACCATTCAGGCCGTTCAAGACGTGCTGCTCGACGCTCGGCTCAAGCCGTCGCAGGTCGACGACATCATTCTCGTCGGTGGCATGAGCCGCATGCCGCTCGTGCGGGAGCAGCTGAAGGCGCTCTTCAAGAAGCCACCGCACGCGTCGGTGAACGCTGACGAAGCCGTCGCGCTCGGCGCCGCGCTGTATTCGGGGTCGGTCGACAAGGTCTCGAGCCTCGTGCTGATCGACGTGGTGCCCATGACGGTCGGGCTCGGCAAGCCCGGCGGCGGCTTTCATCGCCTCATCGAGCGCAACACGCCGCTGCCCGCCACGAAGTCGTTCGGCCTGTCGACCCACCTCGACAACCAGACCGAGCTCGAGGTGCTCATCTTCCAGGGAGAAGACAGCAACGTCGCGGGCAACGAGTTTCTCGGCGCGATGAAGATCGAGGGGCTGCCGAAGGGGCCGAAGGGCTCCGTGCAGATCGCCATCACCGTCAGCCTCGACGCCGAGTGCGTGCTCAAGGTCGAGGCGCGCGAGTTCAGGACGCGAAAGGTCGTTCAGGCCACGCTCGCCAGTCGCTACACCACCGACGAGGTCGCCAGGCGGCTCGGCATCAGCGCCGAGAAGCGGGCCGAGACGAACCAGAAGCGCAGCGAAGAGCTCGGCCAGCGCGCGGGTGGGTTCTGGAGCCGGCTCAAGCGCGTGTTCTCGCGGAGCTGATCAGCGAGGGAAGACGGCTGTCTGACCGCCGCCGATATCGAACGAGACGAAGAAGTCGGTGGCGTCGCGCAGGGCCCAGCTTCGCTGCGGCTCCCAGAGCTCGAAGAGGCCATCGGCCCGCTCGATCAGCAGCGTTGCGTTGCTCGATGGCGCCAGGACGAGCGAGGCGGGCGCACGAATGCGGAAGGCGCTGTCAGAGAAGGCGTGAACCCGCAGCTGTTTGAACGAGTGGCTGTTGATCGCAGAGACACGCTGCGCTGACAGTGGGCGCACCAGCCCGCGGAACACGCCAAGGTCCTGCTCGAACCAGACGTGCCGGGTGCCGACGTTCGCGATCTCACGGCCACCGAGCGCGGCGAGGCTCCAGCAGCCGCCGTCCATCTCGCAGATCTCATCGCTCGAGCGGAACTCGAGCCCGCGTCCCTCTTCGATCAGGCGAAGCCGCGATTGATCGGCGTTGGCGGTCTGCTGCATCGAGCTGCCACCATCTTCCCAGGTCGTGGCGAACATCGTCCCGGCCCACACGTGCCGCTCGTCGGCAGCGTTCACCCCGCTCGTGTCATCGAGCGGCAGTTCGTGGGTGTGCTCGAACTGGCCTGCGCTGCGTTCGACGTACCGATCGAGGCTCATTCCCAGACCGCTGGGCCTTTCGACCCAGAGCACGTTCCTGTCGAGGGTGACGCTGGTTCCCGTGAAGGAGACGACCCCGCCATCTCGTGGCCGTGCCTCGAACGCGCCGATCCGCTCGAAACAGATCGAGGTGCCCAACGAGGTTCGCCCGTGGCTGCCGGAACACCCCGGCTCGAGTCGCGGCGGTGGAGGTCTGGTGCGATCGATCACGATGATCACCTCGGTGGTGATCGCGGCGATGGTCGGCTCGACGAACAGCTGCAGCGAGTACTCGCCCGGCTGAACCGTCGAGAGATCGATCTCGAGCCGAGACTCGTCGAGCGTCGCCAGCGTGATGGTGGCTGGGAGGCGCCGGGGCGTCTGACCGCCTCCTGAGAGCGTGGCGCTGACCGTGACGAGGGTGCGATCTTCGGGAATGCAGGTGACCGGAGGGGCCGCGAGCGTGAGTCTTCCCGCGGTCATCACCACCGTGTCGGCCATGCCGCCTGGCGTGATCGAGGTGGGGAGGACGAAACCGGGCCTGGGCAAACACCCGTCGGCCGTTGGCGGCGGGCACGCACTCAGCAACAGCAGCGCACTACCGAGGACGAGTCGCATCGAACTCCCGCTGAAGTTGCGTGGCCTCTGAACGCGAGCCGTAGACCGAGGGCCAGCAGCGAAGCGCCTCGTCGAGCAGCGCCTTGCGTCGAGGGGGCTCGGTCGGCCCCAACGCCTTCGCCAGCAGAAACGCCGCGTCGCCGCGCTCCGTCGTCTTCTCGGCCGAAAGCGACCACGCCTGCTCGAGGTAGCCCCGCGCAGCGCCTGCGTTGTTCTCGAGCAGACTGGTGGCACCCAGGCCCGTCAGGTTTCGCGCGAGCTCGGGGCTCGTGGCGCCCAACGCCGTCTTGCGAATCTCGAGCGCGCGGGAGTCTGACGCCCTGGCGGCCGCGAGATCTCCAACGCGCCGCTGCGCCGTCGCGAGGTTGGTGAGCGTGAGCGCGACCGTGAGCGCTTTCGGGCCAGCCGACTTCTCCTTGATCGTCAGCGCACGGGTCAGCGCTTCGAGCGCCTGCTTCGGACGATCGGTGTCGAGCCATACCGCGCCCAGGTTCGAGAGCGACTGCCCCACCTTCGGGCTCTCGACGCCGAAGGCCCGCTCGCGAATCGACAACGAGCGCTGGAGCGAGGTGATCGCCTCGTCATGTTCTCCAGCGTCATGCAGCGCGTTGGCGAGGTTGTTGAGGGTGTCGGCGACGGCCGGGTGATCGGGCGCGAGCACCTTCTCTTCGATCGACAGCGCGCGGCGGAACTCGACGATCGCCTCGTTCGTCTTGCTCATCGCCCGCAGCGTGATGCCGAGGTTGTTGTGGCTGCGCGCGGCCAGCGGCGATTCGGGCCCGAAGACGGCCTCACGCAGCGTCAGCGCCCGCGCGTGCAAGGTGAGCGCTTCGGCGTGTTTGCCCTGCCGGCTGCGAATGACGGCTTCGTTGTTGGCGAGCGAGGCCTCGAGCTCGCGCGGCGCGCCGTACCGGTTGACCGCGACCCGGGCGTAGCGAGCCCAGCGGATCGCGTCGTCGACGTCGAGCGTGCTGGCGCCCGCGAAGCCAACGCGATCGACCCACGCGCGCGCGACGAGCTCGTCGCTCTGGTGCTGTTGCGCGAGGAGGATCGCGTCTTCGGCGAGCTGATCGGCCTTCACGAAGTCGAGCTCGGCGCCTGCGAGCCTGGCGCTCAACCACGTGGCCTCGGCCATCGCGTCGGTCGCTTCCTGTGAGCGCGCCTGCTCCATCACGAGCGAGATGCGGCCGTGCGCTTCCTTCAGCTTGCCCGCCTCGATGAGCGCCTTCACACCGGCAAGCCCGCGGCGAACGTCTTCGGCTTCGACGGTCGCGTGCACCGGAGCGCTCTGATCACAGGCTCCGAGCGGAGGCAGTGACGCGGCGAGGGAGACGGCGCGCTCGACGACGTCGTCATCGGCCTTTCGCAACAGCTGGGCCGTCGCGTCGAAGTCGGCGAGCCGGCGGCTCAGGCAGACGATCGCCTGACCGACCTGCTCATCTGCGCGCCCATCGCTCGCTTCACAGGCCGCGCGGCGACGTTCGATCCACTGCTGGCCCCAGCCATCCATCAGGCGCTGGGTCTCGACCCACACCGACCCGGCCCATGGGCGGCTCGATCTCGTGAACGCGTCGCGCGCCTCGGTCTTCGCGCGCTCGTCCCAGATGCCAGCCATGCGAGAGGCGACGGTGGCGCAGCGCTGCGCTTCACGACGCGTCAGCGCGACGACGATCACCAAAGCCACCGCCGACAGCACCGCCACCGCGATCGTCAGCACCTGCCGCCGCCGAGAGCTCTTCCGCCGGCCGAGCTGAATGAGCAGCGCGCGCAACGTCTGGAAGCGCTCGTCGGGGCTGGCCCGCAGCGCCTTGAGCAGCAGCTGATGAATGCGGCGTGGCACGGCCGACTTCTTGGGCGGTGCCTTCACGCGGTTGAGCTGCATCTCGGCTGCGACGGCTGGAGCCGTGAGCCCCTCGAAGGGCCGGTAGCCGTACAGCGCCTCGTAGAGCGCGATCGCGAAGCTGAACTCGTCGCTGCGCGGGTCGGTCTTCTGGCCGTACATGGCCTCGGGCGACATGTACGCGGGCGTGCCGAGCATGATGCCGGGCAGGGTGATGCGGCGGCGAATGGAGCCGGTGGGTGTCTCGGCGCTGACGAGCGGCTGCGCAGGCTCCTTGTTCGTCTCGTGCGCGTGGGCGAGCCCGAAGTCCATCACGCGGGCGCGGCCGCTCTTTCCGATGACGACGTTGTCGGGCTTGAAGTCGCGGTGGGTGACGCCGGCGTCGTGCGCGGCGGCCAGACCTTCTCCCGCCTCGAGGAAGACCGAGACGATCTCGCGCCACGTCCTCGGCTTCTCGGTGAGCCACTTCGTCAGCGTCAGCCCTTCGACGAACTCCATCGCGAGGTAGACCTGCCCCTCGACGATGCCGACGTCGTGCACCGCGACGACGTTCGGGTGCGTCATGCGCGCGAGCGCCTGAGCCTCTCGCATGAGGCGCAGCCGAAGCTCGTCGGCGAGATCTCCCGATTGGTGCTCGGCCTTCAGCAGCTTGAGCGCGACCTTGCGATCGAGCACGGGATCCCACGCGGCGTACACCTCACCCATGCCGCCTTTGCCGAGCTGCTCGAGCACGACGTAGCGATCGAGCGCTTCGCCTTTCTGCAGCGTCGGCCTGGTGGGCTTCGTGGGCTCGGCGTGTTCCCCCGAGTGGTGCGTCGCGTCGAACGCAGGGTCGGTGGGCGGACCACGGCCTGGCGTGAGCGTGTCGCCAAGGAACGGGTCGTCTTTCGGGTGCGAGTCCGCCACGCGCGAGAAGGAGTAGGGTCGACGACCGGGCTCGCCGACCGGGCCGTTCAACCATGTTCCGTCTCAGGGCTCCACCAGCGTCGCTCGCGCTCGTCGTCAGCGGGTGTCTCGCGCTTCGCCCCCAGTTGCACGCCAACCTGGAGCGGGTTCGGGCGACCGCCCGCAGGGAGTGGCTCCAGTACGGCACTTGCGGCGAGCACACCCTGCGACAGTGCGAGAACGGCCACCAGATGCTGACGGCCAGTGACGGCTTTCAGTACTGGACGACCGCGTACGACCAGCGGGGCCGGCTCGAGTTCGAGGTGAACGGCGGGTGCATGGGCGTGATGGAGCAGTTCGGGAGCAGCCCGGACTGTGCGCCTGAACGTTCGACCCTCGTTCGTGATCTCTGCGACGAGTCGCTCGACGGGCTCGAGTCACGTGGCTTCGAGCTGCACCTCGGGTGTGCGACCCCATCACCCGTGATCATTTCTGCAGGCGAGACGGTCGTCGAGCTGGTGGACGGCGCGCGCCTGAGGTTCGTCGTGCCAACCGCGCCTCGCGAACCCTTCGATGTGCGCTTCGACGGAGCGCCTGAGGGCGTGTTCTTGAGAAGCTGCTCCGAGTTCAACGACTGCGTCGCGCTCGATGCCGGAGCGTCGATACCCTCACTCCGCTTGTCGGTGGTCTCACGCGGAAAGGAGGAGCCCTGCGAGCTCTTGTTCTCTCGTTCGTTCCTCGTTCGCGCTGATGCCGGCGTGGCGATCACGAAGTAGGGTGCGCCCGCCATGTCCGCCGATGTGAAGACGCTTCGTCTCGTCTCTGCCCAGCTCACCGCCGAACTGCTCGACGGCTTCGTCCGCTATCAGCGCACCCTCATCGCGACGCTCGCGGGCACCGCTGGGCCTGAGCACACCTCGTGGGCTGGCCGCTTCGCGTTCGCGCACGGCAAGGCGTTGGCCGAGAGCCGAATGGATGCGCTCGATCAGCAGCGCGTGAAGGTGCTCGTCGGCGAGTTCTGCGGCAAGCGCTCGGCGTGGCTGACCGTGAAGCAACGCGCGGCAGACGCGGAGCTGGCCATTCAGCAGGCGAAGGCTGCGGGCAAGACGGCGCCTCCCAGGGAGCAGGCGCTGGTCGATCGTTTCAAGAAGGAGCTCCACCGCCTGCAGGACTTCTCGGCCTTCATCGATCGTTACGGGCAAGCCGCGTTCGAGCTGCTCACCTCGCGCGAACTCGAGATCGTCACGCTCCACCGCGACTTGAGCAAGCTCGAGGGCTCGGGCGGCCACGTGCACGTGTCGTAGCGCCTGTTTCCAGAATCATTTTCAGAGGTTGACAGGCCGGGCGAGGGGCGTCAGAAGCGCGGCCCGATATGACGACCAAGAAAGAGCTGAAGGATCTGAAGGCCCCGGACGAGCTGCAGAAGCTCGGTGCGCAGGCGGTGCCGTTTCTCGAGCAGCACGGCAAGAACATCGTCCTCGGCGTGCTCGCGTTCGTCGGCATCGGCGGCGGCATCGCGCTGGTGGGCCACATCCAGAAGCGCAGCCTCGAGTCGTCGATGTACCAGTACGGCGCTGCGCTCAAGGTGCTCGAGCGTGAGGTGAACGCCAACGCCACTGCGCCGGTGAAGGTTGGCGAAGAGCCGCCCTTCAAGACCGAGAAGGAGAAGGACGAGGCGATCATCGCGAAGCTCACGACCTTCCGCGGCGATCACAAGGGCAAGAAGACGGCGTCGAACGCCGCGTTGCCGCTCGCGCAGGCGCTGCTCCGTCAGGGCAAGGCCGCCGAGGCGCTGCCGCTGGCCGAGGAGTTCCTCAAGGAGTCCGATCCCTCCGACACGATGCGCCCGATCGCCCTCGAGACCCGCGGCTACGCGCTCGAGTCGCTCGGCAAGCTCGACGAGGCCTCGGCTGCGTTCGACAAGCTTTCGCAGGAGAACAAGTCTGACTTCATGAAGGGCATGGGCCTGTACCACTCCGCTCGTTTGCTCGAGAAGAAGGCCGACCTGAACGGCGCCATGAAGCGCTACAGCGAGGTCACCTCGAGTGCCGCCGAGTCGTCCGCCGCCCGCCTCGCCAAGGAGCGCATCGCGCTGCTCGCGGCGAAGGGCATCGCGGTGCCCGAGACCGTCGCGGCTCCGGTCGCCGTCGACGCCGGCAAGTAATCGGCGCGGCCTCTCGTCGTCTCTTCGAGCATCGATGATCGCGCTCCCGTCGAGGACAGCTCTCGCAGCACTCGTGCTCCTCGCGGGCTGCAAGGCGATTCCGCTCAACAACGATCCCACGATGCCGGTGCGGGTGGCGCAGGTCAGCCCTCCGGCGCTGTGGGAGATCGACTGGTCGACGCCGCTCGTGAAGACCGAGCTGCTCGAGTACCAACCGCGTGAGACCGCGCGCCCGGCCATCGACCCCGAGACCGAGCGCATCATCGTCACCACGCGCGATGGGGGCATTCGCTGCCTCTCGCCGAGAGACGGCTCGATTCTCTGGGAGAAGAAGACCTTCGGCCGCTTCTTCTCGGGCGCGCTGATCGATCACGGCATCGCCTACGTGCCCGGCGGAGACGGCGTGCTCTACGCCATCAACGTGCTGTCGGGCGAGACGGTGTGGCAGTTCAAGTCGAACGAAGAGCTCATCACCACGCCGGTCGTCTCCGAGGGCCGCGTGCTGGTGATGTCGTCGCAAGACACGCTCTTCGCCGTCGAGATCGCCACCGGCAAGTGGGCCTGGCAGTACAAGCGCGACATGCCGCAGGGTTTCTCGATTCGCGGCGCGTCGATGCCCGCGGCGTACGACGGCCTCGTCTATGCGGGTTTCGCCGATGGCTACCTCGTCGCGCTCGGCCTCGATGACGGCGTCGCCCGCTGGGAGCGCAAGCTGACGATCTCGGGCGGCCAGCAGTTCAAGGACGTCGACTCGACACCGGTCATCGATGAGAACGGCCACGTCTTCGCCGCCAGCTACAAAGACGGCGTCTTCTCCCTCGACGCGAAGACGGGCGACATTCTCTGGGCGTCGGCGCGTGGTGGCGTGACCTCGCTGCTGCAGCGCGGAGAGGTGCTCTTCGCGACCGGTGACGGCACGCTGACGGCCCTCGAGACGCGTGGCGGCCGAGCCCTGTGGAGCCTCGATCTCTCGGACCGCACGCCGAAGGGCAAGACGAACAACGCCGGCCGTCCTCCGCTGATGACGCGCGGCTACATCGTCGTGCCCACCTCGACCGCGCTCGCGTTCGTCGATCCCACCGTCGGCAAAGTGCGCGCCGCGTGGAACCCCGGCCGTGGCATCACCGCGACGCCCACCCGCTTCGTCTCGGCGCGCGATGGCAACAGGCTCTACGTGCTCACCAACCTCGGCACGCTCTTCGCCCTGCAGCTGATCGGGAGCGGTGGATGAAGCGCATTCGGGTGGTCGCCGGGCTGATCGCCGACCCGACCGATCCGACGCGTTTCCTGGTGCAGCAGCGCCTGCCCAACGCCAGCCGCGCGAACCTCTGGGAGTTCCCCGGCGGGAAGATCGAAGCCGGAGAGACCGAGCAGAAGGCGCTCGTTCGTGAGTGTCAGGAAGAACTCGACGTCACGCTGAAGGTGGGCCGCAAGCTGTGGTCGACGGTGCACGAGTACCCCGATCTGATCGTCGAGCTCGAGCTGTTCGCAGCCGACATCACGACCGGTCAGCCGAAGCCGCTGGGCGCTCAGGCGCTGAAGTTCGCCAACCCTGTCGAGATGAAGGCGCTGCCGTTCTGTGAGGCCGATCTGCCGCTGCTCGACGCGCTGGTGACGGGCGAAGTGCCCACGCGATGAGCGGGTTTCTCGAGCGCACGTTTCAGCTCTCGAAGGGCGTCGGGCCGTACCGTGAACGCGAGCTGTGGGCGCAGGGCCTCGAGACCTGGGATCAGTTCGAAGCCGCCGCTGCGAAGGGCGTGGTGATGTCAAAGGCCATCGACGCCGCGACGCTCGAGAAGATCGCCGAGGCCCGCGCCGCGCTCGCGAAGAAGGATCTCGCCACGCTCGCCGACCTCGTCTCGCCCAAAGAGCACTGGCGGCTGTACCCACACTTCGTCGATCAGGCGGCGTTCTTCGACATCGAGGCCGACGGCGACAACGTGCCCACCGTCGTCGGTGTGATGGATCGTGAAGGCGTGGTGAGCTTCGAGCGCGGCAAGACGTTGAACGCGCTGCCGGCGCGGCTCGCAAAGAGCCCCATCTGGGTCACGTTCAACGGGGCGGTGTTCGACGTACCGGTACTCGAGAAGGCGTTCGAGGGCGTCGAGTTTCCCAGGCCGCTGGTGCACATCGATCTGCGCTTCCTCGTGCGTCGAACGGGCCTCAAGGGCGGGCTCAAGGGCATCGAAGAGGCGCTCAAGCTGCACCGGCCTCCGCACCTCAAGGGCGTGAAGGGCTTCGACGCGATTCGCCTGTGGCGCGAGTGGACCGAGCAGAAGAACCTGACCGCGCTGCGAATTCTGCTCGAGTACAACCTGTACGACGCGATCAACCTGCGTTCGGTGCTCGAGTGGTGTCAGTGGCGGCTGACCGAGCAGTTCGCCTGGCAGCTCGAACGTCGGCCGATCTTCGAGCGCGGTGAAGTGCTCTACGACGTGACCCGGCTCGTGCTGTCAGCCGGCTGACTACTTCTTCTTTCGCTTCTTCTTCAGCGGCGCGCCGGGCTCGGCCTGCACCTCACCGCCGATGCGGAAGGGCACTCGAACCTCGTCGTACTGAGCGCCTCGCGCGTCGCGAAACGTGTCTCCCGTCTCGGCGTCGAGCAGCAGCGAATAGCCACGGCCGGTCTTGAGCGGGGCGACGAAGACGATTCGGTAGGTGAGCCCGCCATCGGTCGTCGACTCGTCGTCGCTGGCGACCACGGCGTCGTTCCAGTCCATGACGCGCAACCGAACGTCATCGAGCGGCACGGGGAACGAGACGACGATCGCCTTCAGCGGGTCGATGATCATTCCAGCGTCGAGGCCCGAGATCGTTCCCGCGTCGACCGTCTCGAGCTCGAACGTGAAGCTCAGGGGCGGCAGGCCCGCGTCGACCCCGGCGTCGAAGCCCGCGTCGACTTCGGGAGCGCCAGCGTCGATCGGCGCCTCCACCGGCTTCGGGCAGCCAACGAGCAGCAGCACCACCAGCGTCGCTCTCACGAGTCGCATGACGCGCTCTCTAGCAGCCGCAGGTCAGATCGTCGGCGTTCGGCGTGAGGCACTGAAGCCTGCAGGCCGTCGTCGGCGTGAACCGAACCCGGCGCGTCGACGAACAATCTCGCTCGGGCAGGTGCGCGTACTGCTCGGGGCACCCGACGTCGATCGCCTGCCAGACCTGCTTCAGCTCGAGAAAGCGGGTGCCGCCATCGCTGCCGAGATCGCTCCACCGGTAGCGGAGCCGTCCACAGCGGCGCGTCGGCTCTCCGCCCAGCACCAGCTCGACGTCGGTGCCGTTCGCGAAGTCGGTGCGCGAGCCCGCGATGAGCACGCCCGCGTCTTCCCGTGCGGGGCCCCAGAATGAGACGAGCGATGAGGTGACGACGAGGCGGCCATTCGACTGGGCGCCGACGAAGAGGGCGCCCGTGGTGCCTGTGAAGCGGGCAGGGCGGCAGTCGTCATCGGTGGTCTCGAAGACCATGGGCCCGAGGTTGCCGATCGCGTCTTCAGACACCGGCTGCTCACAGGCCGAGATCAGCAGCAGCCCGATGAGAACCCGTCGCGTCACGCAGACCCCAGAAATGACGAAGGGAACCGGCCTTTCGACCGATTCCCTTCAGTGCCCAGGAGAGGACTCGAACCTCCACGCCGTTGCCGGCACTAGACCCTGAATCTAGCGCGTCTACCAATTCCGCCACCTGGGCGAGGCGCGGGGCTTGTACGGGTTGAGCCCCACCGTGTCAACGACGACATTCAGTCGAACACCTGACGGCTACGAGAACTTCGCGGGAGGCCATTTCCCCTCGGCCTCGAGTTTCTTCCGCTCGTCGGGGTTCTCGTCCATGTACGCCTTGAGCGACTCTTCGGTGATCACCACCTCGAGATCCTCGGTGCCGACCTTCGCCTGACAGCCGAGCCGCGAGTTGGCTCGCACGTCGAACGCGAGATCGAGCCGGTCCATCTCGAGATCGTCCTGCTCCGAGAGCGAGTCGAGGCCCTTCTTCACCCAGACATGGCAGGTCGAGCAGGCGCAGACGCCGCCGCACGAGTGCCCGACCTGCGCGCCGGCTTCTTCGGCCGCGTCGAGAATCGTGGTGCCGACGGCGACGTCGACGGTCAGGTCCTGCAGCGGGCTGAGGAAGCGAATGTGGGGCATGTCAGAAGCTCTGGATGCTGTGGCCGACAGCCGCCTTGGCGATCGCCCGGTTCATGATGCGCTCGACGAACGGCTTCGCCTGCTCATCGAGTTCGTGAATCGCGTTCTTGAGCGTCGCGTGATCGGTGGTGCTCTTCGTCAGCGCCTCGAGCGCCTCGACGCCCAGCTCGAAGCGTTTGCGCTCGTCGGCAGACAACAGATCGCCGTTCTGCACGAGCTGCTTGCGCGCATCGACCAGCACCCGCGTCGCCTCCACCTGCTGCTCGACGAGCAACCGGCGCTGAATGTCGGCTTCACCGTTCTCGATCGAGTCGAGCAGCATCTGCTCGACCTCTTCGTCCGACAGGCCGTGTGAGGGCTTCACCGTGATCGCCTGCTCGACGCCGGTGGTCTGCTCCTTCGCCTTCACCGAGAGAATGCCGTCGGCATCGATGGAGAACGTCACCTGCACACGACCCATGCCGGCCGGCATCGGCGGAATGCCCGAGAGGCGGAAACGCGCCAGCGATCGTGAGTCCTGCACCAGCTCGCGCTCGCCCTGCACCACGTGCATGTCCATTCCGGTCTGGCCGTCCTGGAAGGTGGTGAAGACCTGCGCCTGCGCGATGGGAATGGCGCTGTTGCGGGGAATGATCTTCTCGACGATGCCGCCCATCGTCTCGAGCCCGAGCGACAGCGGAATGACGTCGAGCAGCAGCACCTCGTCCTGGCGCTCGGCGTTGGTGAGCAGGTCGGCCTGAATCGCAGCGCCGAGTGCCACCACCTGATCGGGATCGATGTCGGCGAGCGGCGGTTTGCCGAAGATCGACTCCACGAAGGTGCGTACGGCGGGAACGCGCGTCGAGCCACCGACCAGCACCACGCCCTTGATGTCGGCGGCCGTGAAGCCTGCGTCTTTGAGCGCGCGACGAACGGCGATGCCCGTCTTCTGGAGCAGCGGCTGAATCCAGGCGTCGAACTCGGCGCGCGTGAACGCCAGCGACTTGCCGTCGAGCTCGAGGGTCGTCTGAGTCACGTCGGTGAGGCGCTCCTTCGCGGCGCGGGCGAGCTGGAGCAGCCGCGCGATCTGCGAAGGGGAGGGCTCTGCAATACCGAACGCCTCGAGCGCCTTCTGCACGATCGCGCGATCGAAGTCGTCGCCACCCAGCGCCGAATCGCCACCGACCGACTTCACCTGGAAGACGCCGTCGACGAGCTCGAGGATCGAGATGTCGAACGTGCCGCCGCCGAGATCGTAGACGGCGAAGGTGCCCTGCGCGTTCTTGTCGAGGCCGTAGGCGAGGGCGGCAGCGGTCGGCTCGTTCAGCAGCCGCAACACCTCGAGACCCGCGAGCCGCCCCGCGTCCTTGGTGGCCTGTCGCTGAGCGTCATCGAAATACGCAGGCACGGTGATGACGGCCTGCTCGACCTTGCTCGCGAAGGCCGACTCGGCGCGACGCTTCAAGGTGCGAAGGATCTCGCCGCTCACCTCGATCGGCGTCACCGGCTGCCCACCCGCGACCTGGAAACGAACGACGCCCGCGCCTTCGACGAACTTGTACGCGCCCAGCTTCTTCGTCTCGAGATCGCCGAGCGACTTGCCCATGAAGCGCTTCACCGACTTGATGGTGTCGGTCGGGAACTCGGGCAGCACATCGACCGCCCGTTTGCCTACCACCACGCCGCCGTTGGGGGCGTAGTGCACGACCGACGGCAGCAACATGGAGTCGCCTTCGTCGGCCGGCACGCAGCGCGGCTTGCCCTGAACGACCGAGGCGACGAGCGAGTTCGTGGTGCCGAGATCGATGCCGACGACCTGGCCCTTCGGCTTGAGCGGATCGTGGATCTGCAGGAACCCCTTCACGACAACGCCTCCTCTTCGAGCGCCTCGACCTCTTCGATGAAGCGGGTGAAGTACTTCACCCGACCCAGCTGGTGCGCGGCCTCATTCACGTCGTCACGCCCGAGCGCAGCCTTCGCCTGCTCGAGCGCTGACGACTTCTCTTTCTCGATGCCATCGGCCATCACGCGCGCCTTCTCGACGTCGCGCTCGGCCTTGAGCGCCTCGAGCTGCTCACGGCGATCCATCACCTCTTCGAGGAACTCGAGCGGCATCTTTGCCTTCGCGGCCGCCGCGTCATTCTCGAGATCGATGCCCTTCAGCTTGAGCACGTAGAAGGCGCGGCGCACGGGATCCTTCAGCACCTTGAAGGCGTCGTTGAGCGCGGTGGTCTTCTCGAGCGCGGCGAGGCGGGTTCTGGCGTCGCCCTGCGTGACGCGGTCGGGGTGGAACTCGAGCGACAGATCCCGCAGCTTCTGCTCCAGCGCTTTGACGTCCAGGTCGAGCGCTGGTGCGAGCCCGAAGATCTCGAAGTGGTTCATGACCGTCAGACCGAGAAGCTGTCGCCGCAGCCGCAGGCGGCCTTCTCGTTCGGGTTTCGCAGCTTGAAGCCCGACGCCATGATCGTCTCTTCGAACACGAGCTCGGTGCCCATGAGGTACAGGTAGCTCTTGGGGTCGACGAAGACGCGCACGCCTTCACGCTCGAACAGCTTGTCGCGCTGCTTGGGCTCCTCCGCCCACTCCATGTGGTACGCGAGGCCCGAACAGCCGCCGCCCTTCACCGCGATGCGCAGGCCGGCGTTCGGCGTGTTGCGCTCGGTGAGCAGCTTCTTCAGGCGCTCCATGGCGCTGTCGGTGATGCCGATGCCCTTGCCGGTCGGCTTGCCCGTGGGCAGCGCGTTCGGGTTGGGAGCGACGAAGGTAGAAGCCTCGGCCTCGGCGGTCATGGGAGCCCCGGACAGTTACGGCTGCGTGGTGGTGGTCGACGGAGAGACCGCAGGCGCCGCGCCCTGACGCTTCGCGCGCTTCTCCTGGAAGTCCTTGATGGCGGCCTTGATCGCGTCTTCGGCCAGCACCGAGCAGTGGATCTTCACGGGCGGGAGCGAGAGCTCCTTCGCGATCTCTTTGTTGGTGATCTGCACCGCGTCGTCGACCGACTTGCCCTTCACCCACTCGGTGACGAGCGAAGAGGAGGCGATGGCCGAGCCGCAGCCGAACGTCTTGAACTTCGCGTCCTGGATCATGCCGTCGTCGGAGATCTTCAGCTGCAGGCGCATCACGTCGCCGCACGCAGGCGCGCCGACGAGGCCGGTGCCCACGTTGGGATCTTCTTTGTCCATCGACCCGACGTTCCGGGGGTTCTCGTAGTGCTCGATGACCTTCTCGCTGTACGCCATGGTGATCTCCTCAGAGTTTGAAAGTCGAAGTCAGTGTGCAGTCCAGGCGATCGACTTGAGGTCGATGCCCTCTTTGGCCATCTCGTAGAGCGGCGACATGTCGCGCAGCTTCTTCACGGCGCGGGTGACGAGGTCGATCACGAAGTCGACCTCTTCGACCGTCGAGAAGCGGCCGAGCCCGAACCGAATCGACGAGTGCGCCATGTCTTCTTCGACGCCGAGCGCGCGCAGCACGTAGCTGGGCTCGAGTGACGCCGAGGTGCAGGCCGAGCCCGAGCTCACCGCGACGTCCTTGATGCTCATCATCATCGCTTCGCCTTCGACGTACGCGAACGAGACGTTGAGGTTGCCCGGCAGGCGGTGCTCGGCGGAGCCGTTCACGGTGAGCAGGTCGAGGTTCTTCTGCAGGCCGGCCCAGAGGCGATCGCGCAGCGCCGCGATGCGCGCGCTCTCTTCGGCCATCTCGTTCTTCGCGATCTCCGCGGCGGCGCCAAAGCCCACGATGCCCGCGACGTTCAAGGTACCCGAGCGCATGCCGCGCTCATGGCCGCCACCATCGATCGACGGAGCGATGCGCACGCGCGGCTTGCGACGCACGTAGAGCGCGCCGACGCCCTTGGGGCCGTACATCTTGTGGGCGGTGATCGAGACGAGATCGGCCTTCACCGCCTCGACGTCGAAGGGGATCTTGCCGATGCCCTGCACGGCGTCGGTGTGGAAGAGCACGCCGCGCTCGCGGCAGATCTTCCCGATCTCGGCGACCGGCTGCACGACGCCGATCTCGTTGTTCGCGAACATGACGCTCACGAGAATCGTCTTGTCGGTGATCGCCGCGCGCAGTTGATCGAGATCGATCAGCCCGTCTTTCTTCGGCGACAGGTACGTCACGCGCGCGCCGACGCGAACCTTGTCGATCCACCGCTTGAGCACCGGGTCTTTGTCGAGCTCGTGCTTGATCTCGAGCGTCGCGAGCTCTTCGGTCGAGACGTCGCGATCGGTCAGCTCCATCAGCCGCTGGATCTTCAGCTCATCGATGCGATCGAGGCGCTGCCGCTCGAGCCGCTTGCACGTGTCGAGCACCGCCTTGTGCTCGGTCGACACGGTGATGATGTGATCGCCCTTGTCCTTGTAGAACTCGACCACGCCCTTGATCGCGAGGTTGTTCGACTCGGTCGCACCAGACGTGAAGACGAGCTCTTTGTCAGAGGCTCCGATGAGCGAGGCGATCTGCTTTCGCGCCTTCTCGACCGCCGCTTCAGCCTTCCACCCGAACGCGTGATTGCGCGACGCCGCGTTGCCGAAGTCCTCGACGAAGTACGGCTTCATCGCCTCGAGCACGCGCGGATCCATCGGCGTCGTCGAGTGGTAATCCATGAAGATCGGGAGCTTCATTCGAGCATCGCTTTCAATGTGGACTGTTCAGGTCCTGAATTGACTCAGGTCTAACTTTCACGAAGTGGACTCGTCAAGTCCACTTTGGGCTGAACCCCTGAAATGACAGGAGATCGAGCTGACCTGGACCAGCGCCTGCGCTGAATTGGCTCAACATTTCGAGGGGTTCTAGCGCTTCAGCGGAGTTGGCTGGCGGCATGGTCGTCGCTCAGGCCGAGCGTCATGACCCGCCCACCCAACAAGGACATCGTCGCGCTGTCTGCGGAGCCGGAGCCCACGCGGTACGCCCAGGGCTGGCGTCGCGGGAAGCCCGAAGAAGACCCCGACAAGCTGAAGCGGTGGGGCGTGATCTCGGCGAAGCCCAGCGAGTTCCTGATTCGCATGCGCGGCGGCGAAGTGCTGACCAGCGGGCAGGGCGCGACGGTCTTCAAGTGGCCGTGGGACTCGGTTGCCATCGTGCCGACGACGGTGCAGCGGCTGCAGTTTAGCGCCGATCAAATCACCAAAGAGAAGGTCGGCGTGAAGGTGACCGGCATCGTCGTGTACCGCATCGCTGAGCCGCTCAT
Organism: Myxococcaceae bacterium; assembly: GCA_040275325.1. Lineage (GTDB taxonomy): Bacteria > Myxococcota > Myxococcia > Myxococcales > Myxococcaceae > Xiheimicrobium. Next base: position 11,895 of record JBEOKA010000214.1, on the reverse strand, counting down.
CGCGTTTCGCATGTTGAACTTCAGCTTCCCCGAACGCGCGCAGGAGAAGCTCGCGACGATGATGGAGGAGATGTGCATCGGCGCGACCCGCCGGCTCGTCGCCAACCTCACGGTCGAAGAGTGTCTGACTCGCCGCAAAGACGCGCTCGCGTCGGAGTTGGTGCGCGAGGTGGCTCCGGTCGTCTCTGGCAACGGCCGCGTGGAGGACTCGACGAACTCGGGCTGGGGCCTGCTGGTCGACACCATCGAGATTCAAGACGTGCGCGTCACCTCGGCGCAGGTGTTCGCGAACATGCAGGCGCGGTTTCGTCAGGAGCAGGAGCGCTTCGCCCGCGAAGCCGAGCTGGTGACCGAGCAGGACGTCGAGCTGGCGCGCGTGTCGGCGCAGACCGAGATCAGGCGCAAGAAGCAGCTCGCAGAAGAGAACGCGAAGCTCGAGAAGATCGCTGGCGACGCGAAGGTGGAAGAGCAGCGCGTCGCGCAGGAACGGCACACGCGCGCCAACCAGGTCGCGGCCGAGCGCGAGTTTCAGCTCGCGAAGATTCAGGCCGAGCAGGAAGTACGGCAGCGCAAACAGCTCGCAGACGAATCGGCCGCCATCGAGCTGCAGCAGGCGCAGGCGCGAATCACCGAGGCGAAGCAGGCCAACGAGGCGCGGCTCCAGCAGGAGCGCCTTCGCAACGAAGTGGAGGTTGCCAGACTCGAAGCCGAAGCAGAGCAGGCGAGACATGCTTCTCGCGTCGCCGAAGAGCTGCAGCAGGCCGAGGTGATGCGCACGCGCGCCGACGTCGCCGAAGCGAAACGCCAGCTGGCCGAGATCGAAGCGAAGACCGTCGAGCTCGAGGTGCACAAACAGGAGCTGCTCACGAAGCTCGAGCTCGATCGCGCCTCCCGCATCAAGGAGATCGAGAACTCACTCTCACCCGAGGCGATTCAGCTCGCCGTCGCGCACCGCCTGCCCGAGCTCGCCATGGCCTTCCAGCAGAAGATGGGCGAGGTGCATGTGACGGCCGTCGATGGCGCGAACCCGTTCGGCTACATCGCCGCTGCGGTCGAGGGCGTGATGGGCCTGGCCCGCAGCGCCGGCCTCGAGCTGCCGAAGAAGCCTGAAGGCAGTTGAGAGATTCTTTGCACGCGATGGCGGCTGGTGGGTCTGAACCGACATGGGATCAGACCTCTATCGCGTCAAAGTCGCCGCCAGGCAGGACCGCACCGTCACGCTTCGAGTCGAGGTCGCGCACCCCGACTCCAACTCCATCTCCGACAACGAAAGCTTCGCGCTCATGCTGCTCCTCGAGGGCACGTCGGGAACGCAGGGCGCGTTGTTGTCGCAGGAGATGAGCTTTCAAGACTCGCTCGATCGCGGCTGGCTCGAGCTCTACACGCGCGGCTTCATCGAGAAGGTCGAGAAGAAGATCGAGTCCGGCTCTTCGGAAGGTCAGACGAAGGAGGAGTGGCTCAAGGCGTCGGTCACCATCACCGCGACCGATCCGGCGTGGGTCTCACACCTCGTGGTCGGCGCCGAGTTCGACAGCCGCGCCTTCGATGTCGCGTACGACTTCAAAGACTGTGCTCCGATTCGCCCGGGCCAGGTCGACCCCAACGCACCAGTGCCCGAGGCGTTCGTCTCGGCGCCTGGAGCACTCTGGGAGAACAGCGGACTGCCGCAGGTCGTTCGCATCGCCGCGTACAGCGCGAGCGCCTATCGCAGCCCGAAGTTGCGCAAGGGCACCTTCCAGGCCGCCGATCTGAAAGAGCTCGATGGCCAGGTGGTCGTCTACCAGGGCCCGTACGACGACTCGCTGCAGGTCGGGCACCTCAGCATTCAGGGCGACTCGGTGAAGTTCTTCTCGGCGAGCGAGGGCGGGTCGGGCAGTTCCTCGAGCTCCACGTTCGAAGGCAGCGTGGGGCTCGCCGAGCTGATTCCCGGCAAGCGGCTGGGCTCGAAGCTGAAGGTGTCGTCGCTGCTTCGCAATCTGCGGCCCGAGCTTCGGGCAGCGCAGGTCGAAGGTGATTCGGCGACGTTCCGCATCGCGCTGCCTCCCGGCAACGAGAGCTTCGCGTCGCTCACGCCCGAGCAGACCCGCACGCTCGGTTTTCATCTCCTCATCGGCCCGCTGCAGCCGAAGGAGTACGGAGCCCAGAAACTCTTCACGCCGTCGCCGCTGTCGTGGACGCTCGAGCGTGAAGTGCTCAAGCGCTTCCCCGCCGAGAATCGGCAGATCACCCAGTACATCGACGGCCAGATGGTGCCCGCTGGCGACACGATGCCCGACGAGTCGAGCCTGGCTGAGCGCATGACGGCCGGCATCGTCGCGAAGGCCGAGATCATCTCGGGTGCTGCGCTCGCGGCGGGTGATCTCGACGGGCTCGATGAAGCCGGTCAGCGCAAAGCCCTGAGCGCCACGTGGCCCGAGTTGGTCGTGAAGGTGACGCCGATTCACGCCGCGTACCTCGAGCACCTGAAGAGCCCGATTCAGCCGTCGCCGCTGCCGCAGTGGTTCAACGATCCCGCGGCGTGGGAAGGCGAAGTGCCAGCTCCCGCGACGGGGCCGACGGGCTTTGGGAAGAGCACGCCGCCTCCCGCAGCGCCTGCATCGACTCCTGCGGCTTCGGCGCCGACGAGCTCGGGTGGCGGCTCGAACAAGGTGCTCAAGATCGTCGGCATTGGCTGCGGAGTCATCGTGGCGCTGACGCTGATGTGTCTGGTGCTCGGAGCGCTCGCGGGCGGCAAGTGATGGACTCGAAGCTGATGGCACAGCTGACGGGCGCGCCGATCTCGCCCGAGGCGTGGAAGGATCAGCTCGGTCGTCACGCGCGCTTCGTGAAAGAGGCGAGACCGAGCGCCGGGAGCAGCTGGCAGGTGCTCGACGTCTCGGGAATGCCGCTCGCGCTGTGGCAGGGCTACTCGACCGACGATCAGCTCAACCTGAAGTTCGGAAACCTGACCGGGCTCACGCTCGACGACGCGTGCCTGATCGCGGCCGCCATGCCTGGCGTTCTGGCCGAGAAGGTGAGCTTTCGGCGCGCGAAGTTGCGGCTCTCGCTCTTCACCGATGCCCGCCTCGACGGCGCGAACTTCGAAGATGCCGAGCTCGATCTCGCCGACTTCTCGCGAGCGTCACTTCGAAACGTGAACTTCCGCGGCGTGACTGGCACCGAGACCGACTTCGAGAACTGCGATCTCAGCGGCGCCGACTTCACGGGCTCCGATCTGCTGCGACCGAAGCTCTCGGGCGCGAAGCTCGATGGGGTGAAAGGGCTGAAAACAGGCTGACGGCTGAATCTCTCTGAAACCCCCGTGCCTCTGATTACATAGGGGCACCGTATGGGACGATCTCGCGTACTCGGTCTGGCAATTCTGGCGGCGGTAGGCCTCGCGGTCGTTCCATCACTGCTGCCGACGGGGCCTTCGACCTCACTCGACGCGTCAGGGCTGCTCGACTCAGGCCAGTGGTTGTTCGCCGCCGGCACCATCTTTCTCGGTGGGCTCCTCACGGCGCTGACGCCGTGTGTGTACCCGCTCATTCCGATCACCGTCGGCGTCTTCGGCGCCCGTCAGGCCGACAGCCGCGGGCGCGCGTTCGTGCTCACCACCGCGTACGTCGTCGGCATGGGCGCGGTGTTCAGCATTCTGGGCGTCGTCGCCGCGCTCTCGGGCAAGGCGTTCGGCTCGGCGCTCGGCAATCCGTGGGTCGTCGCCGGTCTCGCGGTGTTCATGATGGTGCTCGCGTCGTCGATGTTTGGCGCGTTCGAGCTCGCGCTCCCCTCGGGCCTTGCGCTGAAGCTGAACAACGTCGGTGGCGGCGGTCTCATCGGCGCGCTGCTCATGGGCTCGGTCGCAGGCTTCCTCGCGGCGCCGTGCACCGGCCCGGTGCTCACGGGCGTGCTCGCGTGGGTCTCGAAGACGCAAGATCCGGTGCTCGGCGCCGGTCTGCTGTTCATCTACGCGCTCGGCATCGGCGTGCCGTTCTTCCTCATCGGCGTGTTCACCGTGCGGCTGCCCAAGGGCGGCGTGTGGATGGAGTGGGTGAAGAGCGTCTTCGGAGTCGCGCTGCTCGCCCTCGCAGCCTCGTACCTGCGTGACGCATTCCCCGCGGTTCGCACTGCGCTCGAAGGCGTCGGCATCGCGTTGGGCAAGTCGGTGGGCATCGCCATCGCGGCGGCGCTCGCGTTCGGCGGCGTCATGTTCGGCGCGATTCACCTGAGCTTCAAAGAGAAGGGCGAGTGGGCGCTGAAAGGCTTGGGCGTGACGGCCCTGGTGATCGCGTTCCTCGTTCGAGTGTCAGCGGGCGCGGCTCCCGAACCCGTGAAGCTCGATCCCCAGGTGGCCGATCGCCGGGTCGAGCTCGAGAAGGTGATCGCGAACCTTGATGGCCAGCTCGGCGCCGAGACCGATCAGGAAAAGAAGAACGCGATCGCCGCGCAGCTCGCCGAGGCTCGTGAGGCGCTCTCGAAGCTCACCGAGGCCCGTGCAGACTTCACCTGGGCGCTCGTCTTTCAGGCTGACAAGTCGAACTCCGCCGAGCCGTTCGAGGCGGTGCTCGCGCGGGCGAAGGCCGATTGCAAGCCGGTGATGATCGACTTCTTCGCCGACTGGTGCGCCGCCTGTAAGGAACTCGACTCACACACCTACGTCGCCAAAGAGGTCGTCTCCGAGGCGAACCGCTTCGTCACCATCAAGGTCGATGGCACGAACGATCACGAGGTCACCGACAAGCTCTACGAGAAGTTCGGCGTGAAGGGCCTGCCCACGGTCGCCTTCGTGAGCCCGACGGGAGAGGTGCTCGAGAAGCCGCGGGTGACGGGGTTCTTGAAGCCCGAGCTGTTCCTCACCGAGATGCAGAAGGTGGCGATCGCGACATGCGCAGCCTCGCCCTGATGCTGATGCTCGGAGCGACGACTCCGAAAGAAGAAGTGCTGGCCGTCGTTCAGCAACAGGTCGCAGCGTGGAACAAGGGCGACCTCGAGGCGTTCTGCGCGGTCTACGCTGACGACGCGGTCTTCGTGAGTCCACCGCGAGCCGCGAACCCCGATGCCGGAGTCGCGGCTTCCGACGGCGTCACGCGTGGCCGCTCCGAGGTGCTGGCCCGATACAAGAAGCGCTACCCCGACGGGAAAGCGATGGGCCAGCTGGCGATAGAGGCGCACGACGTGCGTGAGACGAAAGAGGCTGTCTCGATCTCCGCGAAGTGGACGCTGAGCTACCCCGACAAAGCGCCGCTCAGCGGGAACACGGTGATCGTTCTCGTTCGCTCGAAGTCAGGCTGGAAGATCGTTCACGACGCGTCGATGTGACGTCGGTCATTCCTCGCCATAACTCGGAATATTTTGGATTTATGGCGACTGATGCCGAATCTCCAAGGGAACCCTCAGCTCCTTATTTGAGCGGTTGCGACGCTCGCAGAGGTCGTCGTCATCTCGAGGTCGGCAATGCCACGGCCCAGGCATATGAAGGCCCGATGCGACTCTCGCTTTCGCTCGTGCTGCTCGTCGTTGGCTGTCGCTGCACGCCCCGGCCGAGTCAGGTCTTCGTCCCGGTGAACAGCAGTGACGCATCGGTGCCCGACGCCTCGGTGCCGATCGACGCCGGTGTCGTGTGCGCGCCGACCTGCGCCACGTTCGGCAATCCGCGGGCGCTGGGTGAGGTGCTCGACCCGCTCAACGAACTCTCGGGCCTCGTCGCCAGTCGAAGCCAGCCAGGCGTGCTCTTCGCGCACAACGACTCGGGAGACACCGCGCGCTTTTTCGCCATCTCGGCGCTCACCGGCAGCGTGCAGCAGGAGTTCCTGGTTCAGAGTGCCAGCAACAGAGACTGGGAGGACATCGCGCTGGGGCCCTGCAGCTCGGGCACCTGTCTCTTCCTCGGCGACATCGGCGACAACGCGCGGGTTCGCACCGACTACGCGCTGTACGTCGTGCCTGAGCCGATGGTGACGAGCGGCGCCATGATGATGAACGTGCCTTCACAGAAGCTGCCGTACGAGTACCCGATGGCCGAGAAGCACAACGCCGAAGCGCTGCTCGTCGACCCGCACAGCGGCCGCCCGTACATCGTCACGAAGGAGCCCAACGGCCAGCCAAGCTTCGTGTACCGCTTCCCGATGCCGCTCACGCCGGGCGTCAGCGCGACGCTCGAACTCGTCACCACGCTCACCGTTCCCGGGCCGACCGATCTTCAGCTCACCGGCGCTGACGTGAGCCCGTGTGGCGACGCCGTGCTGCTGCGCATGTACAACCGCCTCGTGGTTCAGCGGGGTGATGGCGGCGTCGAGAGCGCCTTCGCCGGAGCGCCCACCAACGTGCCCGTCGCACAGGAGGCGCAGGGCGAGGCGGTCGCCTTCGCGGCTGATGGGCGCTCGTACTTCACGGCGAGCGAGACCATCACCGATCCCCCCTCGCTCAATCAGTCGCTCTGCAGATGAGCTGGAAGGGGCGCGTCGGCTGGGGGCTCGCGAAGCTGGTGCTGCAGGTCGGCGCCTGGAGTGAGGCTCCGCGTCGCGCGATGAATGACGTCGAGCGCAGAACGCTGCGCGGCATCTTCGGTGACTCCCTCGACACCAGCGTGATCGAAGTTCGCGAAGCGCTCTCGGGGCTCATCAACGTGAGCCGCCGCGCGTTCGTGATCGAGAACACCATGCACCTGCCGATGGCTCCCGGGCTCGCGCCGATGCACCTCATCGTTCACGAGGCCACGCACGTCTGGCAGTTCCAGAACGGCGGGCACGCGTACATCACCGACTCCCTGCACGCGCAGCTCCTCGGCGATGGCTACCAGCTCGAGAAGGGGCTGCTGCAGGGCAGGGCGTGGGCGCAGCTCAACTGCGAGCAACAGGCGACGCTCGTCGAAGAGGCGTGGAGTCAGCGCTGCTTCGACGGCCGCCGATTCATCTTGCGCGGCCGCGACTGGACTCAGGTGTTCGAGGCGTCCCGAGCCGAATGGCTGGCGGGCCGTGGCGCTGCGTTCACGGCTTCCGGCGGAACACCCGGTCGATGATCATCGGATCCTGGCCGTCGGGCAGCAGGGTGATGCGGTAGTTCATCAGCCCGTCGTCTTTGAGCTCACGTCGAAGCGCGATGCTCATCTTCTTCGCTTCGTCCGTCATGCGGCCGGTCGAGACGAAGGCACCGTTCTCGAGCACCGTCGTGTACGAGAACTCATCGCCGAAGAACTCGTCCTTCGTTGGCGTCTTGCCGTCGAGCACGAGCTGAAAGCGCTTCTTCGAGATCGTCGCGTCGATCTCGAGGAACAGCGTGCCGTTGTTCACGCGAACGCGATGAATCGGCCGCACCGACTTCGCGGCCTTCCGCACGAACCAGCTGACGCCCAGCTTCTCGAGGATCGGCGCGGTGTCGGTCGACTTCTCGAGGTCGAGCTGCCACACGCCTTCGAGCGGGTGCGACGAGACGCCGGCGTCGGCCTGCAGCAGCACCATCAACACCAGCGCGCCCACTCAGCGAACCTCGGGCAGAAACAGGCGCAACTGCGTCACCAGGTCGGTCACCGGCTTCCCCCGCACCAGCTTCTTGCTCTGCTCGGTGAGGTAGCCCTGTTCGAGCAGGTACGTGAGCGCGTTCTCGAGCGATGACTTCGAGACGGCCTCCGCCGAGATGATCGTGCCGCCGAGGAAGTCGGCCCGGCCGTTCTCGAGCGCCTTCTTGAGGTACTCCTTCTTGTCCTGGCCGTCCTTGGCGACATCGGCCGCCTGGCGTGCGGCGAGCAGGTACGACTCGAGCACGTCGAGCAGCAGGTCGGCGAGGAACTGAACCGTCGGCCGCACGTGCGCCTCTGGAGCGACCCGCAGCGTCTGCTCTTCACGCAGCAGGAGGCCGAGCGAGAGCAGGTGCTCCACGGTGCCGTCGAAGATGTGCTCGAACGTCTGGCCGACGGGGAAGATGAACTCCATCTTCAGCAGGCGCGAGAGGATCAGGGCGCGCTCACGAATCGCGGCCACGGTGATCTCGGGCTCGACCGACAAGATCGCCGCGCACACGATCGTGCGGCCCGCGATCAGGTTCATCAGCGTGTTCTTGTAGAAGGTGAGCTCGGGGCGGCGCTCTTCTTCGACTTGATAGATCGGCTCGCCGCGCGCCTCGACGATTCGCACGAACCCCTCGGAGGCGAACATGCGCATCGCGTCCTGCACGGGGCCGAGCACGGTCGGAGAGGAAGGCGAGTCGTTGAGCTGCACCGACAAACGCGCGTTCAGATCGGTGGCCATCTTCCGCAACAGCCCGATGCGATCGGTGATCTCGCGAACCGAGATGCCACGGCGGCGATGGGCGAGCAGGGCCGAGGCGAGCAGCGCGTGCGGCGTCACCGTCGACACCTTCGAGATGCCGTGCATCACCCGGTGACCGAGCGCCCGCACAAGCGCCTTCTTCTGATCGTCGGTCGTCTGTCGCGGGTCGATGCCGCGATCCTTCATCAGCTTCGCCAGCGACACCGGCTCGTCGAAGCTCAAGTGAATGCGCCCGTAGTTCTCGGTGAGCACGCTCGGCGCCGAGAGCAGGGCCTTGAGATCTTCGGGCTTCTTCTCGCCACCAGCGAGCTCGGCCTTGTAGCTCGCGCCCTCGACCACCTTCTCGTAGTCGATGGCCACCGGCACGAAGAGCAGATCGTTGCGCGCGCCCTCGAGCACCGCGTCGACGAGCCACGTGAAGAGCCCCAGCTTCGGCGTCAGCAGCTTGCCGGTGCGCGAGCGCCCGCCCTCGGGGAAGAACTCGTGGTGAATGCCGTCGTGCACCAGCTTCTTCAGGTACGCCTTGAACGTCGCCGTGTAGAGCTTGTCGCCCTTGAAGCTGCGGCGAAGGAAGAACGCTCCGCCACGACGAAGGAACGGCCCGAGCGGGAAGAACGACAGGTTCGCGCCGGCGGCCACCAGCGGCACCGTGTAGCCACGCTGGAAGAGCACGTAGCTCATGATCAGGTAGTCGACGTGGCTCTTGTGCGAGGGCGTGAGCACCATCGGCGCGTGCGCCGCGGCCTTCATCGCGCGCTCGAGGCCCACTTCATCGACCTCGACGCCGTCGTAGATGCGGTTGAACACCCAGTGAAGGATCGGCGCCGTGAAGCCGACGACGCTCGGGCTGTAGCGCGCGGCGATCGCCTCGAAGTTGCGCTTGGCGGAGCGGTTCACCGACTCGATCGACTTGTTCTGCTGTGTGGCGACCTCGGTGGCGGCCTGCTGAAAGACCTTGTCGCGCATCGCTTCGTCGATGAGGCGATCGGTCGGCTTGCGCGGAGGCCCGAAGACCGCACGCGTCTCGCGCGCGAGGTGATGGCTCAGCGTCGAGCGCACCTTGCGGGCGATGACCTCGGTCGTCTCATCGGGGTGATCGGCGACGAAGGCCTTCAGATCGATCGGCTCGCCAACGCGAAACTGCGCGCGTTTGTAGTTGCGAAGGAACGCGCCGATGGAGTGCAGAAAGCCGGGCGCCTCGGGGCTGCCGAAGATGCGATCGAAGACGCTGGGCGTGATCTTCTGCAGCCACTTCTCCCAGACGAAGAGCTCGGGCACGAGGAAGACGGGCTGCTCCGATTTGCGCGCCAATTCGACGAGCGCCGGAAACGGGTCTTCTCCAGTCGACTTGCCACGCGCCGAGTTGAACGCGCTCTCGCGCAGAAAGACGAGCCCCGAGCCGCCTTGCTTGCGCGCGTACGTGAACCGCACGTCGAAGTCGCCGCGCTGCGCTGCGAGCGTGAAGGGCTTGGTGAACCAGGGTCGAAGGTTGGCCACGGCCCGAACCGGCGGCAGCCCACGACGAACCATCGCCCAGTGCAGGTAGAGGAAGTTCACCCACGCGGTGGTTCGCATGATGTGAACGACGAAGCCCTTCTGGTGCAGGGCCTTCAGCTCGTCGACCGCGCTCTGGGCGAAACGAACCGGCTCGAAGTAGCGCCGCGCCATCCACCGGCCGGCCGGGCCGAACTCGTGCTGAAGCTGTGGGGCGATCTCACCCTCGGGTTTCGCGATCAGGGCGTCCACGGGCGCGCACCATATCGGCAACCCTGTTGGGCAGGTCAGCCTTTTGGCCCCGATGGCAGGGCAGGGCCGTTCGCGCCATGATGCGCCGCATCGGAGGCAGCATGCGCTCGCTCATCGTTCTCGTCTCACTCGCCGCAAGCACCGCGCTGGCCCAGTACGACAACGGCGGCGTGTGGACTGGTTACGTCGGAGGATGGAAGCCGAACACCCAACCGCAGGTCACCGGGCCAGGCTTCGCGCCGCGATCCGATTGGCAACGGCCACGGCAGCCGCAACGCCAGGTCGTGGTGATGCCGTACTACGTGCCGGTCAACACGACCTCGGTGAACCAGGAAACGCAGCGCGCCGCCGAGCAGGCTGAACAGCGCCGGGCGTGGGAAGCCGAGCAGGCCCGCATCGCGCAGCAGAACCAGCTCGAGAACGAGCGTCGCCTGGCGACCGAGCGTGAAGCGATGCTGCAGCAGCAGCTCGAGTCAGAGCGTCGGCTCGCCGCCGATCGGGAAGCGCTTGCTGCCGAGAAGCTGCGCCTCGAACGTGAAGCCGCCGCCCGCACCCACGCCGCGATGGCGCCACCCCCGAAAGAGCCCGAGCCCGTTCGTCCTGCACCGCCGCAGACGCCTGGAAACGACATCTACCGCTGGGTCGACGGCGACGGCGTCACGCACTACTCGACGAACGTTCCTGCCTCGGCAAAGGCCAGCGCGACGAAGGTCGGCGGGTCACGCTGAACGGCGGAGCGGCTCTCTCGTCGACGGGCTCCACTTCGCGAACGCCTCTGGCCCCGAGTCGATGGGCGTCGTGAAGAGCGCGCGGATCGCCGAACGATCGAGCCTGCCTGCGCGGTGAGCGCGATACAGCGCGTCACCCAGCATGTAGCCGAGCGCGTGGCTGACCGCGTTGAACTGCTCGAGCGTCGAGGGCAACAACCGGCGTGCATCGGGGCTGCGCGCGTCGAGGCTCGAGAGCGCGAGCACGAACGCCGCGGTCTCTTTCGCCTTCGGCGTGCCGTGTTGAAAGTGGCCGGTCCACTCGACGAGGGAAGGGCAGGTGCGCTTCGGGTTCACCAGCTTCGAGCCGAAGAAGCCCATCGCCTCTTCGACACAGCGGGTCCAGAAGGCATCGGCGCGCGTGCGTGAACGCTCGAGATCGGCGCCGACCGCGCAGTGCCTGACGAAGTGCGCCGCCTCTTCGGCCGCGTGATTGAGTGAGAACCCCGAGAGCCAGATGGTGCGTGCGCGGGGAATGAAGGCGCTCTCTCCGGACAGCACGTGCTTCTCGAGCAGCTTCAGCTCGGGCTTCGAGAAGCCGCCACGCCGCGCCAGCCGATCGAGCACGTCGAGATCGAGCGGCGTCAACACCTCGAGCTTCGTCAGCGGCGCCGTCACCTTCACGCCCACCAGCTTCGCGATCTCCTTCACCAGCGCGCGCACGGTCGAGGCGATGCCGCCGTCTTCGATCGGCGCGTCTCCCGCTTCGGCCTCGCAGTAGTCGAGGAACGTGCGCTGACTCACGAGTGGTGAGGCGTTGAAGATGCCCAGCACCTCATCGGAGAGTTCCACCGCCTCCGTCGTGTCGGCGAGCCCGTCTTTCGCCAGCTTCCACCAGACACCTTCGGGGTTCTGAAAGACGATGAGCTGGCGTCGGTCGGTCTTGCCGAGGGCCTTCGAAACGCATGCAGGCAGATGGGGCGGCGCGACGTGGTACTGGCCCATCAACACCAGCACGAGCGGGCGATCGTCGGCGCGCGCCAGGCCCGAAATCAGCTTCGCGGCGTAGGTGTCACGCGTGATCAGCGAGCGGCTGCCCGAGGCTCGCTTGTCGATCGCGACCACCTCGAGGCGTTCCTTCCGCGCGAGCTCGAAGATCGGCTTGAAGTGCGGCCAGATGTCGAACGCGCCGGAGTAGG
>JBEOKA010000213.1:0-5853 GCA_040275325.1 Myxococcaceae bacterium | reverse complement strand
GGCAGGGTGGCCCGCGCAGGTGGTGAGGTCAACCGCCGTCAGTGCTTCGCCTCTCCGTGCCAGCTGGCGAGCAGCTTCACGTAGTTCACGCGCTCGTAGCCGGAAGGATCAGGACAACGCGCGAGGTTCATGTTCCCGCGCAGCTGGGTGACCGACGTGTACTCGTGCTCCTCGAAGAAGTGCTTCAGGCCCTCGATGAGCAGGGTGAGCATCTGCGGGCCGTTCTCGAGCACCGCCGAGACGACCTGCGTGACGTGGGCTCCGGCCATCAGCGCTTTCACGACGTCGAGTGGGTCATGAATGCCGCCCGAGCACGCGAGCGTCATGCGTGTCTGCGGAGAGAGAATCGCGAGCCACCGCAGTCGCAGTTGGAGCTCCTGACGATCAGACAGGTGCAGCGTGCGCTTGAGCGTGAGCGTCTCGACGTCGATGTCGGGTTGATAGAGCCTGTTGAAGAGCACGATGCCCGCGGCGCCGCTGTGCTCGAGCTTCGCCACGAAGCTGGGCAGCGACGAGTAGAAGGGCGAGAGCTTGATGGCGAGGGGGATCTTCACGCTCTCCTGCACCTGGCGAATCACGTCGAGTTGTTGGTGTTCGACGTCAGCGCCGGTGAGCTTCGGGTCGCTCGGCAGATCGTAGAGGTTGAGCTCGAGTGCGTGCGCGCCGGCCTGCTCGATCAGCTTCGCGTACTTGAGCCAGCCACCCGGCGTGGTGCCGTTGAGCGAGCCGATGACGGGCACCGAACACTGCTGACGAATGCGGCGAATCTGCTCGAGATAGGCATCGGGGCCGAGCGCGAAGTCTCCCGTCGACGGCAGCCACGACGGTGCCTCGGCGAACGCGTCGGCCGGCCCATCGAGGAACCGATGCGCCGCGAGCTGATCGGCGACCAGCTGCTCTTCGAACAACGAGCGCATGGTGATGGCAGCCGCGCCCGCGTCTTCGAGGCGTTTGACGGTGTCGAGATCGTCGACCAGCGGAGACGCGCCCGCGAAGATCGGGTGCTTCAGCTTCAGGCCCAGCCACGTCGTCGAGAGATCGATCGTCATGACGAGCCCTCCTTCTTGGTCTCGAGGTGGACGGCCGCCAGCTGTTCGTAGAGGGCCCTTCGTCGTGCGGCGTTCGCGTCAGCCATGTCGAGCAGCCCCTCGTAGCGTTTGGCGTCTTTCATCTCGACGAGGCGGAAGCGGCCTTCGTTCTTCATGAAGTCGCGCGCCTTGAGCTTCGGAGCCGGCGCGTCGAGCTGCAGAGGCGCGAGCCCTTCAGCGAGGCGCCGCGGATCGAACCGGTAGAGCGGCCAGATGCCCGACTCGACGGCAAGGCGTTGCTGCTCGGTGCCGAGCTTCAGGTCGTACGCGTGCGCGATGCAGTGGCTGTACGCGATGACGAGCGCGGGCCCGGGGAACGCCTCGGCCTCTTTGAGCGCCTTGAGCGACTGCGCGTCCTTCGCGCCCATGGCGATGCTGGCGACGTAACAATTGCCGTACGACATCGCGAGCAGGCCCAGGTCCTTCTTGGCGATGGCCTTGCCGGCGACCGAGAACTTCGCGCTCGCGCCGAGCGGCGTCGACTTCGACTGCTGACCGCCGGTGTTCGAGTACACCTCGGTGTCGAGCACGAGCGCCTTGATGTTCGCGCCCGTCGAGAGCACGTGGTCGAGGCCGCCGAAGCCGATGTCGTAGGCCCAGCCGTCGCCGCCGACGATCCACACCGACTTCTTCACGAGCGAGTCGGCGAGCTGGAGCAGTTGCTTCGCTTCAGGTCCTTCGAGCTTCGACAGCTCCTGCTTGAGCGCCACCACACGTTCACGCTGCGCAGCGATGCCAGCCTCATCGTCCTGTTTCGCGGTGAGAATCTCCGCGAGCTTCGGCGGAAGCTTCGCGAGCAGCCGCGTGAGCAAGTCCGTCGCGAGCCGCTGCTGGGCATCGACGGCGAGCCGCAGGCCGTACCCGAACTCGGCGTTGTCTTCGAAGAGCGAGTTCGCCCACGCGGGGCCACGACCGTTCTTGTCTTTCGTGTACGGCGTCGTCGGCAGGTTGCCGCCGAAGATGGAGGAGCAACCGGTTGCGTTGCCGATGAGCAGACGATCGCCGACGAGCTGGGTGAGCAGCTTGATGTACGGCGTCTCGCCGCAGCCCGAGCACGCGCCCGAGAACTCGAAGAGCGGCTCGAGGAACTGCGTCGCCTTCACGTCGTCTTTCACCTTCGTGCGATCGACGTACGGCAGCTGCTCGAAGAACGCCCAGTTCGCGCGCTCCTTCTCGCGAATCGGTTCGACGGGGTTCATGTCGATGGCCTTGTGGCGCGGGTTCGACTTGTCACGCGCGGGGCAGACCTGCACGCAGAGCCCACAGCCGGTGCAGTCATCTGGAGCGACCTGCAGCGCGTACTTCCACACGCCTCCGCTCGGCGCGGTGCCGAGATCCTTCGACTTGAAGTCGGTGGCGAGGAACGTCGACGGAGCGCTCTTCATCGCGGCGGGATCGACGAGCTGACTGCGAATCGCGGCGTGCGGGCAGATGAGCGAGCACTTGTTGCACTGAATGCAGAGCTTCTCGTCCCACGTGGGCAGCTCGAGCGCGATGGCGCGCCGCTCGAACTTCGTGGTGCCCGTCGGCCACGTGCCATCGACGGGGAAGGCGCTGACGGGCAGCAGGTCGCCTTCGCCGCGCATCATGGTCGCCGTCACGCGCTGCACGAACTCGGGCGCCTCTTTGGGAACCGCGGGCGGGCGAGGAATACCGGCGCCGAGCACCGAGGGCACCTTCACCTCGTGCAGGTTCGCCAGCGTCAACTCGATCGCCTTGAAGTTGCGCTCGACGACCTCGCTGCCGCGTTTTCCGTACGACTTCTCGACGCCTTCACGAATGCGCTGAATCGCCTGGTCTCGCGGCAGCACACCCGAGAGCGCGAAGAAGCACGTCTGCATGACGGCGCTGATGTGGCGACCGAGGCCGGCCTGCTGCGCGACCTGGAAGGCATCGATGACCGAGAACTTGAGCTTCTTCTCCATCACCTGCTTCTGCACCTCGAGTGGCAGGGCGGCGAAGGCCACGTCGGCGGGCTTCGAGGTGTTGAGCAGGAACGTCGCTCCGGGCGCGGCGTTCGCGAGCACGTCATGGCGCTCGAGCACCGGCGCGTAGTGACACGCCACGAAGCTCGCCTGCTTGATTCGGTACGTGGAGCGGATCGGCTGCGGGCCAAAGCGCAGGTGCGAGATGGTGATCGCGCCCGACTTCTTCGAGTCGTAGATGAAATAGCCCTGCGCCTCGAGGCCGGCGTACTCGCCGATGATCTTGATCGTCTGCTTGTTGCTCGAGACCGTTCCGTCAGAGCCGAGGCCGTAGAACACCGCGCGCACCGTCTCGGGCGGCTCGAGATCGAACGCGTCGTCGTACGAGAGCGAGAGGTGCGTGACGTCGTCGTTGATGCCGACGGTGAAGTGCTTCTTCGGCGCGGGCTTGCCGAGCTCGTCGAAGACCGCGCGCACCATGGCGGGCGTGAACTCCTTCGACGAGAGACCGTAGCGGCCACCGATGACCTTGATGGCGTCGAGCCGGCCGGTCTCGAAGAGCGCCGCGACGACGTCCTGGAAGAGCGGCTCTCCGACGGCGCCCGGCTCTTTCGTGCGATCGAGCACCGCGATCTGCTTGACCGAGGCGGGCAGGGTGGCGACGAACGCCGCGATGTCGAACGGGCGGAACAGGCGCACCACCACGCCGCCGACCTTCTCGCCGCGCTTCACCATCCACTCCACGGTCTCTTGAATCGCGCCGATGCCAGAGCCCATCGCGATGATGAGCTTCTCGGGCTCGGGGTGACCGAAGCGCTCGAACAGCTGGTACTGGCGGCCGGTGAGCGCGGCGAAGCGGTTCATCGTGTCCTGCACGATGGCAGGGCACGCGTCGTGGAAGCGGTTGCCCGACTCTCGCGCCTGGAAGAACGTGTCGGGGTTCTGCGCGGTGCCGCGAAGCAGCGGCGCGTCGGGCGTGAGCTTGTGATCGCGGAATGCCTTGATGTCGTCGTCGAGCTTCAGATCGCGCAGCGTGTCGTCTTCGATCGCCGCGATGCGGTTGAGCTCGTGCGAGGTGCGGAAGCCGTCGAAGAAATGCAGGAACGGAATGCGGCTCTTGAGCGTCGCGGCGTGCGAGATGGCGGCGAAGTCCTGGGCCTCCTGAACGCTCGAGGCGCACAGCATCGCGAAGCCGGTGGACCGCGCGGCCATCACGTCGGAGTGATCACCGAAGATCGACAGACCGTGCGTCGCGAGCGTGCGCGCGGCGACGTGCAGCACGAACGGCGAGAGCTCGCCGGCGATCTTGAACATGTTGGGGAACATGAGGAGCAGGCCCTGCGACGCAGTGAACGTCGTCGCGAGGGCGCCGGCCTGGAGCACTCCGTGAACCGCACCCGCAGCGCCGGCCTCGCTCTGCATCTCGACCGTGTGAGGGATCTGCCCCCAGAGGTTCTTCTTCCCCGCGGCCGACCACTCGTCGCAGGACTCGCCCATCGCTGAGGCGGGAGTGATGGGGTACAGCGCGATCACCTCGCTCAGTCGGTAGGCGACCGAGGCGACCGCTTCGTTGGCATCGAGCGTGATGTGTCGGGTGGTTTTCACGCTCGACGGGCCTGCAATCACAAGTCCATTTCCGTCAGGGTGGACGTGTTCAGGCCTGCGCAAGCCATGCGCGTGGGTGTCCGAGCAGGGGGAGATCGCGCAATCTGCGCAGCCTCCGGGTTGGCAGGAGTTGACCCCGGAGCGAGTTCACTGCGTCGAGTCGGAACGGGCTCATGCCGAGCGCTGCCCGGGTTCGAGTGCCGCGTACGAACCGCAGGCGCTGCGGCGGGAGTACGGAGTGGCGCGTCGGCTCGTCTCGGCTGAAGGTCTTGCTCCCGGTATCCGCGGGCAACGCGTGGACGGCTCTGTGCTGTCCACCTCGCCCTCGCCACACGCGAGCATCACGTCGGCGTTCCTCCGCGGGCAGAGGAGTCCGAGAGCTCAACGTCGCTCATTGTTCGGTGCGCAGGTTCCACGCGGAGAAATCCCCGCTCCCGTCAGCGGCGACCGCGAGAGCGCGCGAGACGCTTCGATTGGCCAGATGTCACCGCAACATCGCTCGCTGCGATCAACGATTGTGCAGCAATGGCCATGACAACGACGGCGATGGCCAGGTGGCCGAGTCGAGCGCGCCGCCCGAGCCCTCAGACGCGCAGCTCAGCCGTACTTGCGCGCGAGAAAGCCGTCGATGACGCGCAGCAGCCCGGGAACATCGGCGTGCTCGGGCACCGAGATGCGGCAGATCTGCACGTTGTTGCGCTTCTGTGCGGCCTTCACCGCGGCCGAGAGCGCGCCCTGCGTCGATTCCTGCGGGTTGATCACATAGAAGAAGTCGGGCTTTCCGCCGCCGGTCGACTGCCCATAGCTGACGCGGTTCTTCACCAGCCTGGGCGCCTTCTCGAGCAGCTCGTCGACGAACTCATCGACCAGATCGGCGTGCGTCGTCGGAGCAGCGGGCAGGTAGAACGACAGCACGCCACTCGCGAGGCCTCGGGCGATGTCGGCGTCGTCGATGGTGTACAGAAGCAGGTCGTGGCCGCGTTTGCGGAGCAGCTCACGAAGCCCCGCCGCGAGCTGCGTCGTGTTCTTCGCGATGCTGGCCATTCGCTGCGGCAGATCACGAAGCCCCTCGGCGAGCGCGTGCAGCTGCGTCGGCCGCGCGGCGGTGTCGGCGTCACGGCCGTAGGCGATGGCGTGCTCGATGATGCCGAGCGCGAGCGGGTGCTCTGACGCGAACGCGACGCCGAGCGTGGCCTTGCCCTTCGTGAAGTACTTCGAGCCACTCTTGATGATGA
>JBEOKA010000212.1:0-8862 GCA_040275325.1 Myxococcaceae bacterium | reverse complement strand
GGTCGTTCCACTGTGACCCGATGAACGCGCCGCCGAAGAACGCAAAGCTCGCGCGCTGAAGCTGATTCAGCAGGTCGATCTCGTGCTGTTCATCGCGCGCCAGTTCACGACGGTCGACGCGACGTGGCTCGAGTGGCGCGCCATCGCCGTGATGGGCGTCGTCGTGCCTGCACTCCTCTATGGCTTCGCGGTCGCGCGGGCTCCGGCCATCAAGCGCGTCACGGTGCCCATCAAGAACCTGCCGAAGGCCTTCGAGGGCTATCGCATCGCGCAGATCAGCGACGTGCACATCGGCGAGACGTTGACGAAGGCGTTCGCGCAGCAGGTGACCGACACGGTGAACTCGTTGAACGCCGACGCGGTCGCGGTGACGGGCGATCTCATCGACGGCTCGGTGGCGAAGCTGAAGTCTGAGGTCGCGCCGCTCGCGGGTCTGCGCGGTCAAGACGGCGTGTTCTACGTGACGGGAAACCACGAGTACTACCACGGCGGCTCGAGCTGGGAGGCCGAGGGCGCGCGCCTGGGCATGACGGTGCTGCACAACACGCACGTGGTGGTGACGCGCGATGGAGAGCAGCTCGTCATCGGTGGCGTGCCCGACGTCGAAGGCGGCCGGTTCAGCGCCCAGCACGAACCCGACGCGGCGAAGACGTTCGAGGGCTCGCCAGTCGGAGCTCCACGCGTGCTGCTCGCCCATCAGCCCCGGTTCGCCAAACGCGTGACGGACACGCGGGTCGATCTCATGCTCAGCGGCCACACGCACGGCGGGCAGATCTTCCCGTTCATGGTCTTCGTGAAGCTGCAGCAGCCCGTCATTGGCGGCTTCGCGACGTTGTGGGGCGTGCCGACGTACACGAGCAACGGCACCGGCTACTGGGGCCCTCCCTTCCGCGTCGGCCCGCGTGGAGAGGTCACCGAGCTGACCCTCGTGCGCGCCGCGTGAGACGCAGCCGGAGCCTGAAACGAAAACGGCGCCCCTTCCGAAGAAGAGACGCCGCTCGAGCAAATCAGAAGAGGCTGACTCAGCTGTTCGGCTTGGCCGTCGTCTGGCCCGACTTCTTCCAGCCGGCGATGCCTTCGGGCAGCACGGCGACGTTCGTGTAACCGGCCTCCATCGCCTTGCGGGCGGCCTGCTTCGAGGCGCCGCACGACTCGTTCGCGCAGTAGAAGACGAGCGAGTTGGCCTTGTCGGCGGGCAGCTCCTTGACGTCGTAGCCGCTCGACGAGGTCAGCAGCACCGCGCCCGGAATCACGCCCTGCGACTCACGCGTCGACTTGCCGTTGGCGTCGACGGGCACGAACTTCTTCTTCGCCTTCGTCCACGAGGCGACCTCGGCGACGGTGACCTGCTTCGGCTCGACCGATGCCTGCTGCATGCCTTCGCAGGCGAGGGCGGCGGTGGGCAGAACGAACGAGGCGGCGAGAATGGCGGACATGACGATGCGCTTCATGCGGGAGTGCTCCTGGTGCGAGTTGAAGAAACGGCGGTGAAAGATGGCCAACGGCAGCCTGAACCGCAACTCCCTATGTTCCGGCCAGCCTGGTTGTTTCATCGGCCCGAAAGAAATCGTGAATTCGACGGGTTACGGCTCAGGCTGACTTCTGCTCACGCCAGTCGCGCGGGGTGATGTTCGCCCACCGCTTGAAGGCGCGATCGAACGCGCGCAGCTCGGAGTAGCCCAGCAGGTACGCCACCTGGGTGATGTCGAGGCGGGCGTCACGCAGGTACGCGCGCGCGAGGTCGAACCGCACGTCGTCGAGCACGGCCTGAAACGAGGTGCCCAGCTCAGACAGGCGGCGCTGCAGGGTACGACCCGACAACGCCAGCCGCGTCGCGATGCGCTCGATGTTCGGCTCGCCCCCTTTCAGCGCCTCCCGAATGCCGACCCGCAGCCGCTCGATGAGGTCGTCGGTCTTCGGGCGCGAGGCCAGCGCCTGCAGCGCATGCTCTTCGAGGAAAGCGAACAGCGCCGCGTCGCCCGACTTCACCGGCTCGTCGAGGAAGCGCTTGTCGAACGAGAAGCCGTTCATGTCCTGGTCGAAGCTGAGGCGGTCGGTGCCGAACTCGTCGACGAGCGCCTTCACGTCGGGCGGCGCGGGGTTCGCGAACCAGAGCCGGTTGAGCTTCGCGCCCTCGACCATGTTCAGCAGCCGCTTCGCCGTCAGGTAGGTCGTGTACTCGTGGTGGTGTCGCGACATCGCGTCGGGAGCGCCCCGCACGCCGTGCTCGACGATGGCCTCGGCTCCCGAGTCGTCGAAGCGAAACTGCTGGTCGGGCGCCATCAACGAGTTGAAGCGCACCAGGTTCTCGCACGAGCCCCGCGCCGTCGCCGCCGAGCGAATCAGGAACTCGGCCACGCCATACGCGCCGTGCTGGAGCGAGCGCGCGAGGTCGAGCCCGAAGTGCTGCAGGTTCAGCGTCGTCGCGACGTCATCGAGCAGCGCCTTCAGCTTGTTCACCGGCAGGGTGACTTCGATCTTCCCCGCCGAGCGCCAGTCGAGGTCTGTCGGCAGCTCGTGCTTCGCGATGAGGGCGCCGACGTCGAGGCCGCGCGCGTTCGCATGCGCGAGCACGATGGGCGCGACCCGTGAAGTCATGTCGAAGGTCGACCGGGGCATGCGCGCTTCATTGCGACAAAGCGAACCCCAGGCAAGACCCGCTCAGACCTTGCGCACCGCCTTGACCGTGACCTCGTCGCGGTCGTGGTACAGCTGCCGCAGCGTCACGTTCGACCAGCCGCCGTCTTCGAGCAGGGCGCGCACGCGCGTCACCACCGGCAGCTTGTCCTTCATCGGCAGCTTGATGTTCGCGACGAGCTGCGTCGCCCAGCGGTTGCGCGCCCACTTCGCCAGCAGCTGCGCCACCTCGACCGGCCGCCACGCCATGTCGCAGAAGAGCCAGTCGACCGGCTCGTCGGGGGTGAAGGCGAACGCCGTCTGATGGAAGTGCTTCACGCGCGCGTGCTTCGCGAGGTCGGGGGCGAGCAGGCCGGTGTCGACGCTCCACACGCGAGCGCCGCGCTCGAGAATGCGCCGCGTCCACCCGCCGGGCGCCGAGCCGAGGTCGACGCAGAGGTCTCCCTTGCCCGGAGCGATGCCCACCCACTCGAGCGCCTCGTCGAGCTTCATCGCGGCGCGTGACGGAGCGTCGGCGGTGCGCTTCATGCGCGCGCGGCCTCCCGCGGCGAGCGACATCGCATCACGCGCGTGAATGCTGCCGACCGCGGCGGTGTGCGGCGCGACGAGGCAGACCTGCCCGAGCAGCGCGCCCGACTCGAACGCAGCCCAGGGCGTGGAGGGATCTTTGAGGCCTTCACGCATCGCCACGATGGTCGACTCCCACGCGGGGCACTCACCGGCGCGCGCGTTGCCGCTCTGCGTGTCTGGCACCCAGACCTGCACCTTCGTGGGCGCTTGCTTCAACGTCTCGGCGGCCTGCTGCGGCGTCGTCACCAGCGCGTCGACGAGAAAGCCCATGCGCGCGAACGTCGTCGGCGTCGCGGGAACCCGCTCGGTCTCGACGAGGCCCGCGCCCAGCAGCGTGGCGCCGCACTTCTTCCAACAGAGCTCCTCGTAGAGCTGCGCTTCGAAGCCTTCGCGACACGTCCACAGCCACTTGCCGGCGGTGGGCAGCGTGGCAGGCGTCGGCACTTTGGGAATCTTCACGCGGTGAGGCAGCGCGACCTGCACGGGCGCGACGTGCTCTCTCGGCGCCGGGCGGCGATCGTCACGACGGTTCGACTTGTGGTGTCCCTTCCGCATGCGGCGGCTCGTAGCGCGGAACGCAGGGAAACGGGCGTTGGAGTAGTCTGCTCGACCGTGAACCCGGAGCAGCGAGTCGAGCAGCAGCTGGAGCGTTCGCGCCGGGGCTATCGGCTCGCGGTCTCACGTGCCGAGGTTCGCCAGGCAGCGCTCGCGTGGTTGTCAGCGCACCCCAGCGGCATGCCAGACGTCGACGTCTGCTGGGTCGAGGCGCTCACGACGGCTACGACGCCGCTCGCGCGATTTCTCTCGACCGATGCGAGCGCCGCCGAGTGGCAGGAGCAGCTTCCGCTCCGCTGCATCGTCTCGTCCCACCCCTTCCCGGATCTGTGGCGATGGACAGTCCCCCTGTAGCCTGGAGGGTTGCGCAGGACGCAGCGCGCCTCGTTGGAGAAGGCGAGCTCGTGGTCTTTGGCAGCGCCGCGCTGGCGTTCTGGTTGGGAGATCCTCCCCAGAGCCGCGACGTCGACGTCTGGACGACGCCGCCAGAGAAGGGCGAAGCCATCGAGGCGCTGATGGGCGAGCTGTCGTGGTACCACGAGAAGTTCTCGATTCACGCCGAGGTGTGGGGGCCCGAGACGTTCAAGGCTCCGCCACGCTGGCGCGAACGCGCGAAGCAGTTCTCGTTTGATGGCTTGCCGTCAGTCAGCGTCGTCTGTCCACACCCGCATGACGTCGTGCTCGCCAAGCTCGAGCGCATGGACCCGAAAGACCGCGTGCACATCGAACAGGTGCTTCGGCAGATGCCGCTGAGTCGCGCGCGCCTCGATTCGCTCGTGGCGGAGTACAGCGAAGCCAGAGACGCCGATCGCGAAGCACGGTTCCAGACGAACCTGCGCTGGCTCGAGACCCAGGTGTCGTGACGCTTCAGCCCTCGAGCTTGTCGACGATGAGCTCGATGAACTCGCGCGAGCGCAGCGCGGTGTACGAGTACTCCTCTTCGAACCACGCGACGACCGGGTCGGCCTGGCCTTCCTTCATCATCTTGCTGACGAGGGGATCACGATCGACCACGGCGACGAGCCGGCCGATGACGGCGTCGGCGTTCGGGTGGTCGACGTAGCGGCGGCGCAGCCACGTGAAGATGAGATAGATGAGCGTCGGGTCGGCCTCTTCGACGAGCGCGAACGAGTCGGCCGCGCTCATGGTGCCCTCCTCGATGCCTTCGAGGATTCGCAACGCCGCCGCCTGCTGTCGCTCGAAGCTCATGGGCGCGAGCGTAGCAGCGTCACGGCACGTTCAGCTGGCCGTTGATGAGCGTGAGCTGACACGGCGAGACGGTGCCGAACTCGACGCTGGCGACGACCCACATGTCCTTCGAGGTGGCCATGCTGCGCGTCTGGGTCGTGACGAGCTGCCCGCCGCAGTACACCTTCACCGTCGAGACGACGGGCGAGTTGGCGGTGCCGAACATGTGCACGCCGATGGTGTACGGCACGCCCGGCTGCGGCGTGTTGATGCGCGTGTTCTCGGGGCCTCGCGTGGTGGTGTCGTCGCGGTCGAGGTTCGGGTTCTGCTGGGCGGTGCCCCAGGTGGGCGTTCGGTTTCCGTAGAAGCAGTCCCACGGAGAGCTCGCGTACGACCAGCTCGAGGCCGCCGACCACGAGCCCGCCATCGGGTGAATGACGTGGAGATCGGTGTCGTAGTTGCGCGACCAGGTCAGCTCGACCCAGAAATCTCCGTTCGGCGTGACGGTGATGGGCGTCGAGCAGGTCGAGGTGCCGCCGATGCCGTCTGAGACGGTGAAGTTCAACACGTGCGTGCCCACGACGTCGGCGAAGTAGGTGGTCGAGGTGCAGCTCGTCGGCGCGCTGAAGTTGCCGTTGGCCGTCGAGGGGCGTGAGCCGACGCTCCACGCGCAGCTGCTGGGGCCCGGGCCCATGACCGCGGGGAGCAGGGTGACGGTGGTGTTCGCGCCAGTCGTGATGGGCGCGGGGCAGACGGCCGTGAGGCCACAGCCCATCATCGTGCGGGGCACGCCGATGCCCGTCAGCGGGAGCGGGTAGTTGATGGCCTGGCCGTTCTGCGTGACGGTGATGCTGAGCGCGCCGCTGCTGGGCCCGAGCACGTACGGGCGGAAGCGCAGCTGCAGCGTGCGCGAGGCTCCGGGAGAGATGGTGCCGATGGTGGCCGCGTTGACGACGGCGAACTGGGGGCAGCCACCGGCCATCGTGCACGAGCCCGAGCCGACGGGCGCGAGGCCCGGGTCCGACAGGGTCGCCGCGTTCAACGTCAGCGGCGTCGAGCAGGTGTTGGTGATGCTGACGGTGCGCGCGGGCGAGCCGCACTCGAGCTCGGCGTTCATGAAGTCGAGCGGCGAGGGTGAAATGGTGATGCACGTCGGCGCCAGCGTCGCGAGCAGCTGCACGTTGCCGTTCGACGCGCCGGGAGTCGAGACGCCGAACGTCACGTCTCCACGCACCACCATCGGCACCGTGGGAGACGGCCGCAGCGGTGCGGCGCGCACGACGAT
Organism: Myxococcaceae bacterium; assembly: GCA_040275325.1. Classification (GTDB taxonomy): domain Bacteria; phylum Myxococcota; class Myxococcia; order Myxococcales; family Myxococcaceae; genus Xiheimicrobium. The sequence continues at coordinate 2,627 of JBEOKA010000212.1, read as the reverse complement.
GGGCACCTGCTGACCGGGCATGAGCGTGAGCGAAGGAATCGGCCCCTGCGGCAGCGAGAACGTGTCGTCGCTGGTCGGCGCGAGGTCGATGGCGTTGAAGTAGCAGATGTCTGACGGCTGCACGCCGCGGTTGCGCAGCATGAAGGTGAGGTCGCGAATCTGCGGCTGGTCGACCACGCCGAAGTTCAGTTGGCCGGGCACGACCTCGTAGTTGCAGGGCGGCGCCTCGACGGCCTCGGCGGTGATGCGCACCACGGTCTCGGGCGAGAGCGGGTCGTTCGAGAGAATCGTCAGCTCCCACTCCTTCATGCCGGGGCTCGCGGGGATGATGCGCACCGGCAGGTTGAGGGCGCCGCCGGCGATGGCCTCGATGCCGTTGTTCGGGTTGTAGACGTTCGGTTGCAGCGTGTTGGTGCAGCCGTTTCGCTGCAGGTCCCACTCGCCGACGCAGATCTCGGCGTCGGTTCCGGTGATGGCGCGCACGCGCCAATACGGCATGCCCATGCCCATCGCGCCGAGCTTCAGGTTCGCGCGCGGGTCAGACGGCGTCGGCCGGGTGCCGATGTTCGCGATGCGCAGGGTGCGGGGCACGAAGGTGGGCGGAGACGCGTTCTGCGTGAAGCCGATGCGCCCCACCGAGAGCGGCGAAGGGCGAACGTCGATGCGGGGGCCTCCGCCGATGCCGCGCAGGCGCACCGAGATGGCCGCCTGCCCCGAGAGCGTGGTGGTGGCTTTGAGCTGCCCGTTCTTCTGCCCCAGCGCCGTGGGCTTGAACTCGAGCTTCACCGTCGCTTCGCCATCGGCCCACAGACCCTGAGCGTCGCGCTGCGCCGAGGGCACGGTGAGCCTGGTGAGGTCGCCCATCGACGCCTCGGTGACGGTGAAGACCGGGTCAGTCGTCTCGAGCTGGCTCAGCTGAACGTCGGTGGTGCACGCGTTGAAGAAGGTGACGGTGCCGGGCCCGGCGATGGTGGGCGTGACGTAGCCGAAGAAGAGCGAGGTGCCCCGCACGTCGTCAGGCGGTTCGGCGCGGAAGGTGAGGCACGAGTTCACGCCGCGACCCTTCAGCGTCACTTCCTGCTCGGGGCACGACTGCGTGCGGCGCACGGTGACGCGGGCCAGGTAGTCGCGGGTCTCGGTGGGCGTGAAGGTGAGGGTGCTCTTCGCGGGCTCGCCCGGAGCCACGTCACGCGCGCCGAAGCCGTCGAAGCCGGTGAACACGAAGACGCCCACTGGCGTGCCGGTGATGGGGCTCGTCGTCACGCGCACGCCGATGGAGCTGTCGTTGCGCAGGTCGAGCTCGGTGGCCGTCATCGTTCCCACGGGCACGATGCCGAAGTCGATGGTGGCGGGCACTTCGCACTCGCCCGAGATGGCGCGGCCGCGGAGCTCGAGCGGCGCGTTCTGCGCACCCGCCGGCACGAAGTCGAGCTGCGAGGCCACGTCATAGCCGCGCACGTCGGTGCGCGTGGGCGGCGCGAAGGTGATGGTGATGGGCTGGCGCTCGGAAGGTGCCACCAGCCGGTCCTGCTCGTACGACAGCTCGAACGCCGCGCCCGCTTCGACGCGCTGCTGCACCGTCACTGCGTCGCCGGCCACCTTCGCGAAGTCGTGCAGTGAGAACGAGCCGCGCCCGACGTTGCGCACGAAGACCAGCTGCTGCACCCGGCTGCCCATCGAGATGGTGCCGAAGTCGATGAGCGCGCTGTCACCCGCTTGCGGGCCGTCTTTCGTCTCCCACTCCCAGCGCACCTGGCCCTGCGCGACCTGCAGCGGCTTCTCGCAGTCGCACCCCACGATGGCGAGCCCGACGAGCAGCGGCGCCAGCCTCTCGAGCGAGGCGGCAGAACGGTGGTGCTTGAGCAATGAGAACTCCCCGAGTGACGGAACGACCGGCCAGACCGTTCAGTGAGGGGAATACCACGGCGCGCCAGCCCACCGCACCCCGCGGGGACTTCCATGCTTGCGGAGCGGGTTTCGCGCTGTACCTTCCGCCGACTTTTCCGCCCTGCGGTCCCTGGTGGCGGTTCCGGCCGTTTTCAGCAAGAAGGCAACCGCCATGATTGATTGGGTCCTCAAGCGCATCATCGGAACGAAGAACAGCCGCGAGCTGAAGAAGGCCTGGCCGAAGGTGGCCGCCATCAACGCGCTCGAGACGAAGATGCGGGCGCTCAAAGACGAGGACTTTCCTCGTGAAACCGCGCGCATGAAGCAGGAGATCGCCAACGGCAAGAGCCTCGACGACTGCCTCATCGACGCATTCGCGCTGATCCGCGAAGGTGCGCGGCGCGCCATCGGCCAGCGGCACTACGACGTGCAGCTCATCGGCGGCATGTTCCTGCACCAGGGCTGCATCGCCGAGATGCGCACCGGCGAAGGCAAGACGCTGACCGGCACCACGGCCGTGTACCTGAACGCGCTCTCTGGCCGCGGCGTGCACCTCGTCACCGTGAACGACTACCTCGCCCGCCGCGACGCCGAGTGGATGGGCCGCGTCTACAAGTTCATGGGCATGACGACGGGCTGCGTGCTCAACGAGCTCTCGGACAAGCAGCGTCAAGAGGCGTACCGCTGCGACATCACGTACGGCCAGAACAACGAGTTCGGCTTCGACTACCTGCGCGACA
>JBEOKA010000211.1:0-3449 GCA_040275325.1 Myxococcaceae bacterium | reverse complement strand
GGTGGCAGCGCAGCAGGCGGTAACGCTGCAGGTGGCAGCACTGCGGGCGGCGACGCAGCAGGTGGCTCGGCGGGTGGCAACGTCGGTGGTGGTGCAGTCGACGCCGGCCTCGGCGGGGGCGCTGCTGGAGGCGCGGTCGACGCGGGCTCTCGCGACGCGGGCAGCAGCGCTGACGGTGGAGCCGTCGACGCTGGCCGCATCGATGCCGGGAACACCGCTGGCGGCAGTGCTGGAGGTGGAAGTGCCGTCGACGCCGGGCCGACGTGCATTCCTTCGACCGAGGTTTGCGACGGCCTCGACAACAACTGCAACGGCACCATCGACGAAGGCGTGACGATTCTCTGCAGCCCCGACCCCGACGAAGACCGCTACGTCACCTCGACGACGACGGCGGCGCTCTGCCCGAACATCGCGCGCCCGCTGTTCGGCTCGTGCCCGTCTGGCCACACCTCGCCCTCGGCCTCACTCGGCGTCGACTGCGCGCCGAACGACCCGACCGCCTATCGCCAGCTCGCGGCACGCAACGACGCCGACAACGACGGCCGCTGCGTCGGAGCCACTTTCCAGGCCTGCGTCGGCGCTGCGCTCGGCACCGGCCAGCGCGCGCCGGCGACCTGCCCCGCCACCGACGACTGCAACGACGCCAACCCGCAGCTCTTCCAACTGCTCTCGACGCGCGGCGACGGCGATGGCGACTCGTTCTGCGTCGGGGCCGCGACGAACGAGTGCACTGGAGCCGCCGTTGGTGCCGGACGACGGCTCGCCAGCGGCTGCCTGGGCGATGACTGCAACGACTCGTCGGGCAGCGTCTTCACCACCTCGACGTTCATCATCGACGCCGACGGCGACCTTCGCTGCAGCAGCGCGGCGCCGGTCAACCTGTGCGCGGGCAACAGCGCGCCTCCCGGCTACGCCTTCCCCTTCAACTGCATCACGCAGAATGACTGCAACGACGCCGACCCCGCGCGCTACCAGCTGCTCTCGGTGCGCCCCGACGGTGACAACGACGGCTACTGCTTCGGGCCCATCACCAGCCAGTGCAGCGGCGCGAGCCCAACGACCGGCTTCCGGCTGCCGAACACCTGCAACGCCACCGACGACTGCCGCGACACGAACCCGCTCGCGAACGCCACCTGCATCATCAGCGACGGCTACCGCACGACGTCAGCGACGAAGGCCTGCTTCGCCGTCCCCGCGACCGAGTCATTCACCGTGAGCGCCACGGCGGTCTGCCCACTCGGGTTCACGCTCGGCACGCTCTCGACGGTTCGCACTGCGGGCACCGGCAGCTGCTCGGCGACGTCGCAGACGTCACTCAGCATGACCTGCAACGGCCTCGACGGCGCGACGTGCCGAATCAGCGGCACATGCAACGCGCTCTGAACACGCGCCGCGTGGTAGGTCGCGGCGCGAGTGCCAGCGTCGACGAAGTTCACCCAGGTCTTCGATGAGCGGGCCTTCACCGGCGAGGGCCGCGTCGCCTTCGTCGGCCGCTGCTTCATGTACTGGCAGGACGCCACCCGCGCGCTCGGCACCGTCATGTGGGGCAACCCGCTCGAGGCCGACATCGAGCAGATGATTCCCTTCTTCGAGCTCGGCGCTGCGCCCCGCTACCGCGGCCACGCGTCTTTCGTCGATGGGCGCAGGCTCGAGTCCATCGACGTGCTCGCGTTCAGCAAGCTGCTCGCCTACGTCACGCGCCGCCGGAACGTCTGGGGCCCGAACATCGGGCGACAGGCCGTCTTGCACCCGTCGGGCTTCATCGGCGTGATGGTGGCTGGCGCGCTTCACGTCGCGAGGCCGCCCTACCCGTTCAAGACCTTCGAAGACGACGCCGCCGCGTTCGAGTGGAGCGGCGTGCGACGGCTCCGCGCGGCGTACCGAGCGCAGGTCGAGGCGGTGTGCGCGGTGCCAGAGATCGTTCGCGCGGTGCGCGACGCGCTCCGTGACGGAGGACGACTCAAGAGCGCCGAGCTCGCGCACAGGCTGAAGCTCTCGGAGCGAACGCTGCAGCGCCGACTCGAGGCCGTCGGCACCTCACTGCGCGCCGAGCAGGAGCTGCACCTCTCGCGAGACGTCGAGCGCCTGCTCACCGGCACCGACCTCACCCTCGACGCCATCGCCGCGATGAGCGGCTTCCATTCGGCGTCGCACCTGGTTCGACGATTCAAGCAGACGCACGGGCAGACGCCGGGGGAATGGCGTGCGCGCGCCGGCCTGAAGCCCTGAGCTGCCGTCAGGGCCCGGGGCGACGGGTGGGGAAGAGCTGAAACGCGGGTACGCGAGTGGCGTCGGCCGTGAGGAACATGACTCCGGCCGCGCTCGCGCCTTCCCGATACGTGCACGCGCCCATGAACAGCCCCGCAGGCCCCTGCATTCGGCTCGCGACGACGGGCGCACCACCACAGCGCGCCACCACGCCTGCGTCGATGTCGGCGAACGGCACCGCGAGGCAACCGCGATACCCAAAGGGGTCGCTGAAGTTCGAAACAGGCCCGTTCGGGGTCACGTACACGTAGTACCGGCCCCCCGCCTCGAAGAGATCGGCTGCGTTGAGCTGAGGGCCCAGCTGCGAGACGGCCCCGAGGGCCGCCGCGTCGTTGACGTCGAGCAACTTGCCGACGGGGAACCAGGTCGCTGCGTGATCAGTCGAGCGCACCATGACGATCTCGACCGGAACGCTCGGGGGCGTCAGTCGAACGCACGAGAGCGCGAGGTCGATGGTGCCCCCGCGAACCATGGCGCCGGGCTCCATCATGAAGATGCAGTTGCCGAGCAGCGGCGCCAGCGTCGGGTCGGTGCTGACGTTGACCTGAACGCCAGTCGTCGAGCGCGGAGAGGTCGACGTCCACCCGAAGAGGCGCCGCTCGGTCCACGTCGCGGTCGCCGTGAGGTTGGGCGCGGTGAACAGATCGATCGAGGCAATCTCGAACCGCTGCTTGTCGTTGCTCGAGATGAAGTAGCTGTGAGCGAAGACCTTGTAGCGCTGGGCCGGGTTGGGGTCGGTCGCGTCATCGATGAGCGAGCTCATCTCGTGCACCCAGGTGCCCGAGCAGGTCGTCGAGCCGCAGAGCCCGAGATCGTTCGTCGTGATGGTGATGGGCGCCATCGTCGCGACGTCTCGAACGTAGGTCCACGTCGCGCCCTGGTCAGTCGAGCGCGCGAGGCGGATCTCGGCCTGACTGATCGCGGCGCGCGTGTAGCTCATGAAGCCGGCGTCAGCTCCGAGGGGATAGAGGAGCGAGGGGTCGGCGAAACCAACTGACGCGTTGCCGGGATCGCCGGCGATGAACAACCGCCCGCCGTCGCCGAGGTCGTGACCTCCGTCGACACCACAGAAGGTGGCGCCTCCATCGCCTGCGGAGTTGCCACCTGCGACGTTGCCGCCTGCGGAGTTGCCACCTGCGGCGTTGCCACCTGCGGCGTTGCCACCTGCGGCGTTGCCACCT
>JBEOKA010000210.1:0-3662 GCA_040275325.1 Myxococcaceae bacterium | reverse complement strand
GAGCAGGACGAACAGCTTCCGGAAGAGCAGAATCAGCAGCAGGAAGACGAGCAACGCCAGGGCCCGCTTGGGCGTCTTTTCCGAGAAGAACTCCGCGACGCGGTCACGCATGCGGCGGGGAGCGTCACACGAGCGAGCCTCGAGGGCTTCACCAAACTTCACGGGCGCGGTGCGCGGCTGCTGTTACGCCCTCGCGCATGAAGATCGCCATCTACGGAGCCGGCCGCATCGGAACGATGTTCGCGTTTCACCTCGCGCAGGCAGGTCACGAGCTGACGCTCATCGCGCGTGGCGCTCGACTCGAGGCGCTGAAGCGCTCGCCCGTCATCGAAATGGTCGACGGCCGAAAGATCGGCGTGAGCGTCTCGGCCGAGTTCGATGCCACCACGCCGTGGGATCTGGTGCTCGTCACGACACTCGCGCATCAAGTCGACGAGACGCTACCGGCGCTGAAGGCCTGCGCCGCGAAGAAGGTCATGTTCATGTTCAACACCGTCGAGTCGCTCGAGAAGCTGCGCGCCGCCGTCGGGCCGGAGCGATTCGAGTTCTCGTTTCCCACGGTCATCGCGTTTCTCGAGAACGGCAAGCTGCGCGGCACGGTCAACGGGCCCGGTAACGGAACGACCACGACCAGCGCCGAGTGGGCCACGCACTTCAACGCCGCGAAGATCCCCACAGAGGTCGTCCCTGACATGGAGAGCTTCTTGCGCAGCCACGCGGCGCTCGTGATTCCGATGATGGCGATCGGCAACACCGTGTCGGCGCGCGGCAGGGCGCTCTCGTGGAGCGAGGCGCTTCGTTACGCGCGCATGCTCGACGAAGGCTTCGCGATCGTCCGCAGCCTCGGCAACTCGATCACGCCAGGGGTCGTGGTGGTGCTCTCGAAGCTGCCAGCGCCGTTCGTGGCGTGCGTCTTCTGGGCGGCGAGCCGTGCAGCAGCGGTGACCGACCTGGGCAAGATGGGACCCGCCGAGGCTCGCGCCCTCATCGACGGCTTCGCGAAGCTCGCTCCCGGCAAGAGCCTCGAGCTGAAGGCGCTGCGGCCCTGAAAGCAGAAAGCCTCTGGGATTGCTCCCAGAGGCTTCGAAGTTCTGCGTGCTGGGGAACTAGGATTCGAACCTAGATAGGCAGAGTCAGAGTCTGCAGTCCTAGCCGTTAGACGATTCCCCAAGATGTGTACTGCCGACTGCTCACTTCTTTGGCTTAGGAGACTTCCCCTTACCAGAAAGTCCGTCGATTGGAACAACGTAAATGCGCACCTCTTCGTTCGCCTCGTAGATGTTGAGACCGAGCCAGTCTCCCTTTCCTGACGGGTTGGGAATGTGGATCGCCTTCACGCCCGGCTGGTTGATGACGTTGCGCCAGGTGCTGGGGGAATAGACCTTCTTGTAGAACTTCATGGTGCCCTCCCAGTCGGAGGGGCTCTTGTAGCGGTGCTCCCCCACCTGTCGGGCCGCGTCGGGCAGGGTGGCGCCGAGATCGCTCTCTGCGAACGAGACCCCCGCCCACGCCAGCAACCCCGCGAAAACGAAACGCTTCATCGTCGCCTCCATCACAGGAACTTCCAGGCCGAGATCACGTCCATGAAGACCGCCACGATGCCGTGGAGCAGCGCTCCATACCAGAAGCTCCTCGTCCTCAACGCGAGAATGCCCAGCGCGATGCCCGCCACGATGCTGCCCAGCGTTTCGAGCTCGGCCTTGCCCAGGTGCATGATCGCGAACGGCGCCATCTGCGCGAGCACCGCCGGCACGCGGCCCCACTTCGGCAGCAGCCCGTTCAGCATCCACCCGCGGAAGAGGAACTCCCAGCCGACGAAGTACAGAAAGTAGAAGCACTCGTAGATGAAGAAGAGCTTGAGGCTCACCACGCTCTTCCCGTCTTCGTTGATCATGAACGACGAGTTGCCGGCCAATGGGTAGATGCCGTTGAAGGCGCTGAGCTTCGACGCGATGAAGGCCGCAGGCAGCATCACGCCGAGAAACACCGCGGTGATCAGCAGCCCTTGTCTCCAGTTGCCCAACCCGAAGCCGTACTTGCGATGAAAGCTGCCCTTCGTCGCCACCGACAGCACCAGCGGCATCACCAGGTACAGCATCAGCGACGAGCCGAACCACCAGAAGTGGCCGAACACGTTCGCCGCCGGGTGCTTGTCGAAGCGATCGCCGACCAGCGTGCGCCAGTAGCCGGCGTTGCCCTGGTAGTGCGAGATGATGAGCAGGGCACACGCTCCGCACATGATCACCGTCGGCTCCGAGAGGTAGCCGGCCAGGTATCTGCGAAAGAGCGTGACGAGCTTCTTCACCGGAGCGCCGCGTCGATTCGATGGAGCGTCTCTTCACGGCCCAGGAGCTCGAGCGTCACGCCGATGCCCGGCGACGCCGTGCCACCCGTGGCTGCGACGCGAATCGGCTGCGCCACCGCGCCTGCCTTCACGTTCGCCGCGGTCGCCACCACCATCACGACCGGGTCGATGATCGCCGCGGTCCACTCCTTGAGCGCCTCGAGCTCGGTCTTCGCCTTCGCGAGCAGCGCCTTGCCTTCGGGGCCCAGGTGCTTCGCCGCCGCCGCGCCGTCGATGGTGACGCCCTTCGCGTAGTAGGGCTTCAGCTTCTCGGCCATCTCGACCAGCGTCGCCGAGCGCTCATTGAACGCCTTCACGCCCAGCTCGAGCTTCGCGTCACACACGGCGTCGGGAACGCCCGCGGCCTGCAGGTAGGGCAGCAGCGCCATCGCGATCTGCAGCGGTTCGGTGTTCTTGAGCCAGTGCTTGTTCGTCGCGGTCAGCTTCTCGGGGTTCCACACGCCCTGGCTCTTGCCCACGTGCTCGAAGTCGAACTTCTGGATCAGATCGTCACGCGTGAAGATCTCTTCGTTGCCGTGGCTCCAGCCGAGGCGCGCGATGAAGTTGATCAGCGCGTGCGGAAGAATGCCGTTGGCCTTGTGCCGCATCACGTCCGCCTCGGGGTGCTTGCGCTTGCTCAGCTTCGAGTTGTCCTGCGCGAAGATCAGCGGAATGTGCGCGAAGGCCGGCGGCGTCCACCCGAGCGCCTCGTAGATCATCAACTGCGGGAAGGTGCTGTTGATGTGCTCCTGACCGCGGGCGACGTGCGTAATCGCCATGTCGTGATCGTCGATGACGCAGCCGAAGTTGTAGAGCGGCACGCCGTCGGAGCGCATCAGCACGAAGTCGTCGAAGTCGTCGTAGGGCTTCTCGATGCGGCCGAGCACCTGATCGTCGAAGCCGAAGCGGCCCTCGCGGCGCGGCATCTTGAACCGAATGAGCGCGGGCTTGTCCGACGTGTCCTTCTTCTCGCGCCAGGGGCTCGAGAACTTGAAGCCGGCGGAGCGCAGATCATCGCCCTCCTTCAGCCCCTTCTCGGCAGCGAACGCCTTGCGGGCGGCGGCGAGCTCTTCTTCGGTGGAGTAGTCGCGGTACGCCCAGCCGGTGTCGATGAGCTGCTGCGCCACCTTCGCGTAGTGGGCCAGCTTCTCCATCTGGAAGTAGGGGCCGTGCGCGCCGCCTTTGCCCGGGCCTTCGTCCCAGTCGATGCCGAGCCAGGTGAGGCCGTCGAGAATGGCCTGCAGCGACTCCTTCGTGCTGCGCTCCTGATCCGTGTCCTCGATGCGAAGGACGAACGTTCCCCCGTGTTTGCGGGCGT
>JBEOKA010000209.1:0-17463 GCA_040275325.1 Myxococcaceae bacterium | reverse complement strand
CTGGATCTCGGTGATGTCGGTGGAACTGGATCACCTCGTCGTCGGTGGCGACAGGTTGCCGACGGCGTCGTACTTCGACACCACCTCTTCCCGGCCAGGGCATGGGTCGATGCACGATGCCAGCAGGCCCCGCGTCTCTCGGACTGCTCGCCCGGCTTCGTCGAAGACGCGCCTGGTGACGTGGCTGTTGGCGTCCGTCGTCATCGTCTCGCGGCCGTCCGAGTCGAACGTGTGGAGCACGACTCGGTGACGTCCATCGGGAGCTGCTTCAGTCGCAGCCGATTCAACCCATCGAACGTCTGGCTGGTACGCCGCCCGGCAGAGTCGATGAGGAAACGTTGGTTGCCGTCGCGTCGAAGCGGTGCTTTGGAGCAGCTCACCCTTCGCTTCCGTCAGCGGGATTTCCTCGTGAACGCTCGCTGCGTCTTCTCCACGGCCTCGACCAGGGTGGCTTCGTCGGGCAGCCGTGTTCGGTACTCGGCGGCCATCACCTTGTTCGGCAAGCCATCGAGCGCGTACTTCGCGACCGCGTGGTCCTTCTCCGCGCAGAGGATGAGCCCGACCGGCGGATTCTCGCCCGCCACCATCCATGCTCACGCGCGTAGTTCAGGTACAGGTGCATCTGGCCGGCGTCGGCGTGGGTGAACTTGCCGAGCTTCAGGTCGATGACGACGAGACAGCGCAGCTCGCGGTGGAAGAAGACGAGGTCGACCCGGTACCACTCGTCGCCCACGCGGAGCCGCCGCTGCCGCCCGACGAAGGTGAAGGCACCACCGAGCTCGAGCAGAAACGTCTCGAGCTGCTTGATGAGGGCCTCTTCGAGCTCGAACTCCGAGTACTCGTCCTTGAGGTTGAGGAACTCGAGAACGAACGGGTCCTTGATCGCCTCGTCGGGCGAGACCGCGTCGGTCGGCTGGGCGACCTGACCCTTCGCCAGCATGCCGGCCTTGTTCTTCGAGAGCAGCGTGCGCTCGTAGAACTCTGAATCTGCCGGTCGAGCTGCCGGTGGGTCCAGCCGCCTCGGAGAGCCTCCGTTTCGTAGAAGCTGCGTGCGCTCGCGTTCTTCACTGCGAGGAGTCGAACGTAGTGCGACCACGGGAGCGGAAGCTCTTTGGCGAGCGCGCCGACCAATTCCGCAGACCCGTCTGCGCATTTCCGCCGTGTGCCAATTCCGCAGACGCTGTCTGCACAATCTCCCGCCGCGCGAGGAACACCGCACGCATCTGCTCGAGGTTGCGGTGCCCAAAGCCGCGGCCGAAGCGAGCCGTGAGGGCCAGGGCAAGACGCTCGATGAGCCACTCGCCGTATCTGGCTCGCCCACGCCCCTGCTGCTCACCCTCGACGATGCGCCTCCCAATCAGCCAGTAGGTCGAAGTCATCAGGCTGTTGACCGCACGCGCCGCGGTTGTTCGCGACGCGACGAGCAACGCGGCAACGTCGTCGAGAACCGCCACGTACTCGCGGTCGTGCACGTGAGCCTTCTTCGTCGCCATGCGCTCTCCCCTCCCCTTGCCGGAACCAGACATCGAGACCGTCACTTCTACCGCGACTGCTGGCGACGAGGACGAGCGCAGCTAACTAGCTCAAAACCGGCGCAGATGGCCGCAACGCCTCGTTGGCGTGGGCCTCAAGGTGCCCGCCGCGGTGGGCACAACCGCACCTCGAGCGCCGTGGAGTGGCTTCGACTCCACATCGACTGCCCTCACCTTGGCGACGCTCCTGGCGCGCGTGGAGGGCATTGCGCTGAGTGCCTCCACCGTTCGCTCGATTCTCCAGCGCCGAAGGCACGACGTGACCGAGCTGGAGTCCGTGAGACGGCAACCCCCGCGCACGGCCGTCTGCGGTGGCCACGGTAGAGACTCCGCTGCGGTCGACCTGCGTCACCGTGCGCGCGGCGTCGTTGAACGCCCACGTCTGCGAGTCGGCGTTGCGCGTTGAGGGCCTCTTCCTGTTGTCGGTTGAGCCGAGTGGGCTACTTCACAGGCAGCTTCGGCGTTCCACCACGACTCATGTGCCACACCCGAAGCACTCGGACTTCAGCGACAGCCTCGTCGACTTCGTAGAAGAGGTAGTACCAAGCCCGAACGAGCGACAACCGACGAAGCGTTGAAAGCGCGTCATCAGAGATGGTGACTCCGGCCCATGGCGTTGCGGCAAGCTGCTCGCGAGCGCGACGAAGTTCATCGACCAGTGGGGCATAGGCGTCGGGAAGGTTTCGCTTCCAGCACTGACACGCACCGTCAGATTCGCTCGAGTTCCGCGAGCACCTCGTCCATGTCCACCGACTCTCCTCGCTTCATGGCGTCTGAGGCGTCGCGAAGTTCCTGGCGCATCTCTTCCGTCAACTCGAAGTCGTCGCTGTCCTCAGCCTCGTGAACCAGGACGTCGACGGCGGTGCCATCTGGCAACACCTCGTCCATCACCACGGTGTTGCCCACGACTCTGCCCTTCACGACTCGCATGGCCGCATTGTGCGTCGGCACGAAGCAGATCTCCAACCTCGCTCGAGCTTGGCCCCACCCGTGTTCCAGTCCCGCTGTCATGCGCCACTGACAGTGCAATTCCCAACGCTCTGGCCGATCGGCTGGCCTATCTTCGTCGCTTCATGCGGTCGCGCCGTCCCCCCGCTCTGTTTCGCACGCTGCTCGTGATGCTCCTCTGCTCGGCTCCGGCCTGGGCACAGGACCGCGGGTTTCGCCTTCACCGCTACGACGGCCCCTCGGCGGGCAGCTGGACCTTTCTCGTCGATCGACCCTGGTACTCGGGCACGCGCTACGGCGCCGTGGGCATCACCGCCGACTCCTCCCGCAACCCACTCGTGCCGCGCCTCGCCACCGGTCGCACCGAGATCGGCCCCATCATCAGCGACGCGATTCTCGGTCACGTCGATCTCGCCGGCTCGCTCTTCGATCGCGTGGTGCTCAGCGGCTCGGTACCCGTCACCTTCCTCGAGCGCGGCCGCACCGAGCTCGTCAGCCAGGTCGGCCCCATCGCCGGCATCGCCGTCGGAGACCCGCGCGTCGGCGTCATGGTTCGCCTCTTCGGACAAACCGAGACCGACGCGTTCTCGCTCCATCTCGGTGGCGACGCGTGGGTTCCCATCGGAGCCGCAGCCACGCACCAGTCCGACACCGCGATGCGCTTTCGCCCTCGCCTCGTCATGGCCGGCGCGTTCGGCGTCGCCCGATGGACCTTCGACGCTGGTTTCCTCATTCGTTCGTACGCGTCACTCGGCCCGCCCGCGCTCGGCATGACGGCCGCCTCGGAAGCACAGGCCGGGCTCGCGTTCGGCGTCTCGCTCTTTGGCGATCGGCTCTACATCGGCCCCGAAGCGCAGTTCGGAATGCAGGTCGTCGGCGCCAACGCCTTCGCCACCAACGGCATGAACCTCGAAGTGCTCGGCGGAGCCCACTTCCTCATCGCCGACACGATTCTCGTGGGTGTCGCGGGCGGCACTGGATTCCTCGGCGCTGCAGGCACGCCCGATCTCCGTGGCATCGCGCGCATCGCGTTCGCGCCACGGCGATCGACCACGGAAGAGACTCCGAAAGAGCAGCCCAGGCTCGTCGAAGATCCCGCGAGCACCGACGCCGATCTCGACGGCGTCTCCGATGCCGACGATCGCTGCCCCTTCGAGCCCGAGACGAAGAACGGCATTCGTGATCGCGACGGCTGCCCCGAGTTCGCCATGGAGCCCGGCTCTCCGATCGCCCGCGTGCTGGCCCCAGTCGCCAACCCGCCACGCGCGACTCCTGTCGACGCGGGAACGGTCATGGTCATCGCGACCATCGATGCGGGAGCCGCCGCCACTGCTCCACTCGACGCCGGCATCGACCCCGTCATCGCCTTCGTCACCGCCGACTCCGATGGCGACACCGTTCCCGACGAGGCCGATCGCTGTCCCGTCACCAGAGAAGATCTCGACGGCTTCGAAGACGAAGACGGCTGCCCCGAGCTCGACAACGACGACGACGGCATCGCCGACGCGAAGGATCAGTGCGCGATCGAGGCCGAGACCATCAACGAGGTGAAGGACGACGACGGCTGCCCCGACGTCGCGCCCGACGCCGACAAAGACGGAGTCGCCGACAAGCTCGATCGCTGCCCGCTCGAGCCCGAGAACCTCGACGGCGTGCGCGACGACGACGGCTGCCCCGAGTTCCCGCAGCCGGCCCAGCTCGCCCTCGCCCGCCTGCTCGCGCCCAAGCCCGAGCACGCGATGCTGCTCCCGCCGACCACGTCCTCCGAAGACGGCGTGAAGGCCCCGGCTCCCGCCGACAGCGACAAGGACGGCATCGACGACGAAGCCGATCGCTGCCCGATCACCAAAGAAGATCTCGACGGCTTCGAAGACGAAGACGGTTGCCCCGAGCTCGACAACGACGACGACGGCGTCGCCGACAAGAAAGACCGCTGCCCTGAAGAGGCCGAGACGATCAACGGCTCGAAGGACGACGACGGCTGCCCCGACGAAGTGCCCGACATCGACAACGACGGCGTCGACTACGACGACGATCGCTGCCCGCTCGAGCCCGGCAACTCGGACGACGGCTGCCCGCACGAGCCGCTCCCCGCCCTCGCGCTCGACGGCTTCCCCAACGCGCCGAAGACGCCCGAGCAGAAGCTGCCCGAGGCTCCCGAGCCCGTCGCCACCGCGGCCACCGACTTCGACAAAGACGGCATCGCCGACGAGGCCGACCCGTGCCCAATGAGCGCCGAAGACAAAGACGGCTTCGAAGACGAAGACGGCTGCCCCGAGCTCGACAACGATCACGACGGCATCGAAGACGCGAAGGACAAGTGCCCATTCGAGGCCGAGTCAATCAACGGCAAGGCCGACGTCGATGGCTGCCCCGACCCGGGTGAAGGCGCGGTCGTCGTCGAGAAGAAGCAGGTCACCATCAAGGGCGTCATCGGCTTCAAGAGCGCGTCGGCCACCTTGCAGCCGGCCGCCCTGCCGTTGCTCCAGCAGGTGGCGTCGACGCTCAAGGCCGCCTCGACGATCTCGCTCGAGATTCAGGGCCACACCGACGACGTCGGCGCCGCGAAGAAGAACATCGAGCTGTCGAAGCGCCGCGCCGAGACGATTCGCCAGGTGCTCATCAAGAACGGCGTCTCGGCCAAGCGCCTCATCGCCACGGGCTTCGGCCCCACGCGCCCACGCGCCAGCAACAAGACGGCGGCCGGCCGTGAGCAGAACCGCAGAGTCGAGTTCCTGATCATCGGAGAAGCGAAATGACCAAACTCCTCGTCACCCTCGGAGCCCTGCTCGCGAGCTCGGCTGCTGCAGCCGATCGCTGCGGCGGTGTGAAGCTCGAGGCCGGCTTCATTCGGCTCGGGAAACCCGTCACCGAAGCCTGGGCGAAGACTGCCGAAGGCCAGGGCTGCTTCTCTGATCTCGCGAAGGAGATCGAAAAGTACCGCCTCGTGCGCGCCGTCACTGTGGCTGCCATCGTTCCCGATGCCGAGCGAGCGAACGGCAAAGGTCTCGCGTCGGCGAAGGCGATCGCAGCGGCCCTGGTGGAAGCCGGGCTCCCGAAGGCGCGGGTGTTTGGCCTTGCGCCCGCTCCACAGCGAACCGACTCGATGGGCATCTCGCTGCGGTACGTCGAGCGGGCTCCCGATGAAGTCGTCGCGCGCATCGCCGCCGCCGCTGGAGCCACCTTCCTCGGCGCCGATGAGACCACCCTCAAGCCCTGCGAAGCCGGCATGCCGGTGCTCGTGAACGAGCTCGTCAAGACGGGCCCGAACTCGAAGGTGACGATTCACCTGAAAGACGGCAGCGGCATCGAGGTCAAGCCGGAGTCGATGATCAAGATGGCCGTGCTCGCGATTCCTGCGGGCGGTGATCGCCAGGTGAAGATCGACATCCTCACCGGCGGCATCGTCGCCGACGTGCGCAAGGCCGCGCAGGGCTCGAAGTTCGAAGCCTCGAGTCGCGTCGCCGTCGCTTCCGTGCGCGGCACGCAGTTCCGCTTCGGGGTCGATGAGGAGGGCGGCTCGCGGCTCGAGACGCTCGAAGGAATCGTCGCCATCGCGCCGTCGAACGACCCCACCGCGAAGCCGATCGAGGTGCCGGCCGGTCAGGGCACCGTGATGTCGGTCGATGGCAAGACATCGCCGCCGTCGAAGCTGCCCGAGGCGCCGTTGGTCGTCGGCCCGCTCAAGGGAGCGCTTGGCGCCGAAGCCCGCTTCGAGTGGCAGCCCGTCGCCGAGGCCGCCTCGTACAAGGTCGAGCTCGCGCGTGACGCCGACTTCCTCGTCGAGCTCTCCACGCAGACCGTGAACGCGACGACGCTGTCGTGGCCCGAGGCGCTGCCGAAGGGCAAGTGGTTCTGGCGCGTCAGCGGCGTCGACTCGAAGGGCTTCGAAGGCGCGACCTCGAAGGTCTACGCCTTCACGGTGGGGAAATGACCAACCGCCGCGCCGACGTCGCCGGGCTCTCGTTTCTCGCCATCGCTGGAGCCGCGTGGCTCTGGCGTGACGAGGCGGCCCTGGCTGCGACGACGCGGTTCCCTGCGCTGGGTTTTCCGCTCGCGGCCCTGCTGCTGCGAATCGGCGCGATGTCGTTTACGGCGGTCGCGCTGTACCGCCTGCGGTCGTTCTTCTCGGGCATCGCGGCGTCGGCCCTCGCCCGCCTCGACGCGATCGAAGATCGAATCGATCAGTACCCGGCCCGAAGAGCGCGAGCGATTCGCGCGATCGCCGTCGGCGTGATCGTCGGTGGCCTGATCGTTCCCGCCTTCACGTGGACGAGCATCGACTCGTACCTCGAGACCCGCGCCCACGATCTCTTCTTCCGCCTTCGCTTCCCCGAACGTTCGCAGGCCGAGCTCGCGACCGGCCGCGCCACGCCGTCGGCCGTGAAGCAGGAAGACGTCGTCGTGCTTGCCATCGACGACGACACCATCACCCGCCTTGGCTGGCCGATTCCGCGCTTCAACTACGCGCGGCTCATCGACGTCGTCTCGGCCGCGAAGCCCGCGAGCCTCACCTTCGACGTCTCGCTGGTCGATCCCTCCCGCGATCACCCGGAGTGGGACACGGCCGTGGGAGACGCCGCACGACGCGCGGGGAACGTGGGCTTCAGCTTCACCATCGCGCGCCTCACGGGAGAGACGCGGCCCGTGATGTCGGAGGTCGCGCTCAAGGCGCTCGATGCGAACTCGATTCCCTGGCACGACTCGGCGGCCGGCCTGCCCGAGTACACCGAGATCGTCGGCGGCGACGCGGCACCGAACCCGGTGATCGATCCCGTCGCGGGCTCGGCCCAGTCGATCGCGATGGCGAACGTCGTGCTCGATGGCGCCGACGACGTCTTGAGGCACTCGCTGCTCGTCGCGCGCATGAAGGAGCGCCTGCTGCCCTCGCTCTCGCTCCGCCTCGCCGCGCAGTCGCTCGGCGTGTCGGTCTCGTCGATTCGCATCTTCCCCGGCTCGCACGTCGATCTCGGCGGCAAGCGGCGCATTCCCATCGACAAGCTCGGCCGCACGCTCGTTCGTTATCAGGGCCGGCACGACACGCGCGGCGATGGACCGATTCGCTACGTGCCGATCTGGTCGCTGGTGCGCGCCGACTCGACGCTCACGCTCACGGGGAACCCGCTCGGTGACGATCAGCGCTTCAAGCTCGACGATCAGACGAAGGTGACGCGCGACGGCGTGATGCTCCCACTCTCGGCCATCGACCCCGCGAAGCTCGACGAGGGCGCGCTGATCTCTGGGAAGGCCCGCTACTCACCCGACCCGGGGCGAATTCTCGAGCTCGAGTTCAACAGCGACGCCGGCATTCCGCCCGAGCCCGACTTCGAGATGATCGACGAGCAGACGATGCGGTTCACCACGACGATCGCGACCACGAAGAGCAACGGCGGCGATCCCTCGATGCTCACGGGGAAGCACGTCTTCGTCGGCTCCACCGCGCTCGCTGCTGCCGACATGCGCACGAGCCCGCTGGGAGAGATGCCCGGCGTCGAACACCACGCCACGATGCTGGCCAACCTGCTGCACGACGACTTCTTTCATCAGGCGCCGAGCTGGTCGAACGTGGCCATCGTGCTGGGCGCCTCGCTCGTCGCGGCGATCGTCGGCGTCACGGCCTCGACCGGCGTCGCCCTGCTCATCAACGCGCTGCTCATTCTCACGCTCCTCACCGCGTCGTTCCTCGCCTCGTCGTCCGGCTACTCCGTGCCCAGCGTCAGCCCGGCGTTCGCCATCGGTGGCAGCTCGCTCCTGTGCTTGATCATGGGCGCCCGCGCCGCGCAGCGAGCCCACGCGAAGGCCGAACACGAGCGCGAGTTCGTGCGCCAGACCTTCGGCCGCTACCTCACCGAGCAGGTCGTGCAGCAGCTGCTCGACTCTCCCGACGGCCTCAAGCTGGGCGGCCAGCGCGACTTCGTCACCATCATGATGACCGACCTGCGCGGCTTCACGAGCATGTGCGGCACGATGGAGCCCGAGAACGTGGTCAAGCTGCTCAACCACTACCTGGAGTCGATGACCCGCATCATCACGAAGTACGGCGGAACCATCGACGAGTTCATCGGTGACGCGATCCTCGTCGTCTTCGGCGCTCCCCTGCCGCTCGAGCACACCGAGAAGCGCGCCGTCGCCTGCGCCATCGAGATGCTCAACGCGATGCCCGAGATCAACGCGTGGAACGTGAAGAACGGCCTGCCCGCCGTCGAGATGGGCATCGGCGTGCACAGCGGCGAGGTCGTGCTCGGCAACATCGGTTCGGAGCTGCGCGCGAAGTACGGCATCGTCGGCTCGACCATCAACCTGACCTCGCGCGTCGAGTCGTTCACCGTCGGTGGCCAGGTGTTGATCTCGGAGCAGACCCGCGAGCGTTGCGGCGACGGCCTCACCATCGGCACCTCGCAGACCGTCTCACCCAAGGGCGTGAAGGGCACGATGACGATTCACGAAGCGCTCGCGGTCGCCGCGCCCTTCGACGTGAAGCTGCAGAGCGCGCACGAGGCCTTCGTGGCTCCGAAGACGCCGATCGAGCTGCGCTACGCCACCGTGAAGTCGAAGCAGGTCGGCGAGCTCACGTACGTCGCGCGCGTCGAGGCGATCTCCGAGCTCGGCATGGAGCTGCACGTCGATCAGGAGCTGCCCGCCCTCAGCGATCTGCAGCTGCGCATCGTCGAAGGTGACGGCCTCAAGCCCGGCGAGCTGTACGGCAAGGTGATGCGCGCCAACGTGCGCCCCAACGTCGTCTATCTGCGGCTCACCTCCGTCGCGCCCGAGCTCAAGACCGTGCTCGAGGCCGCGCGTGGTGGCCAGGCTTCGGAACAGGTGATGGCCGACTCTCCGCTGGTGCCGACATGATGAAGGGACGAAGCGCGCTGCTGTTGTTGTGTCTGACCGGGTGCCCGCAGATCTTCCCGCGCCCGGCGGACTGCACGAACGCCGCCCTCGATGGGCGCGAGACCGACGTCGACTGTGGTGGAGGCCAGTGCCCTGGCTGCGCCGTCGATCGTCTCTGCGTGGGGGACGGCGACTGCGCCTCGGGCGTCTGCACCGTCAACCGCTGCGCTGCGCCGACGTGTCGCGATGGCGTTCGCAACGGCCAGGAGACCGGCGTCGACTGCGGCGGCGGGTGTGGCCCGTGCAACGTGATGATGGTCGACGCAGGTGAGTGCCCCGATGCCGGCTGCCCGATGCCTTCGTGCACCAACGGCGTGCTCGATGGACTCGAGAGCGACGTCGACTGCGGCGGCGACGTCTGCCCCGGCTGCGACCCTGGCGAGTTCTGCGACTTCAACGACGACTGCGCGATGGGCGTGTGCAGCAACGGCCGGTGCGGCGCGATGTGCCAGATGCCGCTGCGCGCCTGCAACATGGCCTGCGTCGACTCCCGCTTCGATCGCTCCAACTGCGGCATGTGCGGCAACCAGTGCCCACCCAATCAGCTCTGCACCAACGGCATGTGCACCTCGGCCTGCCTCGGCGGGACGATTCTCTGCGGCAGCGGCTGCGTCGATCGCAACTCGAACCCGGCGCACTGCGGCGGCTGCAACAACCCGTGCCCGATTGGAGATTCGTGCATCGGCGGCACCTGCGTGCCCCAGTGCCCACCGAACCATCAGTTCTGTGGAGGAACGTGCGTGTCGATCGATCGCGACCCGCAGCACTGCGGCGCCTGCAACAACCCGTGCGGCCCCGGTGAAGCGTGCATCGGCCGCAACTGCGTGACGGGTTGCCAGTTCCCACTCATGAGCTGCGACGGCGGCGTCTGCGTCGATCCTCGCACCGATCTCGACAACTGCGGCATGTGCGGCCAGCCCTGCCCTCCACCGCCGCACGCCGCGCCCGCCTGCGCGAACACCACCTGCATCATCGGCGCGTGTCAGCCCGGCTTCGAAGACTGCAATGGATCGATTGGTGATGGCTGCGAGGCCGAGCTGCTGGTGTCTCAGATGCACTGCGGCCGCTGCAACTCGCCGTGCGGCCCGCAAGAGATGTGCACCTTCGGCCAGTGCTGCCAGCCACCGCCCCTCGGGCCGTACCAGATGACCTGCGCCATGTGTCAGGCCTGCAACGGCGTGCTCCAGTGCATCTGCAACAACGACCAGATGATGCCAGTGCCCGCCAGCCTGCCGCTCGGGCCCTGCGCTGAGGCGATCAGAAACTGCAACGGAGTGCTCCTGTGCACCAACGCCTGTCCCTGATCATCGGACTGCTCCTCACGGGCTGTGTCACCAAGCCGACGCCGACCTGCGATGACGGCGTGAAGAACGGCCAAGAGAGCGCACTCGACTGCGGTGGCCCCGACTGTGCGCCGTGTCAGCTGATGGCTGCCTGTCTCACCGATACCGACTGCGCGAGCGGCACCTGCGTGAAGAAGGTCTGCGCGGGGGCGAGCTGCAGCGATGGCGCGAAGAACGGCGACGAGACCGACATCGATTGCGGCGGCGAATCCTGTCCCGACTGCGGCCTGGGCAGGGCGTGCGTCGCGCCGGCCGATTGCGAGGCCCTCTCGTGTGTCGGCAACCGCTGCGTCGCGCCCAGCTGCACCGACGGCGTCTTCAACGGCTTCGAGACCGACATCGACTGCGGCGGCGACTGCCCCTCGTGTGCCAAAGGAAAGGACTGCTGGCTCAACGTCGACTGCGTGACGGGCTCGTGCATCGACGGAACGTGCGTCGATCGCTGCGCCGCTCCGCTCATCTCGTGCGGCCAGGCCTGCGTCGACCCTCGATACGATCCCGCCAACTGTGGCGGCTGCAACCAGCCCTGTCCCATGGGCCTCGCGTGTCTCGCTGGCAGCTGCGGGCTCGTCTGCCCCATCGGCACGCAGCAGTGCGGCCCCCTCTGCGTGGACACCAGCCGCGATGTCCTCAACTGCGGTGGGTGCGGCATGCCGTGCGCTCCAGGCAGTCGCTGCGTGAACTCGACCTGCGTTCCACCGTGCGGCGGCCTGCAGACCAACTGCAACGGCGAGTGCGTGAAGCTGCAGAGCGACGTGAACCACTGCGGCATGTGCGGCATGCCGTGCGGGCCGGGCCAGCTCTGCGTGATGGGCCAGTGCCGCGCGAACTGCGCTCCCCCGCTGCTGCCGTGCAACGGAGGCACCAGCTGTGTCGACCCGCGCTTCGACCCCGACAACTGCAACGGCTGCGGCACTGTCTGTCCACCGACGCCGAACGCGACGCGGCTGTGCGTCATGGGCATGTGCGGTCGGTCGATCTGCAACTTCGGTTTTGGAGACTGCAACGTGTCGCCGAGCGATGGGTGCGAAGCCAACTTCGCCAACGATCCGATGGCGTGCGGTGGCTGCGGCAACGTGTGCAACCTCGGCCAGTCGTGCGTGAGCGGTATGTGTCAGTGACGGGAGAGATCACGTGAGTGACCAGGTGCGCGCGCTGAAGGACAAGGCCACGGAGCTGACGACGAAGGGCAAGTTCCCCGCGGCCATCGAGGCCTGGCAGAAGGTCGTCGCTGCCGCTCCCGATGACGTCGGCGCGCTGCAGAAGGTCGCCGAGGTGATGGCGAAGGCCGGCAAGAAGGCCGACGCGCTGAAGGTCTACGAAGACGTCGCCGATCGGTACGCGAAGCACGGCCTGTTCTTCAAGGCGTCGGCTGTCTGCAGAGTCATCCTCAGCCTCGAGCCCGGCCACTCCCAGACGCAGGAGAAGATCGCGTCACTGTTCGCGCGCGCGACGGCGCCCAAAGCCCCCGTGCTGCCACCGAAGGCACAGGTGCCGCCGCCTCCTCCGAAAGACGCCGTGGCGCCCGTGGAGATCGACCTCGAGATCGAAGTCGAGACCGAGCCACCCGCGACGCGCAGCGGCCTGCCCTCGATTCCCCTGTTCTCGACGCTCACCGAGGCCGAGCTGAAGGAGATCTTGAGCACCGCGATGGAGGTGCGCTCGTACAAGGCGGGCGAGACGATCATCGCCGAGGGCGCTCCAGGCGACTCGATGTTCGCCATGGCCGAGGGTGAGGCCGGCATCTTCCGTGGGTTCGGAACGCCGCAGCAGCGACGGGTCGCGAGCGCGAACGCCGGCGACATTCTGGGCGAGGTGGCGATGGTGTCGGGATCACCGCGCGTCGCGAGCGTGGTGGCCGACGTCGATACGGTGGTGCTCGAGATCACCCGCGATGCGATGGCGAACGTGGTGACGAACCACCCGCGCGTGAAGCAGATGCTGATTCAGTTCTACCGGGAGCGGCTGCTCGCGAACGCGTTGCGGGCGAGTCCGCTCCTTCGGGCCTTGCCAGAGGGCGACAAGAAGGCGCTGTCGACCAGCTTCCGACCGGGCGCGTACCCCGACGGCGCGACGATCATTCAAGAAGGCCAGCCCTCGGAGTTCGTGCAGCTCGTGCTGCGTGGCACCTGCGCGGCCTCGCATCGCAGCGGCGAGCGCTACCCCGATCTGCGCGAAGGCGATCTCTTCGGCGAGGTCTCGATGCTGACCAACGGCGTCGCGACCGCCACCGTCACCGCCCTCGGGCCGGTGCTGACGCTCAAGCTCTCGGCACAGGACTTCAAGGCGCGCGTGCTGCAGGACTCAGCGGCGATGCTGGCCGTGAAGAAGCTCGCGCAGGCCAGGCTCGCGCGAACCGCGAAGCTCGACGCGCAGACACTCGAAGAGGCAGACCTCGTCGAAGACACGCGCGTCTGAACGATCACTTCGCCGCAGACAACACGCGCACCCGCTCGGCCAGGTTGTGCGTGAACAACTGGTAGATGCGCAGCGCCGCCGTCGGAGCGCCGTAGACGTACTGGTGAAACGCGTCGCGCGAGATGAAGAGCACCTTCACCTTCGAACGGGCCGTGACGCGCGCCGAGGTCGGCCCGTCTTGCACGAGCGAGATCTCACCGACGTAGCCGCCGACCCCGAGCGTGTTGAGCAGCCGCGCCTGCGGACCCGAGCCTGCGAACACCTCGACCTGTCCTTCGACGATCAGGAACAGGCCCTTGCCCGGCTGGCCGACCTCGATCAGGTGCTGCCCCGCCTCGTACGCCTGCAGCGCGCACACCCGGTACAGCGCCTTCATGTCGTTGAGCGTGAGATCCGCGAACATCGGCAGGGCCTTGAGAAACCCGTACGCGTCGGCACCGGGCGTGGCGGTCACCGGAGCTCCGGTGATCACGGGAGGCGCGTTGGACTTTGGCAGCTCCTGCAGCCTCGCGCGCACCTTCGCCGCGGTTGGTGCATTGCCGGTCGCCTCGAGGGCCGTCGCCAGCAAGGTGAGGAAGCGCACGTCGTCTTTCGCCGCTGGAGCGCGGCGCGTCGTCTCCATCAACAGCTGCGCGGCTGGTTCGGCGTGGCCGTGCTGCAGCATCAACTCGGCGAGGCGCGAGGCGATCTCGACGTTCGTGGGCTCCGCAGAGAGCCCCGCGCGCAGCACCTCGACCTCGGCGTGCGTGTTGTTCAGCCGGCGAAACTCCTTTGCCGCGTCGAGGTGACGGTTGCCCCTCGCGAGCGTCTCGGCCGCGCGCTCCGGAGCCCCACCGCGGCGATACAGCTCGAGCGCCTGATCGGTCTTGCCCGCGCGCTCGTACGCCGCCGCCGCCTTCAGCACCTCACCCGAGCGCTCCCAGCACGCGGCGGCCGCGGCGAACTCTCCCGCCTGTTCGAAGGCCGCCGCCGCTTCGGTCTCGAGCTTCGCGTGCTGGTACACGCGCGCCGCCGCTCCAAAGTCACGCGCCTTGCGGAACATGAGCGCGATCGATCGTTTCGTCTCGAACGACGCGTTCGCCGCCTCCTCGAGCAAGCCATCACGAGCGACGGCGCCGGTCTCTTCGTAGTGCTTGGCGGCGTTGTCGATCTCGCCCTTCGCCACCATCTGGCGAAGCTCGACCACCGGGCCTCCTGTGGGCACGAAGCGACCGCCCTGCTCGTCATCGACGAAATCGAAGTCAGCGTGCATGGCGCAAAGGTACCCTCGAGCGTCGCTCAAGGCACCCAGTTCACCCGGTTCCGCCCGGCGCGTTTGGCCGCGTACAGCGCCTCGTCGGCCCGCTTCATGAAGACCTCGACAGTCTCTCCCGGGCGATAGAGCGTTCCACCCATCGTCGTGGTGATGCGAATGCCGCGCTCATTGCCGGGGTGCGGAAACGAGCCGATCGCCGCTCGCAGTGACTCGGCACGGTTCTTCGCGGCGGTCTCGGTGAGATCGGCCAGCAGAATGATGAACTCGTCGCCGCCAACACGGCACGGCAGGTCGGTGCGGCGAATCTGCCCACGAAGGATCTTGCCGACCTCCCTCAGCACGAAGTCGCCGGCGGCGTGGCCGAGCGTGTCGTTCACCGGTTTGAAGTGATCGAGATCCATCGCGATGAGGGCGAGGCCCGAGGAGATCGCCTGAGCGCGCTCCATGAAGATGGGCAGCTCGGCGTCGAAACAGCGGCGGTTCGACAGGCCGGTCAGCCCATCGGTGCGCGCGGTCTCTTCCTCTTCCGTCAGGCGCTTCCGCGTGAACTCGAGCTTCTTGATCGTATCGACCAGCTCGGCGTTCTGGCGACGCAGATCTCCCACCAGGTTGCGCTCGGCGTCGACGAGGAACGCGCAGGTGCGGCGCATGAGCGTGAAGATTGCGTTCGGGTGACTCACCAGCAGCGTCTGAATGCTCTTCTGATCGAGCACCTGCAGCCAGGCGTCCGTGACGGCCACGATGGTGGCGCTGCGCTTGTGGCCTGGGTTGATGAACGAGAGCTCACCGAAGTACGCGCCCGAGCCGTAGCTGCGCACGGTGCGGGTGTGCACGCGCGCCTCGGCCTGGCCTTCGATGACGAAGTACATCGACTCGCCGGGTTCTCCCTCGGTGACGATCGGCTCTCCCGCGACGCACATGCGAATCGAGCCCGCCGCGAAGATCGCCTTCACCTCGTCTTCCGTGAACGCGTGGAGCGGAGAGTCGGCGGGGTAGCTGGCGCGCATACACGGTGATTCTCCGTCACGGAGGCGGGCTGGGGAAATTGCCAACCGAAGTTCCGATGCTACGGATCAACGCATGGTCGAGACTGAGTTGGCCCTCTGGAAGCCGCCGGCGAGCGCGGTGACCGCCGAGGAGGAGCTGGCGACGCTGCGCGCAGTGCCACTCTTCAAGGATCTGAAAGACAGCGAGCTCAAGCGCATCATGAAGGTGCTGCACGTGCGCGAGTACGCTCCGGGAGAGGTCGTCTTCCGAGAGGGCCAGACCGGCGCGGGCATGTACATCATCAAGTCGGGCTCGGTGGACATCGTCATGCACCTCGACGACGGCAACGAGAAGCTGCTGGTGACGCTCGGTGAGCGGCAGTTCTTCGGAGAGCTCGCGCTGCTGGAGTCGATCGCCCGTACCGCCTCGAGCGTCGTGCGCAAGCCGACCGTGCTGCTCGGCATCTTTCAGTCCGATCTCGAGCACCTGCTCGACCGAGACTCCCGGCTCGGCGCGCGCATCGTCTGGAACCTGGCGCGGATCGTCGGTGCGCGACTGCGCGAGCTGTCGGACTCGGTTCGCCAGACCTCGAAGACGACGCCGCCCGTGCTCAAGAAGCCCGGAGAGAACTCGTGAGCGCTCCCGGATCGTTTCCGGCAGGCACGCTCATTCCCCCGCTGAAGCGGCTGACCCTGGGCGAGAAGGTCGTGCAGGCGATCGTGTTCGCGCTCGGGCTCGCTGCCGTGATCGGCGTCGGCTGGGTGCTGCGTTTCCTGATCGTGCCCGTCATCGTCGCGCTCATCTTCACGTACGTCGTCGGCCCGCTCGCCGACATGCTCGAGAACCGCGGGCTCTCGCGCTCACGCGCCGTCGCGATCTGCTTCGCCGTACTGCTCGGTGGCCTCGCCTTGATCGTCGCTGGCGTCTGGCCGTCACTGGAGTCCTGGCTCGAGCAGGCGCCGCAGCCCGGTGAACGAAGCGCCTTCGAGGTCCAATTGGAGGAGCGCCTCGACGGCTGGCAGGCCTCGCTCAGCGCCCGCTACAAGCAGGTCGACTGGCAGGCGGCGTTCGAGAAGCTGCGCCACTTCCTTCAGGCACAGCGCAAGTCGCTGATGGAAGGCCTGCCGACGATGGCGCTGGGCATGCTCTCGCAGGCCGGCAGCGTGGTGCTCGCGCTCATCATCGCCTTCTTCCTGCTGCTCGACGGCACGGCGATGAAGCGCGCAGTCGTCTCGTTCGTGCCCAACCGCTACTTCGAGAACGCGCTGGTGATGATCGATCGCGTCGATCGGCAGATCGCCTCGTACCTGATCGGCACCGCCGTCGAGAACCTGCTCGTCACCGTGCTCGTCGCGATTCCGCTCTGGCTCGCAGGCATGCCGAACGCGTTCCTCTTCGCGGTGCTGTTCGGGCTCGCCAACGTCATTCCCTTCGCGGGCCCCTTCATCGGCGCGTCGGCTGGCATCTTCTTCTCGCTGCTCGATCCGAACGCGCCCTCGATCGGCGTGCTCGTCGCCATCTACGTGATCGTGCACCTCATCGACGCGATGGTGATCAGCCCGGTCGTCATGGGCAAGAGCCTCGACATGCACCCGATGACCGTCATCGTCGGCATCAGCGTGGGTGGAACGCTCGGCGGCGTCGTCGGCATGCTGGCCATCATTCCTCTCATCGCCGTCGCCAAGGCCATCGCGAGCACCGTGGCCGAGGGCATCAAGAACGCGGCAACCGAGTAGAGTTCACGCATGCGTCGCTTTGGCCTCGTGTTGTCCGATCTGCACCTCGGCACCGGGCACAAACGCGGCCGCATCAACATCTACGACGACTTCAAGGAAGACGACCGGCTCGCCCAGCTGCTGCTGCGCTACTCGACGGGTGAACACGGAGACGATGCCGTGCACCTCGTGCTCAACGGCGACATCTTCGATCTGCTGAAGGTGCCGGTGATGGGCCGCTTCCCCGACGCGATCTCGGAGCGGCTCGCGAAGATCAAGCTGTACCGCTGCATCAAGGGCCACCCCGACGTGTTCGCCGCGCTCACGCGCTTCATGGAGAACCCGCGCAACGAGCTCACCTACCAGCCCGGCAA
>JBEOKA010000208.1:0-9524 GCA_040275325.1 Myxococcaceae bacterium | reverse complement strand
CAGCACGCGCCCCACGGCGCCGGTCGCGCCAGCGATGAAGAGGCGGCGCGGTTTCATTGAGCGGTCTCCATTCCTGACGTCTACTGTCCGCCCCGCTGTTTCACCACGAAGAGGACACCATCATGCGATCGCTCTCTCTTGCTCTCTTCCTTGCGCTCAGTGTCGTCAGCTCGACGGCGCTGGCCGATGACGACAAGTCGGCCTCGAGCGGGGGCTCCATCGACCCCAGTCTGCGTGGCCCCGGCTCGTTGTCTGACGCGAGCCCGCAGCGCCGCCACCCGATGATCTCGTTGTTCGTCGGCCTGCCCGCGGCGTACTGGGGCTTCGGCGGCGTGCCCTTCAGCGTCGGAGGCCGCTACCTGCAGCCGATTCTGCACGACGGCTTCGTGCCCTCGCTCAACGACTCGTTCAGCATCGAGGCGGGCGTCGATCTCTTCGCCATCGGGCGCTCGGTGTTCGGCTTCGGCTTCGCGGTGCCCATCGAGGCGATGTGGGCGCTGCACTTCTCGCAGAAGTTCTCGGGCTACCTGAAGCTGGGCGTCGCGCTCGAGCTGCGGTTTGGTGATTGGTGCTGGGGCAACGTCTGCGGTGGAGCGCTGGGCATCGCCCCCGGCTTCATCGGCAACCTCGGCATCATGTACAAGCTGACCGAGGGCCTCACGCTGCGGGTCGAGGCAGGCTACCCGGGCCTCAAGCTGGGCCTCGGGTTCCCGCTGTAGTCGTCACTTCACCTGCGGCGCGGCGTTGTTCATGCCGCTGAGGCTGATGACGGGCTTCTTCCCCGTCGCGGCCTTCTTCCACTTCACCTGGTTGTTCATGCCGTTCGCCTCGATCTTCGCGGCGACGTCGGTGGTGACGACGCTGCCCTGACCGTTCACGACGATGTTCCGGCACGGCCCGGTGAGGGTGATGGTGTGGCCCTGACCGTCGAGGCGAACGTCTTCGTTGGCGGCGCACACGTGCGACTCGGTGCGGCCCTGGCCCTCGACGATCCACGTGCCGTCCTTCGCTGCAGGGACCGGCCCGTTGCCATCGACCTCGACGGTCTTCTCGTCGGCGTCGTCATCGGCCGCCTCGACCTTCACCGAAGTGCCGCCCGCGTTCACCTTCACCTTGCCGTTGGCGTTCTGCACGTCGACGCCGCCAGCGCCGACCTTCACGGTCTTGCCGTTCTTTCCGGTGACGGTGACCTGCGCGAAGGCGAGAGAGGCGAGACACGACGAGATCAAGACGAGACGAAACATGGGGCTCCCCGGGCAAGAGTGAGGCGGCGTTCGTACGCCCGAGTTGGTTGCCCGTCGACGTCAGAAGGATCCAGATGGGAGCTGACGCGCGTCGACGTCAGAGCGCCCGGCGCAGCGCATCGAGCGCGGTGGCGGCGGCGAAGACGCGCACGCGCTCGCGATCTCCACCAAACCGGTGCTTCTCGACGAAGACGCGCGCGGGCGTCGCCACACCAATGAAGACCGTGCCGACCGGGTTCACCGCGTCACCGCCAGTGGGGCCCGCGTAGCCCGTCACCGACAGTCCACACGAAGCGGACAAGGCGTCTCTCACGCCCGTCGCCATCGCGCGCGCGATCTGCTCGGAGACGACGCCGTGGGTCTCGATGAGCCCGGCCGGAACGTTCGCCCACAGGCTCTTGACGCTCGCGGCGTAGGTCGCGGCGCCTCCGGGGAACCAGGCGCTGGCTCCAGAGACCTCGGTGCAGGCCGCGCAGATGAGTCCGCCGGTGCACGACTCGGCGACCGCGAGCGAAAGGCCCTGTTCGAGCAGCTTCTTCCCCACGACCTGCGCGAGCGTCTCGTCATCGACCCCGAAGATCGACGCACCCAGCACCTCGCGCGCGTCACGCTCTGCAGCTGAGAGGATCGCGAGCGCGGTGGGCTCGTCGGCTGCCGTCACCAGCAGCTTGAGGTGATTCTCGGGCGCGTGGGTGCGGTAGCCGAAGGTGACGCTCGGGTGCTTCGAGAGCAGCGGCCGCACCTTCTCGTCGAGGTGCGACTCGGGCACGCCCATCGTCTTGAGCACCCGCAGCTTCGTCACGGTCTTGCGGTTGGTCAGCGCCGCGAGCCTGGGCACCACGAAGCGCTCGACGAGGTGGCGGTACTCGCGCGGCACGCCGGGCACGAAGAAGAAGGTGCACCGCCCGACCCGCTGAATGATGAGCGGGGCCGAGCCCTCGTCGTTGAGCAAGACCTCGCTGCCCTCGGGGATTCGCGCCTGCCGCCGGTTGTTCTCGGTGAGCGCGATGCCCCGCTTGTCGAAGCGCGCGCGAATGTGCGCCATCACCCGCTCGTCTTCGACGATGGCGACCTTCGCGGCCTCGGCGGCGCACTCGATGGTGATGTCGTCGGTGGTGGGCCCCAGGCCGCCCGACACGAGCACCACGTCGCAGCGCGCGGCGAGCGTGTTCATCACCTCGATGAGCTCTTCACGCACGTCGCCCACGACCGTGGAGCGCCGCACCGTGAGCCCGCACTGCTCGAGCAGCAGCGTCTGGAAGAAGCGGCTGTTGGTGTCAGAGGTGAGGCCGGTCAGCAGCTCGTCGCCGGTGCAGAGCGTCTCGATTCGCACTTGGCGCTCAGAGCACTTCCTGCTCGTCGACGTCGTCGGGCGCGTCGTCTTCGTCGTCATCGTCGATGACGGCGGCGAGCGCTTCGGCCTTCTTCGCGATGAGGTGTTTGCGCAGCAGCACCACCGACTCGACCAGCCCCGACACGAGGTAGAGGAAGAAGTAGGCGACGATGACCGAGGCCGGGTGAATGCGCGTGGCGATGAAGACGCCGCCCGCGAGGATGAAGAAGAGCACCAGCATCGACTTCTTCGAGAGCTTGAGATCCTTGAACGTGCGGTAACGCACCGTCGACACCATCAGCAGCGCGAGGAACACCACCACGCCGAAGACGGGCCACTGCGCCTCGGTCGGCAACGCGCCACCACGCGCCGCCTGCCAGGCGATGACCATCGAGACCAGGCCGCACGCCGCGAAGGGAATCGGCATGCCGACGAAGAAGCTCGACGCGCCGCCGTGAGGAGACCGGATCGCGAGCACGTTGAAGCGGGCGAGGCGCAGCGCACCGCACGCCGCGAAGAGGAACGCGCCGAACAGGCCGACGATGCCGAGCGGCTGCAGCGCCCACTTGAAGACCAGCAGCGCCGGCGCCGCGCCGAAGGTGACGACGTCGGCCAGCGAGTCGAGCTCTTGCCCGAAGAGGCTCTGGGTCTTGGTGAGGCGCGCCACGCGGCCGTCGAAGCCGTCGAAGAAGATGCCGAAGAAGATCGCGAGCGCCGCCTGATACAGCTGCGTGGGCCCGGCCTCTCCAGTACACAGCGTCATCGCGTAGAAGCCGCAGAAGATGGACGACACCGTGAAGAGGTTCGGCAGGACGAACATCAGGTCGCGCAGCTTCATGCCGGGCGCACCATACCAGCCCCCGCCGCCATGACGACGCTGCTGATCATCGCCGGCCTCGCGGCCCTGTTGACGTCGTGGGTGGCGCTCACCCGGGTCTGGTACCACCTCGGCGATCGGCCCCGCCTCTTGCGCGTGACGACGGCCGATGGGTGGTCGCTCTCGCTGTGGTACCGCGCGCCCCTCGAGCAACGCTTCGCCCAGCCCGTCGTGCTGTGCCATGGCCTGGGAAACAACCACGCCTTCTTCGAATTCCGCGGGCGCTCGCACCTCGCGCGCGTGCTCGCAGCGGCGGGCTTTCAGGTCTTCACCGTCGACTGTCGTGGCGCCGGCCGCTCTCGCGCTCCAGAGCCGGCGTTCGCCGAGGCCACCATCGACGATCACATCGATCTCGACGTGCCGGCGATTCTCGACGCGGTCGAAGCCGAGACGGGGCAGTCGAAGGTGCTCTGGGTCGGGCACTCCCTCGGCGGGGTGATTGGCGTGCTGGCGTCAGCGAGGAAGGCACGCGGCCGCCTGCGAGCGCTGGTCACCATCGGCAGCCCGCTCTTCTTCTCGCCTCGACCGCTCTTCCTGCGGGCGTTGAAGCTGGGTCAGGCGCTCTCTCCCGCGGGCGCGTTCCCTGCGAGGGTGCTCTCGACGATGTTCGCGCCCCTCGCCGGGTGGTTCCCCGCGCCAGCCATCGCGCACGTCACCGCGCAGGTCGACAACATCGACGGTGGCGATCAACGTGTGCTGCTCGCCACCGTGTTCGCCGATCTCTGGAGGGGCGTGCTGGCGCAGCTCGAGACGTGGGTGCGCACGGGGCTGCTCACCAACGCGAACGATGGCAGCGACTTGCGAACGCCGGCGCTCGCGGTGCGTGACGTGCCCACGCTCGTCATCGGCGGGAGCGTCGATCAGCTCGCGCCCATCGATGTGACCCAGCGGTTCTTCGACGAAGCGCAGGCGACGCAGAAGCAGCTGGTGCTGGTGGGGAAGTCGTTCGGCCACGAGCACGACTACGGCCACGGCGATCTCGTCGTGGGCCGAAACGCCGACACCGACGTCTACCCGGCGATCGTTCAGTTCCTCTCGAAGCACGCGACCACCGTCTGAGAGGCGCTCCGTGCTCCGCCGGCTGGCGGCGTCGATGCTGGTGTGCGCGGGTGCAGCCTTCGGATCATCAGGTCTCCGCGCTCGTCTCGCTCGTGGGCACGTCGGCGTCGCCTGGTGACGCTCACCTCCGCTTCGGCCGCTCGAGACAGCGAAGCCGCGGCAGCACCGTGCCTTCGTCGACCGCGCCGACCGTGACGAACGACCCGCTCGCACAGTCGGCCCACACCGACACGTCGCCGCCCTGGGCCGAGAGCCATTTGACGTCGATGAGCCCGTCCTCCGGAGCCGCGATGGAGGGGCCGCGGCTCGCTCGTGAGGTGACGGACTCCGCGAAGAGCATGCTCTTGCGCTCGACGACGGCGGCTCCGAAGCCCGAGCTGCGCACGTCGATTCGTTTCGCGACCACCTTCGCCACGTTCGACGCGTACACGGCGGCGCCATCGATGCCGTCGGCCTCGAGCGAGCCGAGCTCGACCTCTGCGTCCCGCACCTGAAGCCCGTCACCAGACAGCAGGGCCCCATCCGGCCCGGGCTCTCCGCGCAGGTCGCGCACCACCAGCGAGTCGATGCGCGCCTTCCCCTTTCGAACCAGCACCCCCGACGCGACGGTGTTCGCGACGGAGAGTGTCTTCACGTCGCTCTCCGAGTCGAGCAGCTGCACGCCGCCGCCCGAGCCCGCGCGTTCGATGGAGACCGCCTCGAGCGTCGGCTTCGAGTTCAGAAACGAGGCGCCGCAGAAGCGCGCACCACGCAGGGTGGCGTGTCGAAGCCCAACCGTGCTCTTCAGCGCCAGCACGGCGTACTCGAAGCCCGTGACGTCGAGGTTCGAGAGGTCTCCCTGGGCGCTCGAGAGCGAGAGCGCCGTGCGCAGCCCGCCCGACGCGTCGAGGCCGTCGAGCTCGAGCGAGCCACGCAGCACCTGCACCACCGAAGCAGCGCCCACGCTCGTCACCTTCGAGAGTTTCACCGTCGAGTCAGCGGCACGCACCCCGAACGAGAGCGGGCCGTCGAGCTTCGCGCCCTCGACCTTGACCGACGCGTTGATGGCGTCGAGGCCAGCCGAGTCGTGCCGCGACGTCACCTCGAGAGCGCGCGCTTCCACACCTGCATCCAGCACCTGCAGCGCCACCACGCGGTGCCCCGAGAACTTCACCTGCTCGAGGGAGATCGGCGCGGTCGCGACCAGTCCGACGGAGCCACCTTGAATCGACACGTGCTTCAGCTTGAGCGGCGCGCTGGCGGTGACGACGGTGCCCGTGCCCTCGAGGAAGAGCACGGCCTCTCCGTGACCTTCGAGCGTGGTCCCCGCGGGAAACGAGAACGGCCCCGCGTACAACCCGCTGCGCACGTGCAGTCGTGCGGGCTCACGCAGCGCCGGCATCGTCTTCAACGCCGCCTCGACGCCTCCGTCACCACCCGCGCTGGCGAACGCGTCGACCCACAGCGACGGCGGCTCAGCGGGGAGCGACGATGGCACCGGCGCACGCACACACCCGACCACCACCAGGGCTCCCATGAGGACGATCGCCAGTCGATCGATCGTTGCGGCGCGGCGATCGGGAATGTGCCATGAGCCCCTGCGGCTCCGAGGGGTTGACGGTGCGTCGTGATCCGACCCGGGAGTCCTCTGATCAGACATGGGTTTTCGTGTACAGGCATTCTGTATGTGATTGACCTCGTTGATCTTCCTCTGGTACTTCCGCGCCCCTCGCAGCGGCGGCTGCGACTCGGGAGGGAGCACATGACGAAGGCAGAGCTGGTCGAGGCTGTGGCGCAGCAGACGCGGTTGACCAAGAAGGACGCGGCCCACTTGATGGACGTGGTCTTCGACAACATCGGTAAGGCCGTGAAGGCCGACGCGCGGTTCAGCTACCCCGGCTTCGGCACGTGGAGCATTCGCACGCGCAAGGCCCGTCGCATTCGCAACCCGCAGACCAACGAGCTCATGAAGCTCAAGGCCACCAAGACGATCGGCTTCCGGCCTGCGAAGGAACTCAAAGACACGCTCTGAGTCGTTCATCGGGTCGTCGTCGCCTGGGGCTCCGTTCGAAAGGACGGGGCCCTTCGCCTTTTCAGAGCGGCGCATCAGGGGCCCAGCAGCTTCGGGTCGCCGGTGCCGCCGTCACCGTAGCGGCGGTAGAGCTCGTCGATCGTCAGGTGCTTCGCCTCGGCCATCACCTCGAGCGCGTCTCCAGCCTTGATGAAGTGCAGGCCCGTGTCCGAGAAGAGTGAGACGAAGAGGCCGGGCGTCTGGGTGCCGCGAAAGCCCCGGCAGTGGAGGAACAACACCAGCTTCGGCAGCGCGTTCGAGAGGAAGTACGCCTCGACGTTGGCTCCCGGTACGAAGAGCTCGTAGCTGAACGCCTGCGCGCCCGACTCCGCCTCGACCATCGCCCGCACGTCATCGATGGCCTGGTTCGCCTGCGCGATGGGCGCCTGATGGAACGCGCGCTTCACCAGCGCCTCGACGAGCGCGCTCACCGGGTCACCATCACCGCGGCGCCCGGCCCGGGCAGCTCGGCCTCGGGGTCGAGCGACTCGCCATCACGCCGCAGCTCGAAGTGCAGATGCACGCCCGTCGCCGTGCCCGTCTTGCCCGCCCAGCCGATGACGTCGCCGCGCTTCACCAGCTCGCCCGGCTGCACCGCCCAGCTCGAGAGGTGGCTGTAGCGGGTCGAGACGTGCGCGTCGTGCTGCAGCTCGACCTGCTTGCCGTGCCCCTGGTTCCAGCCCGCGAAGGCCACCACGCCTGTCGCTGCGGCGTACACGGGCTGCGTGCGCCCTGCCTCGAGATCGACGCCCGCGTGAAAGCGGTACTCGCCATGCACCGGGTGCAGCCGGTCTCCCCACGGGCTGGTGACGACGACGGGATCGATGGGCCAGCTGAACGTCGCGGGGTTCGCAGCGACCAGCCTCTTGCTGCGGCTCGAGCTCACGAGCTTCAAGGTGAGCCCCGCGAGGGTGCGCTGAGCGCGGGTCGAGACGTCGAGAGGCACGTCTCCGAAGCGGGCGCCGTCGGCCTCGAGCGCCGTCTGCAGCCACAGCCTCGCCCGCACGAAGTCGAGCATGGTGGCGCTCGTCGTCAGCGCGTCGACGTCGTCGAGCACCGCAAGCCACGCATCGGCATGCGCCCGGGGCATCGGCGCTCCACGGCTCACCTGGCCCCGCGTCTTCTCTCCTTCGTCGACGAAGCGCTGCAGCCGCTCGAGCAGCACGACGGAGCCGACCGGCTCGCTCTTCGCGCGCGAAGTTCCCAGCACCTCTTCCGGGTCGAGGCGATCGATCGGCGCCGAGGCGCACGCCGTCATCACGCAGAGCAGAGTCGACCCGAGCCGCATCTCGAGGAACCGTAGCAGCGAGCCGGTGGTGCCGCCGCTTTCGACCCTCGCGACCCGAAGGGCTTCTGGAGTAGGCACCCTCCCGCCATGTCCGTTCCTTCGCCCGGCTCGTTGTCGTCCCGCATCGAGCTGTCGGCCGCGGCCTTTCGCGCCAACGTCGCTGCGTTTCGGGCCACCGCTGGAGCGTCGCGGCGCGTCGGGGCCGTGCTCAAGGGCAACGCGTACGGCCACGGGTTCTCCGAGGTTCTGCCGCTCGCGCACGCCGCTGCCGACGCGCTCTACGTCATCACCCCGGGCGAAGGTCTCGCCGTGCGTGCGTTCGAGGCCCAGCAGTCGGCTCCGCGGCGCGACGTCCTCGTCATCGGAGCCACCTCGGCTGAAGAGGTCGTGGAGCTCGCCGAGGCAGGCGTCGACGTGGTGGTGGCCGATGGGTCCTACGAGGCTGCGGTTCCGCTGTTGCGCGCGAAGGGACTCACCGCCTCCGTCCACCTGCACCTCGACACGGGCCTCGGGCGCGAGGGCTTCACGAAGCAGCAGCTCGAAGCGGGCGCCGCCGATGGACTCGCCGCTGCGCGTGACGTGCTCGACGTGAAGGGCGTCTTGAGCCACTTCGCGAACACCGAAGACGTGACGGAGCAGTCGTACGCGAGCACCCAGCTCGAGGCCTTCGCGCGC
The DNA here is from genome assembly GCA_040275325.1 of Myxococcaceae bacterium. Lineage (GTDB taxonomy): Bacteria > Myxococcota > Myxococcia > Myxococcales > Myxococcaceae > Xiheimicrobium. Next base: position 998 of record JBEOKA010000208.1, on the reverse strand, counting down.
TCGTTCGAGCTGCTCCAGAAACGCATCGGGCTCTCGGCGACGACCCAGCGTCACTTCGCCGCCAGCGCCGCCGCGCTCGTGTTGCCGCCCTCGCGCTTCGACGTGGTGCGCGTCGGCATCAGCCTCTATGGCCTGTGGCCTTCGACCGAGACGCGGCTGTCGGCGAAGGTGGTGCTGGGCGAGCTGCCGGCGCTCCACCCGGTGCTCACGTGGCGCTGCCCGAGCCAGGTCGTGAAGTGGCTGCCCGCCGGCAGCTACGTCGGCTACGGCTGCACCTGGCGCTGTGGCTCCGACACGCGCGTGGCCGTGCTGCCCGTCGGCTATTGGGACGGGTACCCACGCCTCGCGTCGGGCAAGGCCCACGTGCTGGTGAACGGCAAACGCTGCCCCGTGCTGGGCCGCGTGATGATGAACCACCTCATCATCGACGTGACGCACGCGGTGACGAACGAGGCGCCGCTGATGGCGACGCTGCTGGGCCGCGACGGCGACGAGAGCCTCTCGGCCGAGACGCTGGCCGGTTGGGCGCAGACCATTCACTACGAGCTCGTCACCCGGTTGGGCGCGCATGTGCCCCGCCGTGTCGTGGAGTGACCGATGCCCCGCGAAACCGTCGCTGAAAAACGCCGCCGCGCGCTCGAGGTCATCGAACGCCTCGACGCCGCGATGCCCGAGGCGAAGATCGAGCTCGACTTCACCACCCCGCTCGAGCTGCTGGTCGCCGTCATTCTCTCGGCGCAGACGACCGACAAACGCGTGAACCTCGTCACGCCCGAGCTCTTCCGCGACTTCCGCAGCGCCGCCGACTACGCCGCCACCACGCCGAAGGTGCTCGAGGGCTACCTCAAGACGGTCGGCCTCTTCCGCAACAAGTCGAAGGCGCTGGTGAAGCTCGGCCACGCGCTGCTCGAGCGCCACGGCGGCCAGGTGCCCACGTCACGCGCCGAGCTCGCCGAGCTGCCCGGCGTCGGCAACAAGACCGCTGGCGTCGTCACCAT
>JBEOKA010000207.1:0-10788 GCA_040275325.1 Myxococcaceae bacterium | reverse complement strand
TGCCGTCGGCGATCCCTCCGTACATCTGGACGATGGGATGGATCGCGCTCGCGAACCCGAAGTCGGGCTGGCTCACGCTGGTGATCGGCAAAGGGCACCTCGACGTGTACGGCCTTGGCGGCATCGCGTTCGTGCTCGGAACGTCCGCGCTTCCGCTGGTGGTGCTCTCGACGAGCGCGGCGTTGAAACGAATCGATCCCTCACTCGAAGAAGCGGCGCGGCTCTCGGGCGCATCGGCGGCGAAGACGTTTCTCTCGGTGACGTTGCCGCTGATTACTCCCGCAGCGATGTCCGGCGCGGCGCTCGTGTTCGTCTTCGCCTCTGCGTCGTTCGGCGTTCCGTACCTGCTCGGTGTGTCGGCGAATCCGCCCGCTCCGACGCTCACGACGCGCATCTACAGCGAAGTGCTCATGGGCGAGACCGGGCTCTCTCGCGCAGCGGTGCTGAGCGTCGAGTTGCTGCTCCTCGCGGTGTTCGTGCTCGGCGCGAATGCGTGGCTGGCGAAATCGGGCCGTGTGCGACTGCCTCGCGGGAAGGGCCTGGGACAGAAGGTCGTCGCGCTCGGACCTTGGAGACTGCCGGTGTCGATCGGCGCGTGGGCGCTGGCCGTGGCGATCATTCTCCTCCCCCTCGGTGCGGTCTTTCTCACAGGGCTGCAGCCGACCTGGGGCCAGTGGGGTTCGTTCACGCTCAAGCATTGGACGGTGGTGATGCAGGGTCGAACGCTCGAGGCTGCGGGTGTGAGTCTGGGCCTCGCCGCGCTCGCTGCAGTGCTGGTCGGTGTGTTCGGCCTGCTCATCGCGCTCACGAAGCAGCGCTGGCTCGAGACGCTGGCTGACGCGCCGTCGGCGATTCCGGGCACGGTGCTCGCGCTCGCGTTGCTCGTGACGTTCTCGAGAGATCTGCGCTTCATCGCGTTCGAGAAGATCGCGTTCGTGCTCGCGATCGGGAACACGTTCTGGCTGCTGTTGCTCTCGTACGTGGTGAAGCACCTGGCGCTGGGCGTTCGCTCGAGCTCGGACTCGCTGGCGCAGGCGGATCCGACGCTCGGTGAAGCGGCGCGGCTCAGCGGCGCCGGTCGAGTTCGTGCGTTCGTCGATGGCATTCTTCCGCAGGTGCGCGGCGCGCTGACGGGAGCCGTCTTGCTGACCTTCCTCACGGTGGTGAGCGAACTGACGATGTCGGTGCTGCTGATTCCGACCGGCAGTGACGTGCTCGGGACGTTGCTGTTCGAACTGCAGAGTTACGCAGACCCGGCGTCGGCGGCGGTGATCGCGTCGGCGCTGTTGTTGATCGTGCTCGCCGCGTTGATCGTGCAGAACCTCGTCACCCGTCGCGCGGAGGCCCGCTGATGTCGGCCGTGGAGTTGGTCGAGATCGAGAAGTCGTTCGGCGCCACGGCGGTCGTGAAGAAGTTGTCGCTCGAGGTGAAGGAGCACGAGTTGCTCGCGCTCCTCGGGCCGTCGGGGTGCGGGAAGACGACGACGCTGCGAATGATCGCGGGCCTCGAGCGGCCTGACACTGGCGTCATCCGGCTCGCCGGAGCCGTGGTCGATCAGGGCGCGACGTTCGTGCAGCCGGAGAAGCGTGGGCTCGGCATGGTGTTCCAGAGCTACGCCGTGTGGCCGCACAAGAGCGTGTTCGAGAACGTGGCGTATCCGCTCCAACTGCGGCGCGAACGTGATGTCGAAGCGCGCGTGATGGAGGCGCTCGGGTGGGTGCGCTTGTCAGCGCTGGCGCAGCGTCGGCCGCATGAGTTGTCGGGTGGGCAATTGCAGCGTGTCGCCCTCGCACGGGCGCTCGTTGGTCGGCCGAAGGTGCTGTTGCTCGATGAGCCGTTGTCGAATCTGGATGTCGCGTTGCGGGAAGAGCTGCGCGGAGAGATCGCGAGTCTGCGGGCCAAGCTCGGCACGACGATGATTCTGGTGACGCACGATCAGGGAGAAGCGCTCGCCCTCGCCGATCGCGTGGCGGTGATGAACAAGGGCGTGATCGAACAGCTCGCCGCTCCCGACATCGTGTACCGCGAGCCCGCGACTCCGTTCGTGGCCGGCTTCGTCGGCGGAGCGAATGTGATCGAGGGCGAAGTTCGCGACGGGCGATTCACGACCGGCTCCGACTCGTTTGTAGTGACGGCGCCGAACGGCCCAACCACGCTCGTCGTGCGAACGGAAGACATCGTCATCGGGGAAGGAACATCACTGACGCTCCAGGCGAAGCTCTTCCTCGGCAGCACGACCGAGTACCGCTTCGCCCTCGGAGCCAATGTGCTTCGTGTGACAGGCGCATCGATCGAAGGACTCAAGCCGGGCTCAACAGCCGCGGTGGCGCTGAAGGCCGTTCGTCTCTTCCCGAGGTGACTCGTGGGGCTCGACTTCGTCGAATGCGTGATGTCGCTCGAGGAAGAGTTCGGTCTGCGACTGACTGATGAAGAAGTCAGCCACTGGCGGACCGTGAAAGATGCAGTCGACCACCTCGACCGACGACTGCTCGGTACACCTGAACGCGCTGCGCTGTGGAACAGTGTTCGTCACATTGCGGCGGACAGTCGGGGTGGCCCATCGAACGCATCGACGAATCGACACCGTTCACAGATCTCTTTCCACACGGATAGCCCATGGCCACGCGACGCTCTCGACAGGATCAACTCGGACAGGTCATCGCGTCGCGACGTTTTCGAATCGAGCGCAGCGAGCGGTTCGCTGAACTCAGAATCGGACTCCCAATTACCGACGGTCGGGACGCGTTCTGCCCAATTCAGCTCGTCGGAATCGGACCTGAGCAGGTCCAACGCGTGTACGGCGTCGACTCCGTCCAGGCGCTCCAATTGGCGACCCGAATGCTCGAAGTGATGTTCCTTCGCTACGGCTCGCGACTGACCTGGCACAACGAGACTGCCCACGAGAGCTTCAACCCTGGTGCCTCGCGGTCGCTGTTTCAGGGACCAGTGCTCGAGGGCTTTCTGGCGGACTTCGCCGACCTCTGCCTCCATCACGCAGGCCGAATCCAGAAGCGGCAGAAGCGGCGCAGTTCGGGCTGACGAGATCGCCTGCATGACGTATTCAGGCGGCATGTCGATGCCAGTCACCTACCGGGTCTCGATGCCGCAGCCGCACGCTCACCTCTTCGAGGTCGAGGCCGTCTTCCCGCCTGCAGGCAACGAGCTCACCGTCGCGCTCCCCGTGTGGACTCCGGGCAGCTACCTCGTGCGCGAATACTCCCGCCACGTGCAGGATCTCACCGTCACCAACACCGCCGGCGAAGCCCTGCCCTTCGAGCGCATCGACAAACGTGCGCTCCGCATCAAGGCCGGCAACGCGAACGTTCACCTGAAGTACCGCGTGTACGCCAACGAGCTCACCGTTCGCACGAGCCACCTCGACGGCACGCACGGCTACTTCAACGGAGCGACGCTCTTCTACTACTCCGAGCAACTCCGCGACCGACCGCACCACGTGGCCGTCGACGCTCCGAAGGGCTGGCGCACCACGGTGGCGCTCGATCAGCGGGGCAACGAGTTCGTCGCGCCGAACTACGACGAGCTGGTCGACTCTCCGTTCGAGGTCGGGCCGCACACACCGATTCACTTCAACGCCGCCGGCGTGCCCCACGAGATCGTCATGTGGGGTGACCCGCAGCTCGACGAGAAGAAGCTCGTCACCGATCTCACCCGCATCGTCGAGACCGAGGCCGCGCTCTTCGACGGCCTGCCGATGAAGCGCTACGTCTTCTTCATCTACGGCACTGACAAGGGCCGCGGCGGCCTCGAGCACAAAGCCTCCACCGCATTGCTCTTCCCGCGCTCCGGCTTCTCCAGCGCGAAGGGTTGGGAGGACTTCCTCACGCTCGCCGCGCACGAGTACTTCCACCTCTGGAACGTCAAGCGCATCAAGCCCAGGCGCCTCGTGCCGTTCGACTACTCGCAGGAGAACTACACGCAGCTGCTGTGGTTCTTCGAGGGCGGCACCAGCTACTACGACAACCTGCTCGTGCGTCGCGCCGGCCTCATGTCGCCTTCGCGCTACCTCACGCGTTTCGGTGAGTCGCTCACGTCGTTGCACACGACACCGGGTCGCAACGTGCTGCCGCTCGCCGACGCCTCGTGGCTCTCGTGGACCAAGCACTACCGCCCAGACGAGAACTCGCCGAACAGCGCGATCAGCTACTACCTCAAGGGCGAGATCGTCTGCGCGCTGCTCGATCTGCACGTGCGCCGCGCGACCAATGACGCGAAGGGGCTCGACGACGTGCTCCGCCAGCTGTGGGCGCGGTACGGCGACGAGTCGGGCGTGCCGGAAGACGGCATCGAGAAGGTCGCGACCGAAGTCGCCGGCATCGGCATGAAGGACTTCTTCGATCACGCGCTGCGCGGCACGAAGGAGCTCGACTACTCCGTCTTCAGCCACGTCGGTCTCGAGGTGCGGTTGCGGCAACGTGAGAACTCGGGCGACAAGGGTGGAACGCCTCCGCGCAAGGGCAACGACAAGGGCCCCGGTGGCTGGCTTGGCATTCTTCCGAAGGCCGGCCCTGGGGTGGCCTCGGTGCTCGACGGCTCACCCGCGATGGCGGCCGGAATCTACGCCGACGACGAGATCGTGGCCCTCGACGGCTTCAAGTGTGACGCCTCGACGCTCGTCTCACGCTGCGACGACAAGAAGCCCGGCGAGCAGGTGAAGGTCACCCTCTTCCGCCGCGACAAGCTGCTCGAGCTGACCGTCACGCTCGCGAACAAGCCGGCCGACGGCGTCTACGTGGCGCGCGTCGAGACGCCGACCGACGCGCAGAAGGCGGCCTACAAGGCGTGGCTCGGCGCTGCCTGGGACGAGAGCGAGGCGAAGTCATGATCGACGCGTTGCGACTGACGACCATCGAAGAGCGCTACGCCCACCTCGAGCAGCTCGTCACCGAGCTCTCAGACGTCGTCTACCGGCAGCAGAAGGAGATCGACGCGCTCCGCCACCAGGTGCTGCAGCTCAAGGACAAGGTCGGCGGAGATCCCGGCATCGTCGACCCTGCGCAGCACGAGCGGCCGCCGCACTACTGAACGCGTTCGAGCAGCGACTGGAACTCCGGTCGCTCCCGCAGCGGCGCCACGTCGTCATCGGCCAGCAGCGCCTTCTTCAGCTCGGGCATGCCGGCCTTCACGGCGTCGGTCAGCCACACCATCGCTTCGTCATTCCGGTTCAGCTTGACGAGCGAGCACGCGGCGTTGAACGCGTCTTCACCCTTGTGGAACTTCTTCCACAAGAACTCGCACAGGCGCAGACAGGCCTCGGGCTGACCCGAGCGGAACAACCTGGCCGTGAGATCCGCCGCGACGCGCCCTGCTCCGTCTTCGCGGGTCTTCGCGTTCGCCAGCATGAGTGACGCGACGGCCTCGAGCTCAGCGAACCGGTTCGTCGCCACCAGGGCCGAGCCCAACAACGGAGCCGCCGTCACTGCGAGCTGACCATTCGCCACCTCGGGCAGCAGCGTGCTGATCACACCCTCGACGTCATCGTTCGCCGCGAGCAACCGCGCGCGCAGCTCGGGAGACACCTGCCACCCCGCCGGCATCGTGCGCACCACCGCTTCGGCGCCGGCCACGTCACCACCCGCGATGCGCACCCACGCGATCGCCTCGCGCACGCGAGAGCGCTGCCCATCATCGAGCGCCGCCGTCTCGAGCATGCGCAGCAACTGCTCGGCCTCTGCGCCCTTGCCGTTCCAGCCCAGCTCGGTCGCCTGGCGAATTGTCGCGTCGAAGTCGGGGCGCTTGTCGCTCCACCGGTTCCACCCTCGCATCACGGCGAAGACACCGATCAGTCCCAGGAACGGCTGACCGAACTTGAACGCGCCGGCCGCCACGCCCACGCCGAAGATGATGCTGACGAGGCCCACCCACCGCGGCCGAGGCGTGCCGGTGACGATCGTCGCGCCAGTGTCGAGCAGGTTGCCGCCATCGAGCGGCATCAAAGGCAGCAGGTTGATGACGCCCCAGAACAGGTTCACCCAGATCGACTGGTTCAATAGATCGGTCGCCATCGATCCTTGAGGCGCCAGGAACCGCAGCACCAGCGAGACCAACCCCAACGAGATCGACACGGCCGGCCCGGCGCCGCTCACCACGAAGCTCTGCTTCACGCTCGGGTTGGCGTTCTCGGGCCAGAAGGTGAGCCCGCCCAGCGCGTAGAGCGACACCCGCGGCTCGAAGCCGAAGACCTTCATCGCGATCGCGTGCCCGAGCTCATGCAGCAACACGCTGACGAAGACGACCACCGTCCACGCGAGCGCGCGTTGCCAGCCGCCCGACATCGCCAGCAGCGGCACGAGCAGGAACGACCAGTCGAGCGACACGGGAACGCCGAACACCGAGAAGTTGAGAAGGCCCTGCCCGCCCGACCCGAACATCAAACGCCTCCGAACAACCGGGACACCATGGACGTGGCGTTCGTATCGACCACGAGCGCGTCACGCACCCTCGGCGGCGCGAAGCCATCAGTCACCGCGCGATCGAGCCACGCCACCAGCGGCGCGTAGTAGCCGTCGACGTCGAGCAACCCGAGCGGCTTGTCGTGAAGCGCGATCTGCCGCCACGTGAGCGCCTCGAACAGCTCATCCATCGTGCCGAAGCCGCCGGGCAGCGCGACGAACGCATCACCCCACTCCGCCATGATCGCTTTGCGCTCGTGCATCGAGCCCACGTTGATCCGCTCCGTCAGCTTCGGGTGCGCGAACTCGACGCGATCGAGCCCTTTGGGGATCACGCCGATGACGTTGCGCCCTCCTGCCACCACCGCGTCGGCCAGCGCGCCCATCAACCCGTTCGCGGCGCCGCCGTAGACGAGATCGAAGCCAGCCTTCGCCATCGCTGCGCCGAACGACGTCGCAGCCTCGCGGAACACCGGCTTCGCGCCATCTCTCGAGCCGCAGAAGACCGTGATCGCCTTACGCCTCACGGGTGATCACCGTGTCCTTCAGCAGCGCGTCGTCGCTCTTCAGGTAGTCGAGCGTGTAGTGCAGGCCGCGGCTCTCTTTTCGGCGCGAGGCGCACTCGACGATCAGGTGCGCGACGTCGGCGATGTTGCGCAGCTCGATCACGTCACGTGTCACCTTGTACTGCCAGTAGTACTCGCGAATTTCCTCGCGCAGCATGTCGAGCCGCCGCCGCGCGCGGGCGAGCCGCTTTCCGGTGCGCACGATGCCGACGTAGTTCCACATGAGCCGGCGAATCTCTTCCCAGTTCTGGCTGACGACGACCATCTCGTCAGAGGTGACGGCCGAGCCGGGGTCCCACTCCTTCACCGAGGTGGGGTGCTTCACGCCGGCCTTCACTTCAGCCGCGGCTGCGTGCGTCGCGCGATGCCCGAACACGAGCCCTTCGAGCAACGAGTTCGACGCGAGCCGGTTGGCGCCGTGCAGGCCCGTGCAGGTGACCTCACCGATCGCGTACAGGCCGGGAATCGACGTCTTCCCGTGCTCGTCGGTCACGACGCCTCCGCACATGTAGTGAGCCGCCGGCACGACGGGAATCGGCTGCACCGCCATGTCGATGCCGAACTCGCGGCACGTCGCGTAGATCGTGGGGAACCGCTCGACGAGGTACGCCTTCCCCAGGTGCGTCATGTCGAGGTGCACGCACTCGTCGCCGGTGCGCTTCATCTCGGCGTCGATGGCGCGCGCCACCACGTCACGCGGCGCGAGCTCGGCCAGCTCGTGGTACCGCTTCATGAAGCGCTCGCCGGTGCTCTTCAGCTTCAGCTGCCCACCTTCTCCACGCAGCGCCTCGCTGATGAGAAAGCTCTTCGCGTCGGGGTGGAACAGGCAGGTCGGGTGGAACTGGTAGAACTCCATGTTCGCGATCTGCGCACCCGCCCGGTACGCCATCGCCACGCCGTCGCCGGTCGCGACGTCTGGGTTCGACGTGTACAGGTACACCTTGCCCGCGCCGCCGGTCGCCAGCACCGTCACCTTGCCGAGGAACGTCTCGATCTTCCCGTCCTCGAGCAGCACGTAGGCGCCCTGCACACGACCGCCTGGCTGCCGCTCCCGAATGAGATCGATCGCCGTGGAGTCGGGGAAGAACGTGATCTGCTTCTGCTCGTCACACGCGGCCAGCATCGCGCGCTCGACTTCTTTGCCCGTCACGTCGCCCGCGTGAACGATGCGCCGCTTCGAGTGCCCGCCTTCACGCGTGAGATCGAACTCGCCGTTCGCGCGGCGGTTGAACTCCGCGCCCATCGCGACGAGCGCCTTCAACCGATCAGGCCCTTCCTTCACGGTGATCTCGACGATCGACTTCTTGTTCAGGCCTGCGCCGGCGACGATCGTGTCTTCGACGTGCTTCTCGAAGGTGTCGTCTGGCGACAGCACCGCCGCGATCCCGCCTTGCGCGTAGACGGTGTTGCCCTCCGAGCGGCTGCGCTTCGTGAGGACTGCCACGGTGCCGTGCTTCGCCGCCTCGAGGGCGAACGAGAGACCTGCGACGCCACCACCCATGACCAGGAAGTCGAAAGACCGAGCCATGTCGCGGGTGTAACAGGCTCCGTCAGACTTTGTTCACCCTGACTGAACGGGCCGTGAATGTGGGTGGGGGGCTGCTGGTTCTCACCCATCGCTGGCTTTCTTCGGGAGGCCGCCGATCGGGTGTAGGGTTTGAACCGACGTACCTTGGGAGAACCACCGGCTTGCTGCGTCGACTCCTTCCACTGCTGATGCTGCCGTCGCTGGCCTGGGCCGGAGGCATCTACAAGTACGTCGAGAAGGACGGCACCATCGTCTACACGAACGTTCCGCCGAAGGGCGCGAGCGCGCGGCAGGCGAGGAAGGTCGAAGGTGAGTTCCGCCCTGCGCCCGAGCCGAGCGCCCCGGCCCGTGTCACGCCGAGCTCGAAGACGAAGCTGACCGAGTTCGACGAGATCATCGACGAGATGGCCCTGAAGTACCGAATGCCGGTGAACCTCGTGCGCGCGGTGATGCACGCCGAGTCGGCCTTCGACCCCAACGCGATCTCGCACGTCGGCGCGTCGGGCCTGATGCAGCTCATGCCGGCCACCGCGCGAGAGATGTACGTGAAGGACATCTTCGACGCGCGAGAGAACATCGAAGGCGGCACGCGCTACCTGCGGGTGCTGGCCAACGAGTTCGACGGCGACATGGTGAAGATGGTGGCTGCGTACAACGCGGGGCCCGACGCGGTCCGCAAGTACGGTGGCCAGATTCCGCCCTACCCCGAGACCCAGGCGTACGTGCGCAAGGTGCTCTCGCTCTACTTCCAATACAAAGCGCAGTCGGAAGTCGCGAAGACCGACGCCGACCGTTGAGCGACAGGAAAGCGACATGGCCACTTCGCGGGCTCCAGTGAACGAAGAGGAGTTCCTCGCGGCGCTCTACAAGGGCGGCGAGCTGCTCGCGGCGGGGAAGATCGTCGACGCGCGCGGCTTTCTCGAGAAGGCGCACGGGCTCGCGCCGAAGAACGAGAAGGCGCAGAACCTGCTTGGCCTCACGTACTTCAAGCTCGGGCTCTTCGATCAGGCCTCGGACATCTACGAGAAGCTGGTCAACGAGAACCCGGCCGACGCCACGCTGCGCGTGAACCTCGGGCTCGTGTACCTGAAGACGAACAACCTTCCGCGCTGCATCAAGGAGTTCGAGACCGCGACCGATCTCGAGCCCGATCACAAGAAGGCGCACAACTATCTCGGGCTCGCGCTGGCGCAGGCGGGTGACTACGCAAAGGCGAAGGAGCACTTCATTCTCGCTGGCAGTGATCAGATGGCCGAGAAGATGTCGCGCGCCCTGACCGCGAAGATCGAGAGCGCGCCGTCGAGTCATGGGCTCGTGGTGCCGCCAGCTCCACCCGCGACCGCGCAGGCCGTCACCGCGAAGCCAGCCGAGTCGATGCCGGTGGTGTCGCCGGGCGCCCCGCCGCCACTGCCGCCTCCACCACTGCCTCCGCCTGCGCCAGCCGAAGAAGAGATCGAGGTGATGAGCGACTCCGAGGTGATGGACTCGGACGTCATCTCGGGTGAGCACCCGAACCCCGCCCCTGTCGAAGCTCCCGCGGCAGAGGTCCCGGTCGAGACGTTCGAGAGCGCACCGATCGAGGCCGTCGAGCCGCCGATCGAGACGGTCGAGGTCGAAGCGCCGCCTCCACCCGAGGCGTTCGTCACTGAAGCGCCGCCAGAGCCGATCGAGATGCCCGCCGAAGTCGAGATCGCGCCACCTGCTCCGTCGGGCCCGCGCCTCGAGCGTGACTGGGGCGCTCAATTCGGAATGGATGCCGACACCGCCGCGACCGAGAGCACGGTCTCGGAGGAGCTGCCGATCACCGAAGGCGTGGTCTCTGAAGAGCTGCCCGTGATTGAAGCGACGGCCGAGGTTGCGCCGTCACCGCGGGAGTGGATCGCCCCGAGAGTGAACAGCTGGGACGCCGCGTCGGGGCTCACGCCGCCACCGTCTGCGCCGACGGCGGAGCCGACGATGGAGTCCACGCTCGACCCCGCGGCGGAAGATCCCGCGTGGAACGCTGCGAAGAGCGCGTCTGGCGAAGCCCCCGCGCCGGTTCCGCCAGTCGAGGCGATCGCTGAAGAGGTTCCACCTGAGGCACCGACTGCTCCGGTCGCCGCGCAGGACATGAGCTGGAATGTTCCTCCCGATCCGAATCAGGAGATGAACTTCGCAGACGTCGCGCCCACCGAGGCGACGGCTGCTGAGCCAGCTTCCGATGCGGCGTCGATCGAGCAGTCGTACACGGAGCAGCCGTACGCCGAGCAGCCGTACACCGAGCAACCGGTCGAGCAGCAGTACA
>JBEOKA010000206.1:0-63150 GCA_040275325.1 Myxococcaceae bacterium | reverse complement strand
CATCCCGGCAGTTCGCTCAACAGGGCCGTCGTCGCCTCAAAGTGATCCTGCACCCCCACAAAACCGCCGACTCAGCTTGTGGGCTAAGTCGGCGTCGTTCTTCGAGTTGCGGGGGCAGGATTTGAACCTGCGACCTTCGGGTTATGAGCCCGACGAGCTACCTGGCTGCTCCACCCCGCGAGATGTGCGGGCTCACTACGTGAGTTCCGCCCGCGCCGTCAAGGAAGGAAATCATGGCCGATTCCTGACGCCGACGTACCCTGCCCTCATGACCGGGAGCCCCCGAGCCATCGGCATCGCCGGACTCCTCGGAGTCCTCCTCAACGTCATCGCCGTCGTCGCCCTGCAGCCCTTCGTCTCGCCGTACTCGCCCGCCGACATTCCCGGCTGGCTCTCGAGCTGCGCGCAGTACCCGATTCGCACGGCCGTCTCCTCCTTCGCCTTCACCTTCGGACTCGTCGCGCTCGCCGCCTTCGCAGCCGGGTTCGCCGCCCGCCTGCGCACCGGCCCCGCCATCGTCGCCGGCGTCTTCATCGGCCTCGGCGCGCTCCTCGACGCCGCCGGCACGCCCGCGCCCCTCGTCGCCCTCAACACCGACCCCGCCATCGGCCAGGCCTTCCTGCGCTTCACCCTGCTCCTCGACGCCACCTTCAACGGCTGCCTCGCCATCGGCCTGCTCGCCGCGTTCGTCGCCCAACCGGGAAAGCTGCGCTGGCTCGCGCTCGCCGGCGGCCTGCTCAGCGTGCCGGTCGCCTTCCAGTGGGCCTCGGCTGACGCCGCGAAATTGCTCGCGATCGCGGGCCCCGTCTGGCTCGTGTGGGTCGCTGCAACTTCTTTCGGAATGCTCCGTACGGAGTAGCAGATGACGCTCCCCCGCCTCGCCCGCCGCGCCCTCACTGTGCCCGCGGTGTGCTTCGGCTTCGTGCTCGCGCTGGGCCTCTTCCCGCTCCTGCTCGTCCTCTCACTGCTGGTCGACGTCGCCCGCGGCACGGTGCGCTCCCTCGCCACCACCCGCCTCGTCACCTTCTTCACCAGCTACCTCTTCACCGAGACCATCGGCCTCGTGCAGCTCCTCGCCCTCTGGGTGCGCTGCCTCGGCAACGCCCAGCGCCTCGAGCGCCACACCTGGCCCGTGCAGCGCCGCTACGTCGCGATGCACTTCTTCTTCGTGCGCGCCATCTACCGCCTCGACTTTCAGGTCGAGTCCGACGCGCTCGCCTCGCCTGGCCCGCTGCTGGTGCTCATTCGCCACTCCAGCATCGTCGACACGCTCATCCCCGGCGTCTTCCTCGCGAACCGCCACCTGCTCGAGCTGCGCTACGTGCTCAAGAAGGAGCTGCTCGTCGACCCCTGCCTCGACGTCGCCGGCCACTGGCTGCCCAACCACTTCGTCTCGCGTGACGGGTCGGACTCATCGAGAGAGATCGACGCCGTGCGCGCGCTCAAAGCCAACCTGCGCGACAACCAGGGCGTGCTGCTCTACCCCGAGGGCACCCGCTTCACGCCGGCCAAGCGCGAGCGCTCCCTCGAGCGGTTGAAGGGCGATCCCGTTGCGTTCGCGCGCGCCTCGAGGCTGCAACGACTGCTCCTGCCCCGGCCAGGTGGAACGCTCGCGCTCCTCGACGCCGCGCCCGCCTGCGATGTGCTCTTCGTCGGTCACACCGGCCTCGAGGGCTTCTCCACCTTCAAAGACATCTGGAGCGGCGGCCTCGTCGGCCGAACCATTCACCTTCGCTTCTGGCGAGAGCGCGCGGCATCGATTCCCACGACAGACGACGCCCGCCTCGAGTGGCTCCAGCAATGCTGGGAGCGCATGGACGCGTGGCTCACGAAGACCGAGCCGGTCGCCGTCGAAGTTCCACTCCGAGCGACGGGATGAACGCGTTCCTGGTGAGTACAGGCGTCATCGCCGGCTGCATGGTGCTGTTGTGGCTACTCTCGTTGCGCCTGCGTGACTCGAGCATCGTCGATCTCTTCTGGGGCTTCGGCTTCGTCGTCATCGGCTGGGTGACGTTTGCCGTGCAGGGAGCCTCGGTGCGCGGTTGGCTCGTGAGCGCCCTCGTCTCCCTCTGGGGCCTGCGGCTGGCCATCTACCTGACCTGGCGAAACCACGGCCGCGGTGAAGACCCGCGCTACACCGCCATGCGCAACCGGCATGGAGCGGCGTGGCCTTTTCGCAGCCTGTTCATCGTGTTTGGCCTGCAGGGCGCGTTGATGGTGTTCATTTCCCTGCCAGTGCAGTCTGCGATTGGCGCCGGTGGTACAGAATTGAGCCCGCTCGACGTGGTGGGAACGGTGGTCGTCCTCATCGGCGTCGGCTTCGAGTCCATCGGAGACCTGCAGCTCGCGCGCTTCAAAGCCAATACAGCCAACAAGGGCCGCGTGATGAACGTCGGCCTGTGGCGATACACGAGACACCCGAACTACTTCGGTGACGCGGTCGTCTGGTGGGGCTTTGCCTGCTTCGGCCTCGCCGTCGGCGCGTGGTGGACAGTGGCCTCGGCGGCGCTCATGACGTTCCTGCTCGTGCGCGTCTCGGGCGTCGCGATGCTCGAGTCAGCGATGAAGCACCGCCCGGGCTACGCCGAGTACGTCGCCTCGACGAGCCCGTTCATTCCGCTTCCGCCCCGCTCCGCTCAGCTGAAGTAGTCGCGCTTCACGCGGTCGAGCTGCGCGGTCGATACGCCGTACTGGCTCATCGCCACCTGGCGAATCTGCGCTTCCGTCGCTCCGGGGTTCGCCGCGATGTACGCGCGCACGCCGTCAGCCACCTGGGCATCGGTGTACGTCGGGGTCGAGGGCGTTGAGGGTGTGGTGGTCGGAGCCGGGAAGTGGTCGCGCTTCACGCGATCGAGCTGCGCGCTGGTGACGCCGTACTGGCTCGTCGCCACCTGCCGAATCTGCGCCTCGGTCGCGTTGGGATTCGCCTGAATGTACGCGCGCACGCCGTCGGCCACTTCGCGATCCGTGAACGTGCGCGGCGTCGTCTCGGGGAAAAAGTCGCGCTTCACGCGATCGAGCTGCGAGCTCGACACGCCGTACTGACTCGTCGCCACCTGCCGAATCTGAGCCTCCGTCGCGTTCGGGTTCGCCTGCAGGTACGCGCGCACGCCGTCGGCGATCTCACGGTCCGTGAAACGCTCCGCCACCGAGGCCGTCAGCTCGGCCGGCGTCATCGTCGCGAACTTCGCCTTCAGCTTCGTGAACTCGCTCTCGTTCACCGTCATGTTCGGCGACAGGTACATCCACTTCTGCTGCTCGTTCTTCGAGGGCGGGCGGCCGAGCAGGCGCTGGTACTCGCTGGTGATGAACTGCTTCTGCTCACGGCCAAGCTCGTAGAAGCGCGGGTTGTAGATCGCGCCCGTGATGAACATGTTGTGGACGTACCCAGACTGGTAGCCCGAGTTGAACGGGGGCGGCGCCTGGCCGCTGAGCTCCTGCTGAAATGCACGGAACTTGTCGAGGGCCGCCAGCTTGCCCGCGATGGGCGTGGAGTCAGCCGCCATGCGCTGCTTCCACGCCGCCGTCGTCGTCGCGTCCCACTCATTCGTCCAGATGGGCAGCCGATCGAGCTCACTCGTCGCGCCAGTGGTGGTCGGCGTCACGGGCGCGCTGCCGCCAATGTGAATGTCGAAGCCGTTGATGCCGAGCGTCGAGGGCTCACCAGCCTCGAGCTGCTCGCGGAGCTTGTTCTTGTAGAACGACACCGCGTTCGGGTGCATCGACTCCCAGATGGGCAGGCGGTCGATGTCGGCCGCGCTCCTGATGTTCGCGCCACCATCGGCGCTGCGCAGGTCAGCGGGGATTTCAGCGCGCGTCGTCGAGGTGGTTCCGGTGGGCCACGTCTCGGGCGTTGAGCCCGTCGAGGTCGAGACCGTGGGCCGGGTGCTCGTGTCGCCGGACTCGACGACGTACTGGCGGCCGTCTCCCGTCACCTGCGAACCGATCTCGGGCTGCGACTCCCCCCCCCCCAGCGTGCCCAGCATCTTCTCGAGCACCGCCGCGAGGATCAGCTCGAGCAGGTTGCCTTCGATTCGCTGCCCGCCGACGTCGATGGAGAAGTTGAAGTTGGCGTCGAGCGAGCTCGTGCCCGTCGTCGGCCGCGTCGTCTCCGTCGAGGTGCGCTCGAAGCCGTCGGCCCGCTGCCTGCGGCGGCTCTGGTGCGTGGGCGTCGTCTCGCACTCCGTGTGGCGGCGATCGGCGTGGTGGGTGCGAACCTGGGAGTTGGAACGAATCGACGTCATGACGCCACCTCGGGAGAAGAAGAAGGGACCAGCCGCAGCAATCGGGCCGAGCCCGGAACCTTCAGAGAGCCGAAGAAGCAGTCACCGGCGCGAGTGACCGCGCGATAGCTGCCGTCAGCGCGCAGCCAGCCGATGACGGTCTGCCCCTCGTGAATCGCGCCGTCGTAGGCCTGGTACGTCGCGCCGCCGATGGTGATGGAGCCCGAGCCACCCGGCCCGCCCAACCACACCGCGCCCGGCGTCTTGTGCATGTTGCCGCTGCACGCTCGGCCTCGCAGCGTCACCGCGTACTGGCCCTGCGCGTCGACCGTGCCGATGCGCTGCCGCTCGAAGAAGACGACGCCCGCGATCACCTCGAGCGTGTCGAGGTGCAGCCGCAGCTTGCCCGAGGGCCCCTTTGCCTTCGCCCGCGCCTCGAGCAGCCCCGCCACCGTGCCGCCGTGCTGCCGCCCCGTCTCGTCGACCAGCTGCCAGGCCGTCTTCGTCAACGTGCCGACCTTCTTGCCCTTCCGAAGAATGTTCGACTGGTTGAGCGAGTACCCGCTGAGCGTCGGCATGTCAGGGAGATGCACCGAGTGTCAGAAACGTGCGCATTTCCCCCACGCAACTTCCGCGAGACGCACGCGCTGCGCTGAGTCGGCTCGCCGCCATGGGGAGCGGCTGGCGTGGCGAGTGCAGCGTCGGACGCAGGAGGGTGTCATGACTTTGCTCATTGCCCTGCTGCTCACCGCTCCACCGCCGCCGCAGCTCAAGCCCTCGATGCAGGCGGCGCTCACGAGCGTCGTCACGCTGCAGCCGCTCCTCGTCAGCCCGACCGCGTTCCGTGACCCGGCCAACGCCGAGAAGATCCGCGCCAGCCTCGACACGCTCACCCCGCTCGATCACTTCTTCACCTCGGGTGTCTCGAGCCCCATCGCGTCGTTGTTCGGCGCCGAGATCGCCCGCGCGAAGACCGAGTTCGCCAACCGCGAGACCGAGCCGGCCCGCGCCCGCCTGCGCTCCGTCTCTTCGCTCTGCTTCGCCTGTCACTTGAGGCAGCCGACCGCGAAAGACATCGCTCCCGCGACCGGCGCCGAGACGCTGACCCCGCTCGAGCGCGCGTCGTTCTACGCCACCACCCGCCAGTTCGATCGCGCCCTCGCCGAGTGGAAGCGCGTCTTCTCGACCGAGCCGAAGAACGACGTCGAGGCCTTCGAGCAGACCCAGGCGCTGCGCACGGCGCTGTCGGTGCTCGTGCAGGGAAAAGATGACCCCGACGCCGTCATCGCGATGCTCGAGCAGAACCGAACCCGCAAAGCGCTCCCCGGCTTCGTCACGCGGCAGATGGAGCGCTGGCTCGTGGAAGCGAAGGCCTGGCAGGCCGAGAAGTTCGTGGTGGCGAAGGCGACGCCCATGTCGTTGGTGGCGCGCGCGAAGGCCCTCATCGAGCTGACCGGCATCGCGAAGCAGCTCACCGCCGATGACGCGCGGCTCATCAGTCACCTGCGCGCGTCGGGGTACCTGCTCGAGGCGCTCCGGCGCGAACCGACCGCCAACTTCCGCGGCGAGGTGTTGTCGCTGCTCGGCGTCGTCAGCGCTGCCAATACCGACCCTGCCCTCTGGCGGCTCGAGTGGCTCACGCTCGAGGCGTGCGTTCGCGAGAACCCGAAGACCGAGCTGGCGAAGCAATGCGCCGAGCGGCTCACCGAGCGCACGTACCTCGCGTACACAGGGCGTGACGGCCTCGAGCTGCCCGCGAACCTGCTGTCGGAGCTGGGCGCCCTCAACGCGCTGGCGAGGTGAGCGCTACTCGAACGAGATCTTCACCTTCAGCACTTCACCGGGCTCGACGTGCACGCTCTTCGTCTGCGTCTTGCCGAGTTCGGCGTTGGTGAAGGTGCACTTGTAGTCGCCCGCGGTCATCGCCTTGTCGCCGAAGGGCGTGTCACCGAACTTGTAGGGCGGGCACTCGACGGTGGCGTACGGGTTCACGATGAAGCGCACGGTGCCCGAGCCGACCGGCCGCACCTCGGGCTCTTTCTTCGGCGTGACGACCGCGACGACGGGATCCTTCTTCGGCGGGTCCTTCTTGGCCACGGCCACCTTCTCGACCGCCTTCAGCTGGTAGCTGCGCGCGAGCTCGGGTTGATCGGCGGGAACGTCGACGCGCTCCGATTGGCCCTGGTAGCCGTCGAGCTCGAGGGTGAGCGCAGGCGTCGAGCCGGCCGTCAGCTTCACCGTCAGCGGCGTCACGCCACGCTTCGAGCCATCGAGCGTCACCGTCGCGCCTGCGGGCTCCGAGGTGAACGTCACCGCGACGTCTCTCGCCTTCACGGGCGCGGTCGGCTCCGTCGCTTTGTCGAGCGCGTACGGCAGCGTGCGATCGCCAGTCGACGGCACCACCACGCGCGTCGTGAGCGGCTGAAAGCCCGGCCTCGCCAGCTCGAGCGAGTACTCGCCTTCAGCCACCGTCGGCAGCGTGCACGGCGTGCGGCAATCGAGGGAGCGCCCGTCGAACTTCACCGTGGCTCCGGGTGGATCGGAGGTGACGAGCACGTTCGCCTTCGCGGGCCGCAGCGCGACGAAGGCGCCCAGCCCCACGGCGATGGCGACGACGGCTCCGAGCGCGATGAGGGGGCCGTTGCTCCGGCGGCCCTGCTGCGTGGGCAAGCTGTTCTCGGTCGGCGGCGGCTTGACGTCGGCGCCCAGGGGCAGCTCGTTCGGCCGTGAGATGGGGCCCGAGCGGCCAGCCTCGGCGCGCGTCGCCTCTTTGCGCGAGCCCGACTTCGCGCTCACGCTCTGCCGCGACATCGTCGGCGTGCGCAGCGACTTCGTGGGTCGGTTCGGCGTCGCCTTCTCGATCTGCTCGCTGGCCGACAGGTCGGCGCTCGACTCGGTGAAGAGCAGCCGCCCCTCTTCGGCCTCCCGCGCGAGCCGCTCGGCGTAGATGTCCTGCATGAAGGCGGCGAGGTGCACCGCGCCCGAGGGCAGCTTGTTCTTGAGCACCCAGTCTTCGAGCGCCTGCTGCATCTCGCGCGCGTCGGCGTAGCGGGCGTCGCGATCTTTCGTGAGCGCCTTCATCACGATGGCGTCGAGATCTTTGGGCAGCCGCGAGTCGATGTTCGACGGCGGCTCGACCTTGCACTCGGTGACCGCGTTCAGCGTCTGAATGTCGTTGGCCCGCTTGAAGAGCCGCGCGCCGGTGAGCAGCTCGTACAGCACCACGCCGAGCGCGAAGACGTCGGTGCGCGCGTCGACCGGCCGCCCCTGCGCCTGCTCGGGAGACATGTACGAGTACTTGCCCTTGAGCACGCCCGACTTCGTCACCGTCGCCTGATCGGCCGCCTTCGCGATGCCGAAGTCGACGACCTTCACGCCGCCCTCGAAGCTCACGAGGATGTTCTGCGGCGAGATGTCACGGTGAACGATGTTGAGCGGCCGCCCGCCCGGGTCCGTCTTCTTGTGCGCGTAGTCGAGGCCCGCGCACGCATCGATGACGATGCGGCAGATCAGCGGAATCGGAATCGCCGTGCCCTGGCGCTCGGCCTGCTTCCAGACTTTGCGAACGTCTTCGCCGTGGATGTACTCCATGGCGATGTAGAAGGTGTCGTCCTGCTGGCCGAGGTCGAAGATCTGCACCACGTTCGGGTGGTTGAGGCGCGCCGCGATGCGGGCCTCGTCGAGGAACATGGTGATGAAGTCTTCGTTCTCGGCGAGGTGCGGCAGAATGCGCTTCACCACGAGCATCTTCTCGAAGCCCTGCACGCCGAGCTGCCTGGCCAGATAGATCTGGGCCATGCCGCCGGTCGCGAGCTTCTTGATCAGCTGATAGCGGCCGTAGGTTTCGAGCGACACGGTCTCCCCGGGAAGGCCAAATGTAGGCCCCACCCGTGAGGTGAGCAAACGAGCGACCCGAAAAGTTCCGGGCTGATCAGCGGGCGGCGATGATCTGCGGCGTGACCGTGCGGCAGAAGGTGATCCGCTCCACGGGGTGAACGCGCGGGCCCGAGATGCCGCGAGGGTGCATCCACCTCGGAGACGCGCTCGTGTACTCGTCGTCACCCGCCTTCACCGTGAAGTTCACGTCGCCTGGCAGGTGCGCGGCGAAGCCAACGACCTCGGTCGACTGCTCGTCTGGCGTGCTCCACTCGGCGAAGGCGATGGTCTCGTCTCCGAGCGTGACGTTGAGGGGCAACTGCCCGAGCGAGGTGCCATCGACCGACGCACAGGTGGTGACGGGCTTCGGCCGCGCGATCGGCGCCTCTGCAACAGGGCGGTCACAGCCAACGACGGCAACGGCGGTGAAGATGAGGAACCGCATTCGCGACCTCCCTGTGGGTGACCTGCCAACGTGATGCAGCAGGCCCGGGAGATGTGCATTCGTCGCGCCGCCCTGCTTCGGGCGGAAGATCAATGTGTTGGGCGAGCGCTCAGGGCGAGCTGAGGTCGCCTGTACGCACCACGTGAGCATTGCGGTGATCAGCGTGGCTGTAGGTCAGCCGCTCAGGGCAGGTTGGGATTCGCGGGCGGAAACCGGGGCGCTGACGGCTTGGGCGGAGTCGGGCGAGAGGGCCGCGGCTCGACCGCATCGACCTGCGACAGCTCGTCACGCGCGTACGCCTTGATGACCTCGGCCACCACGGGGTGCCGCACGACATCGACATCGGTGAAGTGCGCGAAGGCGATGCCCTCGACGTTCTGCAGAATGCGCCTCGCGTGCACCAGACCCGACTGCTTGCCCGTCGGCAGGTCGATCTGCGTCACGTCACCCGTCACCACTGCGCGCGAGTGGTACCCGATGCGGGTGAGGAACATCTTCATCTGCTCGACAGTGGTGTTCTGCGCCTCGTCGAGAATGGCGAAGCAGTCGTTCAGCGTGCGGCCCCGCATGAAGGCCAGCGGAGCCACCTCGATGATGTTCTGCTCGATCAACGCCGCGGCGCGCTCGGGCTCCATCATGTCGTTGAGGGCGTCGTAGAGCGGCCGCAGGTACGGGTTCACCTTCTCGGCGAGATCGCCCGGCAGAAAGCCCAGCTTCTCTCCGGCCTCGACCGCCGGCCGCGCCAGCACGATGCGCTTCACCTTGCGCTCGGTGAGCGCCTGCACCGCCATGGCCATCGCGAGGTACGTCTTGCCGGTGCCCGCGGGCCCGAGCCCGAACACCACGTCGCTGGTGCGAATGAGCTCGACGTACTTCTGCTGCGCGAGCGACCGCGGCGTCACGTGCCGGCCGCTCTTCTGCGTGAGAATCGGAGACAGCGTCAGCGCGCGCAGGCTCTCGTCTCCGCCCTGCCCCATCGCCTTGAGCGCCTGCTCGACGTCTTCCCGGTACACCGACCGGCCGCCCTTGAGCGCGCTCGCCAGCCCTTCGATGAGCTTCACCGCGGTGCTGACGGCCGCCTCGGGCCCCGACAGGTGCAGCTCGGTGCCGCGCTGGCCGACACGAACGCCGAGGCGTCGCTCCACCAGCTTGAGGTTCTCGTTCTGCGCCCCCGCGAGCGTTCTGGCGACATCAGTGTCGGCCAGGTCGACGTGCATGGACTTCATCTCGGTGGAGCGGCTCCTGTCGAAGAGAGGAGGCGACGGGTAACGCATCGGCTCAGGTGCTTGCAAGTCGGGCATGCCCGCCTGACGGAGCGCCACCTCGCGCCTGACCCGAATCTTCAGCGCAGCGGCGGCAACAGCACGAACACGGCCCCGTCACGGCGGTAGTAGTAGTCGTCGCGCCAGGGGTAGCGCACGTCGTCGGGGTTGATGATGCCGGCCTCGACGAGCTGCGAGAGCGAGTCGGGCAGCTGCCCCTTCTCGAGCCGGTACACCTGCAGGGCCGTCGACAGCCTCGTCATCTGCGCGGCCGAGGCGAAGCGCTGCGCGGCGGGGTCGTTGTACGTGGTGCCGCCCGAGCCTCCGAAGCGGAAGCTGCCGAAGTCGACCCGGGTGAAGACGACGAGCAGCGCGCCCACGACGAGCATCGACACCGCGATGCGTGCGAGCCCGCCGATGACGCCCTTGAGCCGCGACGGCTTGCCGGTGTCGGTCGCCGAGCCCGCGGGAGCGATGCCCTTCGCGTACTCGAGGTTGATGAGGTTGCAGAGCGCCTTCGAGGTCTCGAACTCACCCAGCATCGACAGCTCGATGATGCGCGTCACGGTGCGGCCGGGCGCGATCACCTCGTACACACGGCGCTCGTTGTCGCCGACCGACTGGAACTCGCCCTTGTTGATCTCCTTCTTCTCTTCGGCGAACGCGTCGTCGAGGGCCGCGTCGAAGTCGTCCTTCTCGAGGGCGGGCGGCGGCAGCTCTTTGATCTTCTCGAACGTCATCGCGTCCGAGGTGATGCGCTTCTTCACCACCGGCCACTCGTCGACCCGGCGGAAGCCCTCCATCAGCACCGACTCGGCGCGCAGCGGCGTGAAGGCGCTCTCGGCCTCGACGTCGTTCGCCTCGAAGGCGTAGGTGCCCGACTTCCACCCGAAGAGCTTGAAGAGGGTCTCGCTCGTCTGCAGCGCCACCATGCTGCGAAACTTCTCGAGCGGCACACTGCCCTGGCCGACGAGCACGTCACCCAGCCGCTGGAGCGTTCGCTTCTGGGTCTCGAGCGCGAACTCGAGCTGCGCCTCGGTGATGAGGTTGGCAGCAACCAGCATCGTGCCGATCAGATCCTTGCGGTTGCGCGAGGTCGACTCGGCCCGAACGATGTTGCCGTCTTTGAACGAGACGTTGACGCTCTCGCCCTTGTTGGTGAGCGAGAGCACGCCCGTCTTCTGCTGCTGGCCGATCAGCTGAAGAATGTCGGCGATGCCGAAGTCCTTGAGGGTGCCCTTGAGCGCCATGCGTCACCCACCCTGCTTCTTGCGCAGGCCGCGCAGGGTGAAGACGTAGAGCAGCACCAGCGCCACGCCGATGGGCACCATGCGCAGTACCAGCGGCAACGGCTCGAAGGGCGCACGCAGCACGCCGTTGCGCAGCACGATGGCGGTCAGCAACGTGATGAAGAAGAAGCCGTACAGCGTGCCGCGCGCAGGGAAGCCGGCGAACACGTGGCCCATGCCCGAGCAGACGATGCCGAGGATCGAGCTCGTGCGCTCGATGCGGCTCTGGTACCGCGCGACCTCGAGCTGCTTGCGCACCTTGAGCGAGGGCGCCGCGACGTTCTTCTTCGCGAACACGTTCACGCACTGGGTGCACATGAGGCTGCCGACCGAGACGTAGGGGTCTCCGCGCTTGCTGACGGGGCGGCCGCACTTGTTGCAGCTGCGCGCGGCCTGAATCGTCGTCGACAAGAAGCCGAAGGCCAGCACGAGCAGCGACAGCAGGCCGGGGTACAGCATGGCGAGCGTCTCGTTCACCTCGCCCATCAGCAGCTGCAGCACCTGGCTCTTCACGCGGCGCGCGGCGTCGGGTGCCTTCGCCTCGACCAGAATCTCTTCGAGCTGCAGCGGCACCGACTGCAGGTAGACGTTGGCCGCGAGCGAGCGCGGCGTGCCCTCGATGTCCTTCGAGAGCTGGGCGTAGGCCGGCACGAGCGTGCGCGCCGTGAACAGCGCTTGCGAGATGCGATCGACCTCTCCCGACACCTTGTCGCCGTAGAGGGCCACGCGGCGCTGGTAGAGGCGCCCGAGGTTGTACGGCGCCTGCACCATCGTCGGCGCCGCCTTGCCCGCCTCTTCGAACAGGGCGCGCGGGTTCTCGAGATCGCCCGGGATGACGAGGGCCATGCCGAGGTTCACGCGCGCCGCGGGGTCGTTCGGCCGAATCGTCAGCGCCTTGCGAAAGCTCTTCGCCGCCTCTTCGGCCCGACCGCGGCGCAGCTCGTGACGCCCCAGCGCGAACAGCTCGGCGTACGAAGCCTTGTCCTCACTGGCGAGCGTTCGAAGCTGGCCGACCGCGAGGTCCATTCCCGGGCCGCCACGCTCGATGAGGAAGAGCTGCTCGGCGGGCGTACCTGGGAAGGCGAGACGCTCGACCGTGAGCGCGGCGATGGAGGGCACCAGCCCGAGCAACCCAATCGACACGGCCACCACCACCCGCTCGGCGACCGTCAGGTAGAGCGCGAGCGCGAAGAAGGCCGTGAGCAGCACTGGCACCAGCCCCAGCCGGAACACGATGGGCAGCGAGAGCAGCACGAAGGCCAGCGCCCCCGTCTGCCAGCGCGAGGCGACCCGCGGGAAGAGGAAGTGGAAGTCGTAGAGGGCGTAGAAGCCGCGCCGAATCGCCAGCACCACCAGCAAGACGACCACCGTGATGACGAGGGCGAACAGCAGAACGGTGATGAGATCGGCGAGCGCGCTGCGGCCGTACCGAACGTCGGTCACCTGGGTGACGACGGCGTTCTTGAGCGCGCCGAAGACACGGCCCACGTCAGAGGGGTCTCCGTGAAAGTACACGCGCGCCAGAGCGACCCAGGCCGACGGCAGATCGGGCGCGAGCTGGGTGGCCGACAGCGCGATCTCGACCGCTCCGCCCGAGTCACCCGCCACCTCGTGCGCTTCGGCTGCCCGAAGCAGTCCGATGGCCCACGTGTCCATGTTCGCGACGCCGATCTCTTCTTTGATGGTCAACAGCCGCTGCCGGGCGACCTGCTCGCCCTTCATGTCGACGGTCGACTTCTCGTTCGCCTCGCGCCACACGTTCCACGCGAGCTCGAGATCGGCGTCGGTGACCTCGTGCGAGTCGATCTCTGGCGGCCGGTTCGCTTCGGGTGTGGGAGCAGCCTTCACGTCTTTCGCGAGCGGGGCGGGCACTCCGGCGTCGGGCTTCTTCGGCCCCGGCACCACGCCTGCCTTCGGCGTCGACGAGGGCTTCGTGCGCGTTGGGGTGTCTTCTTCGTCTTCAGGCGCGGGCTGCTCGCTCGGGTCGACCTCTTCGAGCGGCTTCTTCTTCTGCGTGCGCACCGCTGGCGCGTCGGGATCGACCAGCTCGACCTGGGCAAAGGCGGTGGCAGCGACCACCAGCATGCAGGCGCAGGCAAAAGCTCTCATGCAGTGCCGAGAATCTAACTCAGCAACCGGGAAGCACTGCGTTTTTCGTCGCTCCGACATGACCCGACCCTCGTGCTACAGCCCGCGCCATGTCGGACATCGGGACTGCGGTGGAGCGGCTGGCTGAGGTGATGCGTCGTCTGCGGGCGCCCGACGGCTGCCCGTGGGACAAGGAGCAGGACCTGCGCAGCCTGCGCCCCTACCTCGTCGAAGAGACCTACGAGGTGCTCGATGAGATGGACCGGGTGGCCTACGGCGGGTCATGGAAGCCCCTGGCCGAGGAGCTCGGCGATCTGCTGTTTCAGATCGTCTTTCACGCCCACCTCGCCAGTGAGCTTGGAGAGTTCACCCTGGCCGACGTGGCCAACGCCATCGCCGAGAAGCTCGAGCGGCGGCACCCGCATGTGTTCGGCGAAGAGCAGGTCGCGGGTGCCGAGCAGGTGATTCAGAACTGGGCGAAGCTGAAGGCCGACGAGCGCAAGGCGAAGACGGGCAAGGCTGGCAGCGTGCTCGACGGAGTCCCTTCGGCCGCGCCTGCGCTCCAACGGGCCGAGCGGCTCACCGAGAAGGCCTCTCGCATCGGCTTCGACTGGCCCGACGTCTCGGGCGCGCGCGCGAAGGTCGACGAAGAGCTCAAAGAGCTCGACGAGGCCATCGCCTCGAAAGACCGCGACGCCATCGAGCACGAGCTGGGTGACGTGCTCTTCGCGCTCGCCAATGTGGGCCGCAAGGTGAACTGCCCGCCCGAAGACGCCCTGCGCATGACGAACAAGCGCTTCACCGCGCGCTTCCACCACGTCGAGGCGAAGCTGCACGAAGCCGGCATTCCCTTCGGCGAGGCGACGCTGAAGCAGATGGACCTGTTCTGGGACGAGGCCAAGGCGGCAGAGAAGGCGGCGAAGGCGGCGAACCGGTCTTGACCGGCTGCGGCGTGGCCGGTATGGGGCCCGCCTCTCATCTGTTTTTGAAGGAGCAGCAACCGTGGCCAACACCGTCTCTGCAGCGAAGCGTCACCGCCAGTCCCTCAAGCGCAAGGCGCGCAACACCCATGTGAAGTCCGAGTTCCGCGCTGCCCTCAAGGCCGCTCGTGAGGCCACTGCGTCGGGCGATGCCGCGAAGGCCAAAGAGGCCGTGCGTGTCGCGACCCGCCTGATCGATCGCGCCGCCTCGAAGGGCGTCGTTCACTCCGCGACCGCCAGCCGCCTCGTGGCGCGCATGGGTCACAACCTGAGCACCGCCGGTAAGAAGCCCGCCGCGGCTCCGGCGAAGTAACAGTCTTCCCAGGTCAGTCTGGCACTGGCCGACGGGGCTTCCACGGAGCCTCGCCGGCCGTCGTGTTTTCCGAGCCGTGTTTCGTTGGGTCGAGCGACCGTCTTGTGACTTGACCGCAACCAGCGCTGAACCCAAAGCCAGCTCGTGAGCCTGCCCTCTCTTCTCATCACTGGCGCCTCTGGCTTCATTGGTCGGCACGTCGTCGCCGCGTTTCAGCGGCAGTGGCGAGTGCATGCGTTTGGCCGGCGAACGGCCGCTGAGGCGCGCGCCCCCGAAGGCCCGAACATCACCTGGCATCAGGTCGATCTCGGCGTTCCCGAGACGATGGAGCGGGTCTTCAAGCGCATCGCCGAGGACGGGGGCGTCGATGTCGTGCTGCACCTCGCCGCGCACTACGACTTCGCGGGCCACGACGACCCCGAATACCAGCGAACGAACATCGACGGGTTGAGGGCGGTCCTCGAGCGGAGCAAGGCGCTGAAGCCGAAGCTCTTCATCTTCGCCAGCTCGCTCGCCGCGTGCTCCTTTCCCGAGCCGGGCACCGTGCTCACCGAGCGAAGCCCTGTCGACGGCAAACACCCCTACGCGCGATCGAAGGCGGCCGGCGAAGCCATGCTGGCGAACTACGCCGCCGACGTGCCCTCGGTGATCGTGCGGCTGGGCGCGGTGTACTCGGACTGGTGCGAGTTCACGCCGCTCTACACCTTGATGCGCACGTGGTTCAGCAGCTCGTGGCGCTCGCGCATTCTCGCGGGCACCGGCTCGGCCGCCCTGCCCTACATTCACGTGCGCGACGTGGTGTCGTTCTTCGCGCGGGTGCTCGAGCGCCAGGACGACCTCGGCAACGGCGAGGTGCTGATCTGCAGCCCCGATCACGCCACCAGCCACCGGCAGCTCTTCGAGGCCAGCGTGGAGGCAATGTCTGGCCAGCGCGCGGGCGAGCCGACGTTGATGCCGAAGTTCCTCATCAGACCCGGCCTGTGGGCGCTCAACGTGCTGGGCACCATGCTGGGCGAGCGGCCCTTCGAACAACCGTGGATGGCGGACTACGTCGACAAGGCGATGCCGGTCGACGCGAGCCAAACGCGGCAACGCCTGGGCTGGGAGCCCAACGAGCGCTTCTCGTTGCTGCGGCGCATGCCCTTCCTCGCCGAGAACCTGAAGACCCAGCCCGTCGAGTGGGAGCGTCGCAACCTCGCGGCCATGCGCCAGGTGAAGACGCCGGTGCACCTGCACATCTGCCAGCTCATCGAGGAGCACGAGGCCGATCTGGTGAAGCACGCCGTCGAGACGTGCGTGTCGATCGGCACGCGGGAGCGCTTCCCCAACTACCAGCTGTTCTCGGAAGAAGAGCTCACGACCTCGGCCCAGCAGACGTACGCGCAGCTGAAGAACGCGATTCGCACAAGAGAGAAGGCGATCTTCAAGGAGCACTGTGAAGCGCTGGCCCGGCGCCGGTTCGCGCGCGGCTTTGGCGTGAAGGAGGTCGTCGCCATCAACGAGGTGAAGCGCGATGCGTGCCTGCGCGTGCTGCTCCGGGATCCACGCGCGCGCGGCTTCGAGGCGGCGTTGCTCGAGAGCGTGAACGGCACCTTCCGGTTCGGCATCGATCAGCTCTACGACACGTTCGATGAACTCACGGGCCGGTTCGTGGCGGTCGAGCCTCCGGGCTGACGGCGCGGCCGTGGTAGGCTGCGTTTCGTGAGTGATGCTCGCGCACAGCGGTTTCTCGAACACCTCGAGGCTCAGCGGAAGACGCTGCGTGACGAAGTGGAAGATGACGTCGCGGCGCTGCGTGGGCTGAGCCTCGAAGAGCGAGGGAAGATCCTCGAGTCGGTGTGCCGCGACGCGATGGCGATCATTCGCGCACGGCCCGATGCGGAGACAGCGCTTCAGGAGCAGGATCCACGCAGTCCAGAATCACTCGCGCTCTGGCAGTCCCTCGTCGACAAGTACAAACGGCATGGACGCGACTGAGGCGGCAGTTCACTTCGCGCAGGCGCTTCAGTCGGCGGGCATTCCACACGCCATCGGCGGAGCGATCGCGTACGGCTTCTTTGGCGCCGCGCGCGGTACCCACGACGTCGACATCAACGTCTTCGTGGAAGGTGAGCAGGCAGGTCAGGCGCTCGACACCCTCGTCGCCGCAGGCCTGTCCATCGACCTGCCGACGGCACTCGAGAGCGCCAGTGACCGGGGCGATGCAAGAGGCACTTTCCGCGGGCTGCCTGTGGACCTGTTCTTCAACTCCATTCCGGTGCACGAGCGCGCAGCTCGGAGAACCAGGCGAGTCACCCTGCACTCGGTTGAAATCGACGTTCTCGCTCCCGAGGACACCGCGACGTTCAAGATGCTCTTCTTCCGCGGGAAGGACCTGGTCGACGTCGAACGTCTGCTCGCACTCATGGGCCCTGCGTTGGACCGGGCAAGCGTTCGCGCAGCGCTGGTCGAGGTCGTCGGAGAAGACGACTACCGGGTCCACAAGTGGGACGAGCTGGTCGGGGCTTTGCGATGACGCTGCCGGAGTTCGACGATTTGCTCGCCGAGATCTCCGAGCGCGCGTTCTCGTCGGGATGGCGGTCGGGAATCGAGTTCGAGGCGTGGCTGATCGCGACGGGAGCGAAGGAGCCTGTGCTTGGCCGAACCACAGTGACAGTTCTTGAACTCGAGCGCCTGCGGACACACCTCGCGGAGGCGTCCACCTGGATCAGTTTCGACCTGGAGCGAGACGAACCTGTGCTGCGCTCGATGCATGAGTGGCTGCCTGCTTGCGACCGCTACCGAAAGGACCCAGCCTCAGTCGTGCGGATCTGGTCGGTGAACCTTCACGCCAGGTCGGGCGGCAACGTCTTGTAGACCGACGCGCGACCTCGACGCCGTGCACCTGAGCGACGTGGGGAATGACCAACTCCTGATCGCTCGCGTCCGGGTAGCGCCCGGAGTCTCGCCATCACCAATCGGCGGACGCCACGATCGACCGCGCGCAACGCTTCGATTCGCTGCTCGGGCGTCATGTTCGCGATGAGGCTCGCGTGCTTCTGCGCCTGCGCTGGTGAAGTGTCACCCACGGCCCGAAGTGTACCTCACCACCCGGTCGCGAGCCGCTCAGCGCCTTCACGCATCAACGACTCCGACAGCCGGCGCAGGGCGGTGCCACGGTTCGTCTCGCTCGACAGCACATCGGCGCCCGGTGGGTAGTCTTCGCCGCCCGTCACCTGCACCGTGTTGAGCGCCACGCCGTTCTTCACCAGCGTCAGCTTCACCGTCGCCTGGAACCGGTAGTTCGGCAGGCGGCCGGGACTGGGAGTCATGAGGGGAAACGACGCCACACTCAGCAGCACGCCCTCGATGCGACCGGGAGCCTCTGCTCCGCCCAGCCGCCCTGCCCTCAGGTAGTTCTCGCGCAGCGCCTGGGTGAAGAACGCTTCGGCGCCGGGCTCTGAAGTCTGGTTGGTGAAGACCGGCACCTGCACCGACGACAACCCGCCTGGCAGCTCGCTCACTGGCGCGACGACGCGATAGCCACACGCGGTCGACACCAGCAGGACGAGCGCCAGAGGTCGCATCAGCCCACCACGAAGTTCACGAGCCGCTTCGGAACGAAGACGAACTTCTTCACCGTCTTCCCCTCGAGCCACGGCTTCATCTTCGGGTCCGCTTCCGCCAACGCGCGCACTTCGGCTTCGGTCGCGTTGATCGGCGCCTGAATCTCGGTGCGCAGCTTGCCCAGCACCTGCACGGCGTAGGTCACGGTGTTCTCGACCACGAGCGAGGGGTCGAACTTCGGCCACGGAGCGATGGAGACCAATCCCTCACCGCCGAGCCGGTTCCACAGCTCTTCCGCCAGGTGCGGCGCATACGGAGCCAGCACCGCCATGAACGTGCGCGCGATGGCCTTCGGCAACGTCTTCGCGCCGGTCGCATCGTTCGCGAACGTCATCATGTGGCTGATGGCGGTGTTGAAGCGCAGCGCGAGCGTGTCTTTCTCGACGGCCTGAATGCACTTGTGCAGCGCCTTGTTCAGCTCGGGCTCGGAGTCGGCCGCCGCGTCGGTCAGCTTGCCCGCGAGCGCGCCGGTCTCTTCGTTCACCACGAGCCGCCACACGCGATCGAGGAAGCGCGCGACGCCGGCGACGCCCGACATCTGCCAGGGCTTCACCTGCTCGAGCGGGCCCATGAAGAGCTCGTAGAGGCGCATCGCGTCGGCGCCGTGCTGCTCGATGACCTCATCGGGCGAGACGACGTTGAAGCGGCTCTTCGACATCTTCTCGACCTGCTTGTGCACCTTCTCGCCGGTCGTCTTCACGAAGGCGCCGTCTTCGCGGTCGTCGATCTCGTTCGGGTAGAAGTACTTCCCGCTCTCGCTGCGGTACGAGTACGCGAGGATCATTCCCTGGTTGAAGAGCTTCTGGAACGGCTCCTTCGTCGAGACGAGGCCGCAGTCGAACAGCACCTTGTGCCAGAAGCGCGCGTACAAGAGATGGAGCACGGCGTGCTCGACGCCGCCGACGTACAGGTCGACGGGCATCCAGTACTTCTCGATCTCGGGGTTCCACGCCTGCGTGCCGTTCTTCGCGTCGAGGTAGCGCAGGTAGTACCAGCACGAGCCCGCCCACTGCGGCATCGTGTTCACCTCGCGCACGCCCTTGCGACCATCGGGCAGCGTCACGCCGAGCCACGCATCTCCAGCGCGCGCGAGCGGCGGACGACCATCGGCCGTGGGCTTGTACTCGTCGACGTGGGGCAGCTCGACCGGCAGCTGTGACTCCGGCACCGTCGCGATGGAGCCGTCTTCGAGGTGAATGATGGGGAACGGCTCACCCCAGTAGCGCTGGCGGGAGAAGAGCCAGTCGCGCAGCTGATACTGCACGCGCTTCTTGCCGAGGCCCTTCTCTTCGAGCCACACCGTCATCTTCTTCTTGGCCTCGAGCGTCTTCAGCCCGTCGAGCTGGCCCGAGTTCACCGCCACGCCCTCTTCGACGAACGCCTCGGCCTGCACGTCTTTGCCGCCTTGCACGACCTCGATGACGGGCAGCCCGAACGTCTTCGCGAACTCGTGATCTCTCACGTCGTGCGCAGGCACCGCCATGATCGCGCCGGTGCCGTAGCTGGCGAGCACGTAGTCGGCGATCCACACCGGCACTGGCTTGCCCGTCGCAGGGTTGATGGCGTGCGCTCCGGTGAAGACGCCCGTCTTCTTCTTCGCCTCTTCTTTGCGAACGAGCTCGCTCTTGTTCTTCGCCTCGGCGACGTACGCCTCGACGGCGGCCTTCTGCGCGGGCGTGGTGATCTTCGCGACCAGCGCGTGCTCGGGCGCGAGCGTGCAGTACGTGGCTCCGAAGAGCGTGTCAGGGCGGGTGGTGAAGACGATGAACGACTCGTTCGTGCCCTGCACCTGGAACGTCACCTCGGCACCTTCCGACTTGCCGATCCAGTTGCGCTGCATCTCCTTGATGCCTTCGGGCCAATCGAGCCCGTCGAGATCTTCGAGCAGGCGATCGCCGTACGCGGTGATCTTCAGCATCCACTGCTTCATCAGGCGACGCTCGACCGGGTCTCCGGTCTCGACGTACTTGCCGTCTTTCACTTCTTCGTTGGCGAGCACGGTGCCGAGCGCAGGGCACCAGTTCACCGGCACCTCGGCCATGTACGCGAGGCCCTTCTCGTAGAGCTTCAAGAAGATCCACTGCGTCCACCGGTAGTAGTCGGCAGCGCTGGTGTCGACCTCGCGGTCCCAGTCGTACGAGAAGCCGAGGCGTTTGATCTGCCGGCGGAAGTTGTCGACGTTGCGTTTGGTGATGACGGCCGGGTGAATGCCATCACGAACGGCCGCTCGCTCGGCGGGCAGACCGAACGCGTCCCAGCCCATCGGGTGCAGCACGTTGAAGCCCTGCTGGCGCTTGAGCCGCGCGACGACGTCGGTGGCCGTGTAGCCCTCGGGGTGGCCGACATGCAGGCCCGCGCCCGAGGGGTACGGGAACATGTCGAGCACGTAGTACTTCGGTTTCTTCTTCAGCTCGGCGAGGTCGGTGGGCGTCTTGAACGGCTTTTTCGTTTCCCACTCGTTCTGCCACTTCGGCTCGATGACGGACGGCTCGTAACGGGACATGTGGCGCGCGCTTGTAGGGGACGAGTCGCACTCACGCAACGAGTCGTCGACGGCTGACTCACGCGGCCAGCGGGAGCGGCTTCGCAGCGGGAGCAACCACCTTCTTCTCGCGCACCGCGAAGTACCCACCAAGCGCGAGAATCGCCACGCTCACCAGCGTCCACAGCAGGGCCCAGACGATCGCGGGAACGATCGTCACGTTCGAGAGCAGCTGCGCATCACTCATCGAGCGGATCTGCGAGTTCCAGAGATCGTCTTTCAGATCCATCGCGGCGTAGAGCGCGGTGAAGGTCGCGATGAACAGGTTCAGCCCGCCGACGAGCTCGACGGGCAGCCACTTCGCTCCGGCGGCGAAGAGCACGGCCATGCCGATGCAGAAGCCGAGCGTGAAGAGATCGCGCCCGTAGAACAGCGCCATGAACACGAGCCACACCGCCGCTGCGCCGAGCATGAAGCGCCGCGCGTTGAACCGGTACGTGAGCACCAGCAACAGCACGGCGATGATCGCGCTGCCAACGTAGCCGCCCGAGTACACGAGCACCTTCGCGAAGAACCCATCGGGAATCGACGAGAGGCATTCGCCCGACTGGTTGAGCCGCACCGTCACCTGGTTCACGTCACCGCCGACCAGCTTCGCGGCGAGGGCGTGGCCCGTCTCGTGGCCCATCACGGCAAGCAGCTTGAACGGCGTCAGCACCGCCGAGTCCCACAAGAGCACGGACACCACGACGATGCCGATGAGCGCGGCCAGACGGCCCAGATGGAGCTCGCTGCGGTTCATGGCCTCGAAGCTGAACACACCCCGCGCGTCACGTGTTCCGCGGCCGGTTCCGGTGCGCCACGAAGCGCTCGAGCATGCCCAGCTGAAAGTACGGGTTGTGTTCCCGCTCCCGCGCGAGCGACGAGACCGCGACGTCACCATAGTCGTGGCCCGGGTACAGAATCGTCTCGGCCGGCAGCGCACCCAGCACTCGATGGAGCGAGTCGAACATCTGCTCGGCGCTGCCTCCGGGAAAGTCGCAGCGGCCGCACGCGTTGATGAACACCGTGTCGCCCGAGACGAGCGCGCCGCGACAGAGCAGACACTGCGAGCCCGGCGTGTGTCCTGGTGTGTGCACGCACGTCACCTCGAGCGCGCCGACCTTCACCACCTCGCCGGGACTGACGCGACGAACGGCGCTGCCGAACTTCTGCACTGCCTCGGCGAAGTCGACCTCTGCGCCCTGCACGTACACGGGAACATCGTGGGCTTTGAGCAGTGAAGGAACGCCATTGATGTGATCGCCGTGGTGATGCGTGAGGAACACCGCCGCGAGCCGTTTTCCGTCAGCCTCGACCGCGTGCTGAATCGCGGGCACGTCCCACGCGGGGTCGATGACTGCGACATCGGAGCTGCCCGTCGCGCCGATCAGGTAGACGAAGTTCTTCATCGGCCCCAGCGGTAGCTGGCGTGCGTACAGCCCTTCTGCTTTCGTTTGGTCCATGCTCCGCCCGTTGGTCGTCGTGGTCGCGCTGGTGGCGTCGACTGTTTTCGCCCAGAAGCCTGCCATCACCTACAAGCCGCCGCCTCCTGGAGAAGAAGACCGGCCGCTGATTACCGAGATCGTCGTGGGGCCGCAGGGCACCGACTACGCCTTCAAGATCGAGTTCAACAAAGAGCCCTGGGGCGACGCCTGTGGCACGCGCTGTGCGAACGCCACGCTCTTCCTCGACACCGACAACAACAAGGCGACGGGCCTCAAGCTGAAAGACCCGAAGGCGGTCGAGAGCGGCGCCGATCTCTCCATCACGATTCAGGGCACCAAGGTCTACAAGGAGTCGTCCAGCCGCTCGGTGCTCAAGGTGAAGGTGCGGCAGTTCGCAGAGGACTCGACCGAGATCGATCAGGGCCGTCAGCTGGCCGAGCTCGACCCCGTTCAAGACCAGGAGCGGGTGCTCGCACAGGGCACCAGCGTCTACCTGCTCATCGACGCCAACATCGGAGACCTGCCGGCCGGCTCGAAGTTGCGCGTCGTGTACCACCCGCCCGATTCGAAGGCGCTCGTGGGCAACGCGCAGGGCCTCTCGGCGCCTGGCGGCTCACGCGTCGAGCTCTTCAAGGACGGCAAGCTGTCGAACCCCGTGAAGAAGAAGAAGAAGACCGACTACGAGAAGTTCTGAGCGCTGGAAGATCCCACTCCGGCTGCAACTCCGGGCTGACCCGCGTCAAAGCCGCAAGCCCTCGTCATGACACCCAGATGACAAAACCGGGCGACACTGGCAGACGTACGAATCGAGTCTGTCGGGGGATCGGAAAGTCATGAGCGACCAGAACCTCAACCTCAAGATGCATGACGCGAAGACGCTCGCGGCCGGGTACCACTCGTGGTGGCGCTACGTGGAGATCTTCTCGATCATCGCGTTCTTCACCCTCATCGTGCTCATCGTTCGCCGCACCTGGTCGGTGAGCGAGGGCCGTGGGTTCCTCATCGCGTCGGCGTTCATGACTGGCTACGTGATGGCCGACTTCATCTCGGGCTTCGTGCACTGGCTGGCCGACACGTGGGGCTCGACGAAGCTGCCGCTCATCGGGCCCGGCCTGATTCGGCCCTTCCGCGAGCACCACGTCGACCCGAAGGCGATGACCCGCCACGACGCCATCGAGACCAACGGCAACAACTGCCTCATCTCGTTGTGGGTCGGCTGCATCTGCATCTTCATGCCGCTCGACGTCGAGGGCTACCAGTCGCTGCTCATCTTCATGATGGTCGCGCTCGGCTCGATGATCTTCTGGGTGATGATGACCAACCAGTTCCACAAGTGGTCGCACCTCGAGGCGAACGAGCTGCCCGGCTTCATCCGTTTCCTGCAGCGCGCGCACCTGATTCTGCCGGTCGGCCACCACGACGTTCATCACACCGCGCCGTTCGACAAGTACTACTGCATCACCACCGGCTGGCTGAACTGGCCGCTGACGAAGATCGGGTTCTTCAAGACGCTCGAGAAGCTGGTGACGATGACGACGGGCATCATTCCCCGCGCCGACGACATCGGCCTCGACGCCGCCATCAAGATCGCTCCGGTGGTGGTCGAGGCACAGCCCCAGCCCGAGCCGAACGCGACGCGCAGCTGATCACCGCGCCTGAACGAAGTCCTTCCAGTACGGCTCGAGTGACGACGGCGTGAGCCCCGCGCCTCGCACGAACGCGTCATCGGCCGTCACCGCGTGCGTCGAGAGCAGCCGCACCAGCTCGCGCACCGCGTTGGGCCCGCGCTGCGCCTGGATGAAGTCGACCATGCGCGCGCTCTGGTAGTAGCTCGCGAGCGCGAACTTCTCGTCTGCCGTGTGAGGGAAGGCGTAGACCATCGCGTCGAAGGGCAGCCGGTGCTCCCGCAGCCAGCGCGCGAAGTCGAGGCGGGTGTCTTGAAACCACGTCTCCTCGGCCACGCGCATCGCCAGCCCTTCGTGCAGCCACATGGGCTTCGGAATCGACAGCGTGTTGAGCGCGAAGTGCACGTACTCGTGAATCACCGTCTGGCCGACCATCGCCTCAGAGAGTGAAGGATCGGCGCTGATGTGCAGCCGGCCGTCGAAGTAGCCGATGGTCTGCGCGCTGACGCAGGCGACCGACTGGAGCTGAGGCGTGTCGAAGTAGACGATGGTCGCCGGCGGCGGAACGTTCGGGAGCCAGTCGATCCACGCTGCAGTCGCAGCACGCGCGGCGATGAGCCGTTCGGCCACCAACGCGACCACCCGAGCGTCGAGGCGCGGGTCGAAGGCGATGGTCGCTTCTCCGAAGGCACGTGTGGGAAAGCTCGCGAGCAGAGACTCACGCTCGGCCCGCATCGCAGCGCGGCGCTTCGAGCCGCACAGGCCTTCGTCGCCCCATCGGACCTGAAATCGAGCGTCGTCTTCGCGTTCTCGTGGACTGGCTTCGACGGGCTTCGCGGGCTCTTCAGCGACCTCACCGGCGTCATCGGGTGTCGCGGTCGCGGCGTCTGCCTCACCGACGGCGAGCGCATCACCAACAGGGGCCACGACGTCGGAAGGGTGATGCTGATGAGGCGCTCTCTCGTGTGGCAGTGCCTCGGCCCGAACGATGGGCGCGACGAACACGGGAGGGAGCACCCGGCCCGCGCTCGGCTGTCGCTCGGGCGCTCCGGGCGCGACGGCTTCGGCGGGAGGCGGAGCAGGAACGTCGACTTCGCCCGCCGTCGACCACCACAGGCCGATCACGAGCAGCAGCACCACCGCTCCACCGATGAGCCGTGCGCGCACCTCAGCCCTTGAGCTTGAGATCGATCTGCCGTGCGCCCGAGATGGAGTGGCCGAGGAAGCGGGCTCCGACCTCGATGAAGCGGTTGGGCGTGTCGGTGACGAGGTAGTGCCGCTCGGTCGCCAGCCGCTCCTTCTTCAGCAGGTCCCTCTCCTGGAGCACCTCGGCCACCCGATCGGCGGTGGCGTGCGCAGAGTCGACCAGCGTCACGGCCGGGCCCGCCACCTGCTGAATGATGCTCGAGAGCAGCGGGTAATGCGTACAGCCGAGCACGAGCGTGTCGACCCCGCGCGAGAGCAGCCCACCTGAGAGGTACTTCTCGGCCACCATGCGCGGCACGTCACCTTCGACCCAGCCCTCTTCGGCGAGCGGAACGAAGAGCGGGCACGCCTGCGTGTGCACCTCGAGATCGGTGCGAATCGCAGCGAGCGCCTGCTGGTACGCGCCCGAGGCGATGGTTCCAGGTGTCCCGATGACCGCGATCTTCCCGCTCTTCGTGGCATGCGCGGCCACAGTCGCGCCGGGGTTGATCACGCCAACGACGGGAATCGGGAGCGCCTCGCGCAACGCAGGCAACGCCGCCGCCGACGCCGTGTTGCACGCCACCACGAGCAGCTTCACGCCGTACTCGAGCAGCACCTCGGCGTTCGCGAGGCTGTACTTCGTCACGACCTCTGGCGACTTGGTGCCGTACGGAACGCGCGCGGTGTCTCCGAGGTAGACCGTCGACTCGAGGGGCAGCCGCTCGATGAGCGCCTTGAGCACCGTGAGGCCACCCACGCCGGAGTCGAAGACGCCGATGGGGCTGTGTCTGTCGTGCCGCATGACGGGAGCGGTTAGCACACGGCGCGCCATCGAAACGACTCGGGCGTGGAGCCCGCGAGGGGATCCACGCCCGAAGAGCTCATCAGCGCGAGCGGGTTACTGAAGGACCAGCTGCTGGCCCATCGCCTCGGACTGCGCGAACACGCCGGCCTGCACCTGGAGCACGGGAATGTTCGGAGCCGTCTGCTGCGTCTTGTACGTGTACGCGCCGCCGGTGATGGGCGCCTGCACGAAGACGTCGTAGTTGCCCGCCGCGAAGTACGGCCAGAAGGTGCCCTGAATGTTGTTCGTGCTCACGCAGGGGATCGCGGGGCCCGCGCCGTTGTTGTCGCTGAACACGAGCTGCTGGGTCTGCTGGTTGCGGAAGTTCACGTACACCTGAGTCACCTGGGCCTGCTGGCAGGTGATCGTCACGCCCTGGTTCAGGAACGACCAGCGCAGCGGCAGGCTGCCGACGACCCACTGCAGCTGCAGGGTGTTCGCCGCCGCACCACCGACCATCGCGGTGATCGTGTTCGTCGCGCGCAGGTACGGGAAGTTCGCGCTGTCCATCGCGATGACGTCGATGACGTGCGAGCCGGTGAGGTTGTCGATCGTGATGGCCGCCGACGGGTTCGCCGCCGTGGGGTTGCCGCGCGTGCAGTCGACGATGGAAGGCGTTGCGTTGTCGATGCTGACGCTCATGCGAGAGACGGGGCGGCCACCAGCCACGTCACCGACCTGCCCGCAGGCGAGGTTGTTGGGGAAGACCCACGAGATGATCGCCGAGCCTGTCGCGCCCTGCTGCGGCAACAGGTTCACGCTCACCGAGACGTTGCCGTCCACGACCGCCGAGGTCGTGCCGCGGTAGACGACGCGCCCAGCCGAGTCGAGGCCCTCGACCGTGATGTTGTACGTGCCGCCGCGGAAGTTGAGCAGCGTGATGCCGGCCACGTTGTTCGACATGCACGGGTAGATGCCGTTGTTCTGCAGCTGCGCGCCGGGGATCGTGACGCGCACGCTCTGCACCTGGGGAACGAACAAGCAGGTCTGACCGTTGAACGACCAGACCACCGTGATGTCACCGGCGAGTCGGTTGTTGCCGACGATGATGCACCCTGACGCCAGCAACGAGATGACAGCGGCTGTCGCAACACTCAGGAAGGAACGGTTCATGGAGTCTCCAGACGGGAAGGTTCGGAGAGTATTCACCGACAATTTGGCAAATCCATGATTCTCCAGTGGTTTGTTGCCGCACCGGGTCGGCTCTGGTAGCCCCGCCCCTCCATGCTGGCCGCGATCAATTACCTGGATGTGCTCAAGAGCGCCTCGGCCGTCGAGCTGCTCGTGCTGCTGCTGCTCGGCGCTGCGTCTGCCTACTCCTGGGCCCTCATCGGCATGAAGTTCATGCAGCTCAGAAAGGCGCGCACCGAGTCGGTCACCTTCCTCGACACCTTCTGGAAGTCGAACCGCCTCGACGCCATCTACACGACGGCGCAGAAGCTCGAGGCCAGCCCGCTCTCGCGCGTCTTCCGTGCCGGCTACGAAGAGCTCTCGAAGCTCGCGCAGCAGAAGCAGAGCGCCGAGGGCGCCATGAGCGAGCGGCTGGGCGGCATCGAGAACGTCGAGCGGGCGCTTCAGCGCGCGTCGCTGCAGGAGATCACCACGCTCGAGGCGCACGTGCCCTTCCTCGGCACCGTCGGCAGCACCGGCCCCTTCATCGGCCTCTTCGGCACCGTCATGGGCATTCTCGGCGCGTTCAACGAGATCGCCGAGAAGGGCAACGCCACCATCACCACCGTCGCCGCGCCCATCGGCAACGCGCTGCTCGCTACGGCGGCCGGCCTGTTCGCCGCCATTCCCGCCGTCGTCGCGTACAACTCGTTCCTGTCGAAGATCAAAATCTTCGACACCGAGATGGCGAACTTCTCGAACGACTTCCTCAACATCGTGAAGCGCCACTTCTTCAAGTGAGGGCACCGTCATGGGCATGAGCTCGGGCAAGGGCGGTGGCCGCACGACGATGGCCGAGATCAACGTCACGCCGATGGTCGACGTGATGCTGGTGCTGCTCATCATCTTCATGGTCACTGCGCCGCTCATTCAGCAGGGCGTGAAGGTGAACCTGCCGACGACGAAGGCGCAGCCGGTCGAGGCCGCCGACAAGAAGCTCGTGCTCTCCATCGACATCAACAAGAAGGTCTTCATCGGTGAGGTCGAGATTCCGCTCGCCGAGCTCGAAGAGAAGCTGAAGGCGAACGCCAAGCTGCAGGCCGAGAAGGAGCTGTACCTGCACGCCGATCGCGACCTGCCCTACGGCATCGTCGTCGACGTGATGGCGGCCGCCCAGAAGGCCGGCGTGACGAACCTCGGTATGGTGACGGACCCGATGGGCGCCCCCAAAGCGTCCGACAAGAAATGACGACTGCTCGCACCGAGAGCCTGCTCCAACCGCGCCCGACGCCCATCGTCGCGTTCGTGTCGATCTCGCTCGTGGTGCACGTGGTGTTCGCCGCGCTGCTGACCGTGTTCTCGTGGCTGTTCTCGCCGCCGCGCCTGTCGATGGATCCCGAGCCCATCAAGGCGTCGCTGGTGCGGCTGGGGAAGAAGCGCGACGAGAAGCTGCTGCCGCGCAAAGAAGAGCCGCCACCGCCACCTCCCCCTGCAGAGAAGGCCGCTCCTGCGCCCGTCGTTGCCCCGCCCGACAAGGCTGTCGCGCTGCCGTCGAAGGACGCGAAGGCCGAGCCGAAGAAGGACTCGGCGAAGGAGCCCGCGAAGGACACGAAGAAGAGCCTGTTTGATGCCTTCAACAAGACCGGACGTGCGGCTTCGCAAGAAGAGCCAGAAGGTGACGAGGCCGGCGAAAAAGACGGCGACTCGGCGAAGCAGGAAGGCGAGCGGTACTACGGCCTCGTGCAGTCTGTCGTGAAGCGCAACTACGACGTCTCCAGCACGATTCCAGAGGATGAACGCCGAACGCTGAAGGCCACGGTCTCGATCAAGATCGGCGCGAGCGGTGAGCTGCTCGATGTCGAGCTGAAGACGCCTTCGGGCAACGAGCTCTTCGACGGCGCAGTGTTGGGAGCCATCAAGAAAGCGGCGCCCTTCGGGCCACCACCCGATCACCTCAGAGACACCCTGAAGAAGGACGGAGTCGGCTTCGTCTTCCGGGCGCTGTAACCTGTTTGCCCTTTCGTCTCGATTGGAGCTCTGCCCGATGAAGTCGCTCGTCTCTGCCCTGCTGTTCCTCATCGCCGTGCCCGCGCTCGCGCAGCAGACGGTGATCGAGATCTCCGGCGCCAACTTCCGGCCGATGCCCATGGCGCTGCCTGTGCCCCTCGCGCAGGACGACGGCGCGAAGGCTGCGGCGGCTGAGTTCGACTCGGCGCTCTTCTTCGATCTGCAGGCGTGCGGGCTGTTCCAGGTGCTCGACCGCAAGTCGTACCTCGCCGACTCCAAAGAAGGCGTCACCGCCGCGACCATCACCTTTCAGAACTGGCTCAACGTGGGCGCCGAGACGCTCATCAAGACCCAGCTCTCGAAAGACGGAGACACCCTGCGCGCCGACCTGCGCCTCTTCAACGTGAACGCGGGCCGTGAAGAGCTGAAGGCAAGCGAAGCCGCTCCCGCGAAAGACGCGCGGCGGCTGGCGCACAAGCTCGCGAACGCGGTCTACAAACACTTCACGAAAGAGACAGGCCCGTTCGAGTCGCGCATTGCGTACGTGCGGAAGACGGGCGGCGGCAAAGACGTCTTCCTCGCCGACTGGGACGGGAAGAACGCGGTCGCCGTCTCGAACGGCAACATCAACGTGCTGCCCGCCGTGGCGCCCGATCGCAGCGTGGCCTTCACCTCGTACAAGCGCGGCAAGCCCGAGCTCTTCGTCGGTCGCGCGGGTGGAGACTCGACGCCGCTCGTCGCCAACGGCCGCATGGTCGCCGGCGTCGACTTCTCACCCGACGGCAAGCGCATCGCCTACTCCGTCTCTGACGGTGAAAACGCTGAACTCTACGTCGCCAACGCCGACGGCAGCGGCGCCACGAAGATCACCGACACGAAGTACTTCCTCAACTCGTCGCCGTGCTTCTCGCCCGATGGAAAGAAGCTGGCGTTCGTGTCGAACCGTGGCGGGTCTCCTCAGGTGTACGTGATGAACGCCGATGGCAGCGACGTGAAGCGCCTCACCTTCCAGGGCAACTACAACCAGACCCCGGCGTGGAGCCCGCGTGGCGATCTGATCGCCTTCACCGCCCGCGACGAGCGCAACGCGTTCGATCTGTTCACGGTCGAGGTCGCGACCGGCAAGGTGAAGCGCCTCACGCAGGACACCAAGAACAACGAAGAGCCGTCGTTCTCGCCCAACGGCCGGTTGATTCTCTTCACCTCGACGCGCGGCGGCTCGAAGTCGCTGTACGTGATGACGTTCGACGGGAACAACCAGATCGCGCTGCCGCTCGACAAGGGCGACTACACGACGCCTGACTGGGGCCCCTGAAGCCTCACTTCGTCGCGGCCTGCCAGAAACGCCAGAGCTCGGCGGACGCATCGAGCTCGCGCGACGTCTTTCCGATGATGCCCTCGGGCAGGTACTTGTCACCGCTCGGCCAGGTGTGACCGCCGCCCTTCACGACGTCGAGGCGGAGCGGGCTGCGGCAGTTCGTGAAGTCGCGCCGCTCGACGCGCGTTCCGTCGTTCGGGTCGACGTCGGGCAGTTCGGTGATGGTCGGAGCTCCGCTGCAGCCGTTGAGCTCTGCCCACCGCGCGACCGTCGCCTCGGCTCCAAGCGTCACGCCCCGCCCGCCTTTGAGCGCGCCGCCCGCGTACGGAACGATCGGGTCGGTGTCTCCCGCGATGATGGCGACGGGAATGGCCTTCGAGGGAGCGCACGTCTTCGCGAACTGATCGCCCATGAAGCCGGTTACCGAACCAACTCCCGCGAGCTTCTCGGGAATGCGGCACGCGAGCGTCAGCGACATGAACCCACCGTTCGACATGCCGGTCACGAATACCTTCGAGGCATCGGCGTGGTGGTGCTGCACGAACTCATCGATGATGGCAGAGAGAAACGCCACGTCATCGACGCCCTCCTGTGACGCCGGAGACGTGCCCCGCCCATCAGCCCACGAGCGCCCGATGCCATCGGGGTAGACGACGATGAACTGCTCGCGCTGGGCGAGCTTCGTGAACGACGACAGCTCGAGCATCTGCGCGCCGGTTCCGAGCCGGCCATGCAGCGCCACGACGAGCGGAAACGGCCCTGGGCCTTCAGGCGCATACGAGATGAACGTGCGCGTGCGGCCGCCGTGTTCGAGGCGGCCCTGTTCATGTCCTTCGGCAGACGAGGGGCGGTGCGCGCACGTCCAGCAGACGGCTCCGGTGAGCGCAAAGCCCACGAGCGCTGCGGGGAGTCGTGCGCGCCGGGTCACTCGCGGAAGAGCGTCGCGCCCCAGTGGAAGCCGGCGCCGAGACCGACGAAGCAGACGAGATCGCCCTTCTTGATGCGACCCGACTTCTTGCACTCGTCGTACGCGATCGGAATCGTCGCGGCCGTCGTGTTCCCGTAGCGCTGAATGTTGTTGTACACGCGCTCGTCGGGCAGCTTCAGCGCCTTCTGCACGCCTTCCGAGATGCGCAGGTTCGCCTGGTGCGGGATCAGCAGGTTCACGTCGTCGATGGTGACGCCGGCCTTCGCGCAGACCTCGTGCACGGCCTCGGGCATCTTGGTGACGGCCATCTTGAACACGGTGCGGCCATCCATCACGGGCACGCCGCGACCTTCCTTGAAGTGCTCATCAGAGAAGTACGGGCGGTAGGCGAAGCCGGCCGACGGCACGTACAGCGCCTCGACGTTCTTGCCCTCGGAGTGCAGCGCGAAGCCGAGCAGCCCGCGCTTCGGGTCATCGGTGGGGCCCATGACGACCGCGCCGGCGGCGTCTCCGAAGAGCACGAGCAGGTGGCGGAACTTCGAGTTCCACTCCTTCTCGGCCTGCGGAATCTCGGCGTCGGAGCGGCCCATCACCACGTCCCAGCCCTGCTTGGTGAAGGGCATGAAGCCGGTGTGAATCTCGGCGCCGATGAAGAGCAGCTTCTTCGCCTGGCCCGAACGAATGAGCGCATCGCAGACCTGCAGGCCGTACACGAAGCCCGAGCACTGCTGCCGAATGTCGAGCGCGGGAATGTTGGTGAGGCCGAGCTTGGCCTGCACGAGGCTGCCGACGCCCGGGAAGTAGTAGTCCGGCGTCATCGTGGCGACGACGATGTAGTCGATCTCTTCGGCCTTCGTGCCCGCGTCCTCGAGCGCCTTCTTCGCTGCACCGACCGCGAGATCGCTGGTGCCCGTGCCTTCGTTCACGAAGTACCGCTGCTGAATGCCCGAGCGCTCACGAATCCACTCGTCGGACGTGTCGCAGACCTTCGCCATGCGCTCGTTGGGAACCGTGACCTCACCGGTCACGAAGCCGGAGCCATAGATGCGAGAATACGCCTGCATGCAAACCTCGATTCCGAGAGTGAAAACCGCGCGGCTTATGGTGTGACGAGCGTCACGGCGCAAGGACGCGAGACGACACGGCGCGTCAGCTTGGGACCCATGGCCTGCGACCTGCACTCACAGCGCTTCG
Organism: Myxococcaceae bacterium; assembly: GCA_040275325.1. Lineage (GTDB taxonomy): Bacteria > Myxococcota > Myxococcia > Myxococcales > Myxococcaceae > Xiheimicrobium. The sequence goes on along the minus strand of JBEOKA010000206.1, from coordinate 30,885 downwards.
TGAAGGCGAAGCGAGTCGTCGAGACCACGGTCGAAGAGAGCGGGCCACGCATGAGTGCACAGGCGGAGTCGTTGCTGGCGTTGTGTGGCGCGAGCGTGCGCGATGGGCAGGTGTTGATCGTTCAGCGGGAGGGGTTCGTGTTGGGTGTCGCGGTGCTGCGCATCACCTCACCCGATGCCGAGATCGTCGCGCTCGTCACCGAGCCCAACTCGAGACATCGCGGCGTCGGCCGGCTGCTGATTCGAGACATGGTTCGGCGCGCGCGCATCGCGGGATGCGGCAAGCTGCGCATTCGATTGCCGCGCAGTGACGACGCCGCCCTCGCCTTCTTCGCGCGGCTCGGCTTCGAAGACACGCACGTGGCGTTCGACTTGTCGCTCTGAGAAAAGCAGCGCGTGAAGCACCACTTCGCGCTCGACCCCGACGTCACCTTCCTGAATCACGGCAGCTTTGGTGCGTGCCCTCGCGTCGTGCTGGCCGAGCAGCAGCGCTTGCGGGAGCGCCTCGAGTCAGAGCCCGTTCGGTTCCTCGCGCGTGAGTACGAACCGCTGCTCGATGCGGCCCGGTATTCACTCGGAGCGTTCCTCGGCTGCGACGGAGACGACCTCGCCTTCGTCACCAACGCGACGACTGCAGTGAACTGCGTCTTGCGCAGCCTCGAGTTCTCGCCGGGTGACGAGCTGCTCATCACCTCGCATGGCTACAACGCCTGCAACAACGTGATGCGCTTCGTCGCTGAACGAACTGGCGCGCGCGTGACGGTCGCGCAGGTGCCGTTCCCGCTTCAGTCGGCTGAGCAGATCGTCGAGGCCATCACGAAGGCCGTCACACCGAAGACGAAGCTCACGCTGATCGATCACATCACCAGCCCGACGGCGGTCGTCTTTCCCATCGAGCGAATCGTGCGCGAGCTCGAAGGCCGCGGCGTGCAGGTGCTCGTCGACGGCGCGCATTCTCCCGGGCAGGAGCCGCTCTCGCTCGACACACTCGGCGCCTCGTACTTCACGGGCAATCTGCACAAGTGGACGTGTGCTCCGAAGGGCGCGGCGTTTCTGCACGTGCGGCGTGATCGGCAACCGTCGATTCGGCCCGCCACCATCAGCCACGGCGCCAACGCCCAGCGTCGCGATCGCAGCCGCTTTCGTGTGGAGTTCGACTGGCAGGGCACGCACGACCCGACGCCGTTCCTCACCGTGCCGTTCGCGATCGAGACGATCGGCAAGCTCGTGCCGGGTGGATGGGACGAGGTTCGCGCTCGCAACCGCGCGCTCGTGAAGCAGATGCGTGACGTCGTGCTGAAGGCGATCGGCGCAACACCCGCGGTGCCCGATTCGCTGCTCGGCATGATGGCGACGATTCCGCTGCCGAACGCGACGACCGGTCAGGGCGCACTGCCGGGAATGGGCGCGCTCGACCCGCTGCAGGACGCGCTCTGGCATCAGCACCGCATCGAAGTGCCGCTCTTCACCTTCGAGGGGAAACGGTGCCTCCGTGTGTCGGCGCACCTGCACTCGACGCTCGCCGATGCCGAGAAGCTGGCCTCCGTGCTGCCCTCGCTTCTGTGAAGCCGTGGGTTAGTGTCGCGCGCCCGTGAGCCGCTACGCCGCCATCGACATCGGAACGAACTCGGTGCTCCTCCTCGTCGCCGAGCGCGACCCTGCCGGCCGGTGGAGCGCCATCGAAGAGCGCGCGGAGATCACGCGGCTCGGCAAAGGCGTCGATCAATCGAAGACGCTCTCTACGGAGTCGATGGAGACGACGCTCGAGGCCGTTGGGCGCTTCGCGAACGAAGCGAAGTCGCTCGGCGTGAAGGGCCTCGCCATCAGCGCGACCTCGGCCGCGCGTGACGCGAGCAACGGCAAGGTCTTTCTCGACGGGGTGCTCCAGCGAGCGGGCGTGGCGGCTGAGATTCTGTCGGGCGATGAAGAGGCTCGGCTCTCGTTCGCGTCTGCGTTCGCTGACTTCGGTGGTGAAGGCCCGCTCGTCGCCATCGACATCGGCGGCGGCTCGACCGAGTTCATCTTCGGAGACGCTGCAGGCGCCATCTCGTACCGGCACAGCTTCGACGTCGGCTCGGTGCGTCTGACCGAGCGGTTCATCAAGACCGATCCTCCCGCGCAGGCCGAGCTCGACGCGATGGAGAAGTTCCTGCGAGAGACGTTCGCGCCGCTCCCGAAGACCGCGCCCGGCTTTCGCTTCGTTGGCGTCGCGGGCACCGTCACCACCGTCTGCGCCGTCGCCAGGAAGATCGAACCGTACGATCCCACGCTCGTGCACGGCGCTGAGCTGACGCGCGCCGAGATCGACACGACGGTGAATCGACTCGCGCACCTGCCGCTTCCGCTCCGTCGCACCCTGCCCGGCCTGCAGCCGAAGCGCGCTGACGTGATCGTCGCAGGTGGAGTGATTCTGAAGATCGCCGCTGACTGCATCGCGGCGACGTCGGTCATCGTGAGCGATCGCGGGCTGCGCTGGGGGTTGCTCGCCGATCGGTTCGGGAAGGCTCCGTGAGCGGAGCGCCTGTGTCGGCTGCGCCAGCACCGGCCGGTGGCCCTCGCGCCAATGCGCCTGGAGCGACGTTCGCGCTCGTCGTGCTGACGGCGATGAACCTGCTCAACTACGTCGATCGCTGGGTGCCGTCGGCGGTGAAGTCGCTGTTCAAGGAAGACCTGCAGCTCACCGACGCCGAGACGAGCTGGCCGCTCACCGCGTTCATCTTCGTCTACATGATCGCGAGCCCGATCTTCGGAGCCCTCGCCGAGACGAAGAACCGCCGCGTGCTGATCGCGATCGGCGTCGCAGCGTGGTCCATCGCCACCGCTGCTGCAGGATTGTCGGTCGGGTTCTGGTCACTCATGGTGACGCGCGCCCTCGTTGGAGTCGGTGAAGCCGCGTACGCGACGTTGGCTCCGTCTCTGCTCGCCGACTTCTTTCCACCCGAGAAGCGCAACAAGGCGTTCACGATCTTCTACGTCGCGATTCCCGTCGGCTCGGCGCTCGGCTTTGCGATCGGCGGCGCGCTCGGTGCCGCGCATGGTTGGCGCACGGCGTTCTATGCCGTCGGTCTTCCCGGGCTCGCCATCGCGGCCCTCGCGCTGCTGATGAAAGACCCGGTGCGCGGCGCGTTCGACGACGCTCCGCCGCGGCAGGTCTCGTTTCCCGAAGCGATTCGCCTGCTGCTGAAGAACCCCGTCTACCTGGTCACCGTCGCCGGCTACACGCTCGTCACCTTCGCGACCGGCGGCATCGGAGACTGGTTCGCCGAGTTCCTGCACCGCGTGCGCGGCATGGAGCTCGAGAAGGCGACGCTCGCGATCGGCGCGTCCGCGATCATCGGCGGCCTGCTGGGGACGTCGCTCGGTGGCGTGGTGGCCGATCGACTCGTCGGCGTCACGCGCCAGCCGTACCTCGCGGTCTCGGGCGTCTTCATGGTGCCGGCCACCCTGCTCGTCTGCCTCGCACTCTTCGTCTTTCAGGATCCCACCTGGGTGATCGCCTCGGTCATCGCGGCACAGGTCTTCGTGTGGGCCTACAACGCGCCGGTGAACGCGCTGCTGGTGAACAGCGTCGAGCCGAGCCTTCGCGCGCGCGCCTTCGGCATCTCGATTCTCTGCATTCACGCGCTCGGTGACGCCGTGTCGCCGCCCATCATCGGCAGCATCTCCGATCGCACGGGCAGCCTCATCGGCGCGCTGGTGATCGTCCCCGTCACGCTCGCGATCGGCGGGCTGATCTGGATCGTCGGGTGGAGACGCCTCGCCGAGAAGTCTGCTGCCTAGGTGCCTTCCGCGTCGTCGAGCCGGGGCTTGATCTCCTGCACCAGCGCCTGAATCTCCTCCTGCAGGCGCTCGCCGTGGAACAGCAGGTGCTGACGAAGCCGTGAACGGTTGCCCATTCGCAGGAACGCCATCGCGTCGTTGATGGCCGCGCGACGACGCTCGAGGAAGTAGCGCGTGAAGAGCGCGAGCGGCAGCGCGCCGGCGAGCGCGACCACCAGCCCCACCGTTCCCGCGAGGAGCCAACCGGCCACGGTGAGCAACGTCCACCACGTGGGAACCATCAGCAGCGCCGAGACGAACTTGAGCGTCGCGACGCGGTCCTTCGACACCGGCGCGAGCATCGCCAGCATGCGCAGGAACATGAACGGCGCGAAGAAGAGCACCACGCCGAGCGCGAAGAGCGGAAACCCGAGCAGGATCGCGCCGAGGTTTCGCAGCACGAACATCGCCACGTGCTGACCGCGGTACTTCACCTGCAGATCGCCTGGTTGCGCGTTGAGCATCTCGAGCCGCGCTCGAAACGAGAGGATGTCTTCTTTGATGTCGTCGAACCGATCGGGCTGCTCGTTGCGCAGCAGCGACGCGCCCTTCGAGAAGAGCCGCAGGCGATCGTTGTCCTTCTCGCGAAACCCGTTCTTGAGCGCGAAGAGCTGATCGGCGGTCTCGATGAGGCCGAGATCCTCCCAGTCCTCGAGGTTGAGCGTCACCGAGCGCATGGCGTCGCCGACCCGATCGGTGAGTGAGCGAACCCACTCCTGCTCGGCCTCGGGCGTGAGGGCACCCACCGCTTCGACGAGCAGCCCCTGGCCGACCTCGATGTGCACGCGGCTCTTGAAGCGGTGCTTCTGCTCGTAGGTGAGCCCGATGGGGATGATGCGCATCGCCTTGCCGGCCTTCGCCACCTTGAGCGCGATACGAGCGCAGCCGGTCTTGATCTCCGAGAGCTGCGGCGCCGAGTGCGACTTGCCCTCGGGGAAGATGGTGATGGCGAGGCCCGAGCTGAGCGCGCTTGCAGCAGTGTCGAGCGTGCCTTCGTTCTTCTCCATCAGGCCCGGGTGATCCTGCTTGCGGTACACCGGCAGCGCATTGAGGCCGCGCAGCAGCCAGCCCATCACCGGCACGCGAAACAGCGGCTCCCGGGCGAGGAACGTCACCTGCCGGTTGGTGATGACGAAGACGAGCGCAGGGTCGATGAGGCTGTTCGGGTGGTTGCCGACGAACATCACCGGCCCCGAGAGGTCAGCCGTGTGCTGCACGACCTCGACCCGGTAGAACAGCCGCAGCGCGAACGCGACGATGCCTCTGACGAGTCGGTAGAACACGGGCGGCACCTTACCCCGGCCGACTCAGAAGACGCCGATGTTGAAGTGCACCACGACGCGCGGCTCGTTGATGATGAGGTCGGGGTCGAGGTTCACGCCGAGATCGAGCGCGAGCGGGCCGATGGGCGTCACGTACCGCACGCCGCCGCCGAGCACGTAGCGCAGCCTCGTGAGCTCGGTAGGCATCGCCAACCACAGGTTCCCCACCTCGAAGAACGCGCCGAGATCGAACACGCTGAAGCCGGGGAAGCGCGCCTCGACCTTCGCGAGGCCGAAGAACTCGCCACCTTCAGACGGAATCTGCCGGGCAGCTCCGACGGTATTCGCAGCAGCAGTGCAGCCGTTCTTCACCGCCAACACCTGACACGCGGCGATCTCGTTGCGGTACTGCGCGCGTCGATCTTCGGCGATCAGCTGATCTTCGTTGAAGCCGCGCATCGACGTGGAGCCCCCGAGGAAGAAGCGCTTCACGGGCGGCGTCACGGCGTCGGCGACGAGCGGCACGATGCGTCCACCACGCAGCGACAGGGCCAGCACCACACGCTGCGAGAGCGGGATGTAGCCGGTCGCGAGCGCCGAGGTCTTGAAGAACGAGACCGGCACCGAGCGCTCTTCGGCGCTGCCCGGCGCGATCGGCGTGCCCGCGTAGATGGCGCCCGTCACCTCGGCCGAGCCCTGCAGCAGAATGCCCTTCCGCGGAGAGAGGGCGCTGTCGCGCAGATCGAACGTCGGCTGGAAGCGCACCGTCTGCAGCGCGAAGGTTCCGAACAAGAAGCGCAGGCGCTCCTGGTCGACGAAGGTGAGCGGCACCGAGGTGGTGGGCGAGCTCGTCTCCTGCACGCGCGCCCACTCGAGCTCGTACTGCAGCGCCAGCGTCACCTTGAGGCGGTTCTCGATGCGCGGAATCTCGAAGCTGCGCGACCAGTCGAGGCTGGGCACGGCCGCCCAACGCGTGAAGCGGAACTGCGGGCGGAACACGCGCTCACCGACGGCGTCGATGCGCCAGCCGATGTCGAACGGCAGCAGCCCGCGATTCTGAATCGACAGGTTCCCGCGGCCAGCCATCAGGAAGGGAAAGCGCTCGACGAAGTCCTTCAGGTTCTCGGTCTGGAACGGATCGAGGTCGGTGATGTTGACCGCGCCCGTGCGGGCCGGCACCGAGAGCCCGAAGTAGTTGAGCTGCGCGCGCAGGGCGAGGTTGACCGCCCGGCCTCCCAGGTTCGGCGCCGATGCGTCGAGCACCACGCGCGGACCATCGGCGACGAAGTAACCCACGCCCACCTCGCCCGAGATGCGCGGGCGCTCCTTGAGCTTGAGCAGCACCGTCTTCAGCGGCTCGGCCCGCTCGGGCGCCAGCAGCTCGACCTCGGCCGACCGAAACGCACCCGTCGAGAGCAGGTTGTTCTGCGTCGAGAACAGGCTCTCGGAGTCGAGCGGCTGCCCCTCCACCATGGTCGCCTGCTTCAGAATCAGCTCACCGTCGGTGCGATCGGCGCCGACCGCCAGCACCGTTCTCACGCGCACCTGCGGGCCCGGCTTCGTGTCGATGAGACAGTCGGCATGCTGTCCCGTCGCGTCCAGCACGAACGAAGCGTCGGCGTCGGCGTAGTAGTAGCCGCGGCGTGAGAGCTCACGCACCACCGTCTGGCGAACGCTCTCGAGCGCGGCGGCGCTGAAGACGCTGTTCGTGCGCAACACCTCGAGCGCCTCGGAGCGGAAGCCGCGCGGGAAGCCCTTGCTCTGCACGAGCCTGAACCGAACCTGCGCGCCTTCGGTGATGGTGAAGCGCACGTACGCGCTCGAGCCGGTGCGATCGATGCCCGCGAGGCTCACCTGCGCCTTGAGGTAGCCGCGCTCGCGGTAGAGCGCTGTCATCGCCTTGAGCGCTTCGCCGTAGGTCTCTTCGTCGAGCACGGTGATGGGCGGCGGGCTCGGAAAGTCCTTCGCGAAGATGGGGCCGGTGCGGCCCTCGAGCGCGAGCGGATCCGACGTGCCGTGCGCTTCGATGAGCGACGGTGTCGCGGCCTCGACGACCCGTGAGAGCACGTCGCGCAGCTCGATCGCGCCGATGGCCTTGTTTCCATCGAACGCGACGTCGACCACGCGCACCGGGTCGCCTTCGTCGATGGTGAAGCCCAGCGCCGCGCGCGTCGAGCCCGCCCCCGTCACCTCGGCCACCGTCACCCGCACATCGTGAAACCCACGGAACCGGTAGAACCGTTCGAGGCGCTTCGCGAGGCGCGCGGCGAGCTGGGCGTCGAGCAGCTCTTCTCCGTCGTAGGCGAGCACGGCCTGCAGCGTCGCGTCGGTCAGGCGGCGGTTGCCCGAGAAGACGAGGTCGAAGCGCGGCCCTGCGCTGATGGGCACGACGAGCCGGCCACCTTCGAACACCACCGGCGGCTCCACCCGGGAGCGGTAGTAGCGCTCGCGTCGCAACAGCACGCGCAACGCCTCGACGCCCTGCTGCGCGACCTCGAGATCGAGCACCTGCCCCGTCGCCAGGTTCATCGCCGTGAGCAGCCGCTGCGTGGGCAGCCCCGGGTCTCCGGCCAGCGTCACGCTGCGAATGAGCGTCGGCCGACCCAACGTCACGAAGAAGCCCACCGACAGGCCCTGCCGCTCGGGGTCGATGGCCGTGTGCCGAACGTGCGCGTCACGAAAGCCGCGCCGGCGCAGCAGCTCGGTCATCGCCTCGGCAGCGAGCTCACCGCGCTCGGCCCAGTACTCGGCGCCCACCTGCAGCCGGCCCGCTGCGAGCAACTCGGTGCGCAGGGGCAGCGGGAGCGGCGGGTTCCCTGCGCCCGTCTCGAAGAAGACGTCGGCCACCACGTCGCGGGGAAAGAGTTCGAAGACGACGGCGACGCCCTGGCCTGAAGCATCGTCCTCGACGCGGGCCACCACGTCGGAGAAGCGGCGCGATTCGAAGAGGCTCTCGATCGATCGCCGCACCGCGCGCCGAGACAGCCGCTGGCCACGCCGTACCGTCACCAACTCGGTGATGCGATCGAGCAGCTTCTCGTCGACGCCCACCGGCAGCCGCAGCTCGACGCGCACCACCTCGGGCCGCTCCAGCTCGGGAGCGGGCGCCTGGGCCAGCAGCGCACAGAGGAGCAGCGTCATTCCCATTCGAAGCGGAACCGCAGGTCGACGCCGGGGTTGCCGACGGTGGTGTTCTGGTTCTGGTTGTCCCACTGCGCGCGGGCCGAGACGCTCTGGTTGAAGCGGTACTCCGCTTGCGCCTTCGTGCCCTTGCCCGTCACCGGTTGCGTGACGCCCACCTTCAGGTTGTCAGTCACCACCTTCGACTCCCACGTCACCGACGGCTCGGCGATGCCGGTCGCTTCGTTGAAGGTGGTGGTGAGCCGCACCTGCTGATCCTTGAGGCCCACGTTCTGCGAGAGGAACTTCTGCACCTGGCGATCGAGCCCCGTGGCCGAGAGCAGCGCCTCGGCGGCGAGGCCTGCGCCTGCTTCACCAGCGAACCGCTCACGCGTCGTGACGCCGAGCGTGAGCAACGAGACGACGTCGGCCTCCGACAGCGCGGGCTCGGCGGTGAGCGAGACGCGCGGGTCTTCGAAACGGCCAAACGCCTTCACGTTCACGAGGAACTCGCGCACGACCGTCTGCGCCGAGAAGTCGAAGGTGGGCCACAAGCCGTTGAACTGGAGCACCGCGCGACCGACCGTGAAGACATTGTTGCGGAAGAAGGCCTGCGCGCCCTGGGCCGCCTCGACCGAGCCGACGAGCACCGGCTTCACGTTCGTGCCCGCGAGCTTCAGCTTCCCGAGGAACCGGGCCCGCGCGAGGTTGTTCTCGATGCGCACGTCGTTGCCCGCGGCGATGTCGACGTCGAGACGCAGCCACTCGGTGGGTTGCTCGTCTGAAGGCACCGGGCGCTTGCGGGCGCTCTCGAGCAACGTCTCGAGCGAGAGCGGCTCGGTGTAGCGCAGCTTCACGACGTCGATGGCGCCCGAGAGCTGGTACGGCGAGTTCCCTCCACGCGACGCGAACAGCAGCGCGCCCGACACCGTCGCCGGCACCTGTGGCCGCACCTGCACCGTCACGTCTTCGAGATCGAACTGCAGCTCCATGACCCCGAGCGAGAGCTTGTCGACGCGCACGTCACCGCGCGCCTTCAGCCGACCGTCGTTCAAGAAGCCGTTCACGTCTTGAATCACGATGCGCGACTCGGAGAAGTCGGCGTGGCCCGAGAGCGAACGAATGGCGAGATCCTGCCCCTTGACGGCGAGGCGGGCGTCGATGAGATCGGCGCTCCCGATGACGGTGGGCGCAGAGACGAGCCCTCCAAACGCCGCCGTGAAGTCGATTCGTCCTGAGGTGCGCTCGATGTCGGGCACGAAGGTGCTGAGCAGCCGCAGATCGACCGCGCCCCGCGTTCGCAGATCGATGCGCGACGGGCCCCAGGAGCCCTCGGCGCTGACCTCGGTCGTCGCGCCCTTCATGGCCAGCGACTTCACCTGAATGGCCCCGGCGTTCCACCCGAGCTCGGCCGGCCCCACGTTCGTCGCCGAGACGTCTCCGCGGGCCACCACGAGCCGCTCGAGGTACGCGACGGCCTTCGTCTGGCCGAAGTCGCGCATCGGCCCCACCGCCGTCACCGCGCCCGCCAGGCCCACCGAGAGGCCCTTCGCAGACGGCGGCAGGAACGGTGAGAGATCGGGCAGGTCGACCTTGAACGTCGAGTCGTACGGCCACTCGTTGCGCATCGCGAGCGCCAGCCGCCCCGTCACGCCCGTCACCACCTGGCCCGTCACCGTGAGATCGCGACCGAGCAGCGAGAGCCCCAGGTTCATCGGCCCCAGCCGCTGCGTCTTCCACTTCACCTCGTCCGACAGGAGCGTGCCCTTCACCTGGTAGAGATCGGTCGTTCCACTCACGACGAACCGGCCCGTCAGCGGCGCCGCCAACGCGAGCCCCTTCTTGCCGGCCGGGTCGACCGCCTCTGAGAGCGAGCCCTCGTCCCACGCGATGCGGTAGTCGAGCGGGCCGTCGAAGTCCCACGTGCCGTCGACCGCGAGCTTGCCCGCAGGCCCTTCGAAGAGCGTCGGCTCGAGCACCAGACGATCTCCATCTTCGAAGCGCAGAATCAGGCTGGCCCCACCGAAGCGGCGATCGAAGTACGCGACGTCACCGACGCGAACCGCGAGCACGCCCGCCAATTGCTTCGCCGGAGAGTCGATGGCCGCCACCATCGAGACGCGCCCAACGAGCACCTCCTGAAGGTTCTGCATCGAGGGCGAGAGATCGACCAGCAGATCGACGATGTCCTCCACGCGGCCATCGGGCAGCTGCACCGAGGCGCGCGTGTGCAGGCCCGTGTCGAGGAAGTCGAGGCCGATGTCGCCGAAGAGCTGCGTGCGGCCCTTCTGCGCGACCAGCCCATCGAAGGTGAGCGTGTCGCCCTCGTAGCGCACGGGGCTCTGCACCACGCCCAGCGAGTAGCCCGCGAACTTGAAGTCTCGCAGCGAGGTCTGCCCGGCGATGACGACCTTGCCCGAGGGGCCCTTCACCGTGACGGTCGCGCTGCCGGTGCCCGACCAGGGCAGCTCCGAGATGTGGCCGAAGTCAGAGAGATCGATCGCCGACGCGTTGGCCGTGATGTCGAGATCGAGCCCGTGATCGGTGATGCCGAGCTTCACCAGGCCGCCCACCTTCGTGTGCCCCTGCGCGCCGACCGAGAGCGCGATGTCGTCGAAGGTGACGGCGCTGGGCGTGACGCCGAGGGTGAAGGTGCCGCGCGCGCCAGAGAACGCCAGAATGTCGGTGCCGCTCGCCTTCGGTGCGTCGTACGCGCGTGACGCGAGCAGGAACCGGCCCGCCGCGAAGTCGATGGGCCCCGAGAGCGAGACTGTTGGGAGCAGGTGGCCCGCCACCTCTCCCGTGACGGTTGCGGGGAAGTCGACCCACGCGCCCGTGACGCCCGCGCGAGCGAGCACCCGCGCCAACGAGGCCTCACGCGTCGCGATCTTCGCCTTCACCGGGAACCCCTCGCTCAGCTTCACTTCACCCGAGACGCGAATCTCGCCATCACCCGCCGCCGTCGTGAAGTCGTCGAGGTGCGCCACGCCATCGGCGAGCGTGAGCTGGGCCGAGAAGTCACCGGGCGTGAACTCGCCCAGCACCACCTGACTGGCCCGCAGCTCGGCGCGAACCGAGGGCGCCGTCAGCGGGCCGGCCGCCGAGACGCGCGCCCACACCTGCCCAGACGGCGATGGGAGCGGCACCCCCAGCCTCGTGAGCGCCGCCAGGGGAACGAAGAGCTGCCCGTTCGCGTCGAGCTCGGGCGTCGGCTTGCAGAGTTCACGCAGCTCACCCGAGCCGCTGAAGTTGATGCCCTCGAGCGAGAGCTCGGTCTTCTGCAGCTCGAGCACCTGCTCGTCGGCGTCGAGCGTGGCCTCGGCGCTGACCCGGCCGATGGTGAGCCGGTGCGTCTCGTCGAGCGTCACCACGCCGTGCCGCAATGACGCCTCGACCTCGCTGCTGCGCCGCCCCACCTTCGCGTGCACCTCGAGCCCGTCGACGTGCAGCGCACGGCCGCCCGGCAGCCGCAGCGTCACCGTGCCGTCCTGCAGCTCGAGCTTGCTGACCCGCACCTTCGCCAGCGCCTCGAGCGGGCAGGCACCAGTCGAACCGCCCTGCTGCTCGGGAACGTCGACCTCGACGTTGGGCCGAATCACCGTCACGTCCTGCAGTGAGACGCCTCCCGGGAAGAACCCGGCCAGCGAGACTGACGCGAGCTCGGCGGTCAGCAGCGGCTTCGCCTCGGGGCCCACCACCACGTCGTGCAGCTCCACCGAGGCCGTGAGCGGGTCGATGACGCACCGCTCGATGCGCACCGAAAGGCCGATGGCCTCGGGAGCTCGTTCACGAACCTGGCCGCACACCCAGGCCCCGGCCGGCTCGGAGCGCAGCACCAACGCGAGCACGAACAAGCACAACGCCACGATGGCGAGCACCAGTCGTCCTCGTCGCCAACGGATCATCGGCATCACCCTTCGAAACAACCCCGGCTACAGCTTGCCGAGTCCCTCGAGGTAGCGATCAATCTCGGCGAGATCGACCCCAGCGCGCGGCTTCGCAGCAGGCGGCGCGTTCGTGTTGGCATCTGCCGGTGGTGGCGGCGGCGGGGGCGTGGGCGGCACGATGACGGCTTCTTCGATGTGCGCCGTCGCGTCGACCGGCATGACGGGCGCCACGACGGGTGGCGGCGGCGGAGGCGGCGTGACGTTCGAGGGACTCGAGGCACGAGGCGTCACCGGCTGAATGGCCGGGGCAGCAACGACGCCTGACGAGCTGGTGCGCGGCACGAAGCTCTGGGTGCCGGCCGGCGGTGAAGCGATCACGGGCCGGGGCGCGACCACCGCGACTGCGCCACCCTGGACCGTAGCCGTCACCGTCATGCCGCCCTCGACCGCCGCTTCAGGGTCTCGCCGAATCGCGCTGGGAATGCCGGGCGACGGCTGAAACGAAGCGGCTGGCGGCGGCGGGACGGCAGCAGCAGGCGCGCTCAGCTCGGGCGACACGTTCTTGCCCGTCTCGAGGCCCAGGTTGTCGGCGATCTGCTCGATGAGGCTCGCCTTGATCTCCTGGCTGCGCGACAGGAACGCCTCGAACAGGGCGTTGTCGCACAACGTGTTGATGACGCGCGGCGTGCCCGAGGCGCGGCGATGCACGGCCTCCATGGCGTCGCTCGTGAACGGAGAGCGCGGGCTGCCGGCCAGGCGCATGCGGTGCTTGATGTACGCCTCGGTCGACTCGGCGTTGAACGGCTCGAGGCGGTAGCGCATGGCCACGCGCTGGGCGAGCGGCGGGTAGGGCTTCAGGTTCTGCTCGATGTCGGGCAGGCCGAAGAACACGAAGCTGATCAGCTTGCGCTCGGGCACCTCGAGGTTCAGCAGCCCGCGAAACTCCTCCATCAGCTCGCGCGTCTCGAGCATCTGCGCTTCGTCGATGAGGACGACGGCCTTGCGGCCCTGCTCGTAGATCTGCAGCAGGCGCTGGTAGAGCTGGCTGAGCAGCGCGAGCTTCTCTTGCGCGGGGTTCTCGACGCCGAGCTGAAGGGCGATGCGCCTCAGAATCCAGCTCGCGGTGATGCCGGAGTGGATGATGACGAGCAGCGCGGCCTCGTACTCCTCCTCGGGCAGCGAATCGAGCATGCGCCGGGCGAGCGTCGTCTTGCCCGCGCCGATGTCGCCCACCAGCACCGCCAGCCCCTTCATCGAGCTCACGGCGTAGAGCAGCCGCGTCAGGGCCTGCTGGTGCTGCGGGGCGTTGAAATAGAACCGACTGACGGGCGCGTTGCTGAAGGGCTCAGCCGACAGCCCGAAGTGGTCGAGGTAGCTCATGTGCCCGCCTCAGACGTAGCCGACCTTGCGTGAAGGCCCTGCACCCGACGGCCCGCCCTTCTTGGGTGGGGGCGCGCCACCACCCGACGGGGGTGGATCTTCTTCTGGCACCGCGATGGCCGAGAGCCGATCGACGATGGCGCCGACCTCACGGTACGAGGGGTCGCTCGCCTGCACCTTGAGGTACTGGTTGAGCGCGCGGCCAGCCTGCCCGCCTCCTTCGTAGGCCGCGGCCAGCTCGAAGCGCGTGGCCTTCTCGACCTCGCCCGTCGCGTGCTCGCTGGTGAGCGCCTGCAGGAACGCGTCGATGGCCATGGGGAAGTCGCCCTTCATCACCTGGAGCAGCCCCGCCATCGTCAGGCAGTCGATCTCCTTCTTCTTCCCGATGCAGCCCTTGCGCGCGATCGTGAACTCGCTGATCGCGTCGTCCATCAGGCCCATCTCTTTGTAGGCGATGCCCAGGTCGTAGTGCGTGTCGACGTCTTCGGGTTTGACGACCTTCTCGAGGCCCTTCTTGAACTCGGCGAAGACCTCTTCGACCGAGACCTGGTAGTCGTCTTCTCCGCCCGACGGCGCCGCGGGCGCCTCCTGCTCGCCACCGAAGTCACCGAGCTCGTCGGCCAGCTCCTGGGCGAGATCGAACGCGTCGCGAGACTCACCGTTGGCTGCAGCTGCGTCGGACTCACCGGTCGCGGGCTCCGACAGCTGCACCGCGCCACCGTTCTGGCCGGCGTCGACCTGCGCCAGCAGCTGAGCGGCGCGGTGGTGATCGGGGTAGGCGATCAGCACCGTCTCGAGAATCTCGCGGGCCTCGTCGTACAGCCCCTGCTCGATGAAGAAGGTGGCCTCGTCGCACTCCTCCGACGCCGGCTCGTCTTCAGGCGGCGGCTCGACGGACTCCTCGGCGGCTGGAGCAGGCGTGTCCGTCAGCGCGGCGGGAGCGGCCTCTTCCTCGGCCATCGTCGAGCTGGGGAACGGTGCGGGCGCGACGTCTTCCACCTCGAGCGAAGGTCTGGCCGCGACGGGCGACCGATAGCCGCTCGCCGTCTTCAGCAGCGACGGGTCGATGGCCTTCATCGCACGCGTCGGCGCTTCGTGCTCGTCGTCTCCCAGCGCCGCAGGGGGAACGAAGGCGGGCGTCTGCCGGGTGGCCGCCACCGACGCGGGCTGGCTGGGCTGCGTCACCAGCTGCTGAACCTTGATGCCCGTGCCCGCCGTCGGGCCTTCGTCTTCCTGCTCGGGCTGCTCGAAGGGGTCGGCCGCGGGCTCGGCGAACGGATCAGGCCCGGGCTCGGGGAACGGGTCGGCGCTGTACAGGTTCTCGCTCTGGGCGGGCTGCTGGGCGTTCAGGGCCTCGAACTCACCCGTGCTCGGCTCGTCGTCGAACGACATCGAGCTGGTGGGCGGCTCGAAGCCCTCGTCTGCCACCACGGGCGCCGACTCGATGTACTCGTCTGCCACCGGAGGCGGCTCGACCTCGACCGATGCTGCGGCTGCGGCGTCATCGGGCGCGATCGCCATCTCATCGGGCACGAACTCGGGCGCCTCGATGGGCTCTTCCGACGAGATGGCCACTTCGGCGCTGATGGGCTCGTCGCCCGTCTCGTCCGCGACGATCACCTCGTCGTCGCTCGAGTCGACCAGAATCGCGTCTTCCGGAACTTCTCCGCTCGGCGCGTGCTCCTCGACCGCCGCCGTGCCGCCTTCGAGCCTCAGCGCCTGCAGGAAGACCGGTACCTCGGGGTGGCCGGGGTTCTGCTGCAGAATCGTCGTCAGGTAGGGCTGCGCGCGCTCTTTGTCGCCGATGCGCGTGTGCAGCCGCAGCACGTTGAGCAACTGCTCGGCCGCCTGTGCGTGGTTGTTCGAGGCGACGTAGATGGCGTACGCCTTCTCGTGCGCGTCGATGTTCTCTGGCTCGACGCCGAAGATCTTCCGCAGGTGCTCGAGCGCTTTGTCGTGCAGCCCGTACTTCACGTAGACGTCGGTCTCGGTCAGCAGCTTGCCGAGTGAGTCAGCGCGGGGCTTCGCGGCAGGCGTCGTGGTGGTCGCGGCTGGCGTGTAGACGGGTTGCTGGGCGGTCTGTGGCCGCGGCTGGTGCGCGGGCATCGCCGCCGTCGCCGCGGGCACGTAGGCCTGGGCAGCTCCGGTGGTGCCCGTTCGTTGAGGCGCCGCCACCGGCATCGGAATCGCCACGGGCTCGGGCTGCTGGGGGCTGCGGGCCTGCACATCGGGATCATTCGGGTCGAGCTGGGCGACCTGGTTCCAGGTGTCCTCCGACTCCTGCGTCTGGCCGCGATCGGCGTACGCACGCGCGAGCTCTTTGTAGACGCTGATGGTCTTCGAGGTCTGCCCGAGCCCCTGGAAGGCCACCGCGAGCAGCCGGAGCGTGTCGATGTCGCGAGGGTCGGCCTTGAAGCAGACCTGCAGCTTGGCGAGCGCCCGCTTCTGGTCGTTTCGCTGCAGGTAGATCTCGGCGAGCTCACGCGCGAGCTGCAGATCGTCGGGCTTGAGCGCGCTGATCTTCTCGGCCACGCGCAGGTAGTCGTCGATGCGGTTCTGACGCTTGAGGTGCTCGGCGGCGCGCTGCAGCTCGGCGCCCGCCTCGTCGTTCATTCGCTCGCGAATGTAGAGATCGGCGAGCTTCACCCGCGACTGCACGTTGTCGGGGTCGAGGTCGACCATCTTGCGCAAGACGTCGAGCGACTTCTTCACGTCGCCCTGCTTGTCGTAGTGGTTGGCGACGATCTGGTAGTACGCCATCGCCTCGCCCATCAGCTGCAGCTGCTGATGCAACTCCGCCAGCTGCACGTTGATGTCGACGAGCGTCGGGTCGAGCTTCAACACCTGCTTGTACTGAGCGACCGCCTTCAGGAAGAAGCCGTCTTTCGCGTAGCTCTCGGCCACCTTCATGATGAAGGTGGCGGCCTGCGCGTTGTCGTTCTTCTTCTGGTACAGCTCTCCCATCTTCTGGAGAATCCGAACGTCCTTCGGATCGACCTCCAGGATCTTCTGGTACTCCTTGATCGCTTTGTCGTAGGCGCCTTTGGCGACGAGCTTGCCGGCTGCCTCGATGATCTTGTTCTTGTCCAAGAAGCTCTTGGGGAATCGGGTTTCGCGAAGAAAAACAACAGACTATCGGCCGAGAAGCTACCAGAGCCGATCGAACCCTCCAAGAATGTTACGGGCTCTCTTCGATCGCTCGTTTCAGTCGGGCGGTACCCGCCTCAGAGGCCTGCATCTGCTCGACAAACCGGGTGTCGTAGGCGCCCTGAACGAAGGCGTCTTCGTCGAGCGCGGCGCGGTGGAACGGAATGTTGGTGCGAATGCCCTGCACCACGTACTCGGCCAGCGCGCGCTTCATGCGGCGAATCGCCGTGGGGCGATCTTCAGCGGTGACGATGAGCTTGGCAACCAACGAGTCGTAATGCGGCTGCACCACATAGTTCTCGTACGCGAGTGAATCGACCCGCACGCCGAGGCCGCCAGGCGCGCTGTAGGCAGTGATCTTGCCCGGCCAGGGCGCGAACGTCGTCGGGTCCTCTGCGTTGACCCGGCACTCGATCGACGCGCCCTTCATGACGATCTGCTCCTGCGTGAAGGGCAGTTTCTCACCGGCCGCGAGCAGGATCTGCGTGCGGAGCAGGTCGACGCCGGTCACCTGCTCGGTCACGGGGTGCTCGACCTGAATGCGGGTGTTCATCTCCATGAAATAGAAGCGCCCGTTCTCGTCCATGAGGAACTCAATCGTTCCCACGTTCGAGTAGTTGATGCGCTTCATGGCCTCGACCGAGACCCGGCCCATCTCGGCGCGCAACGCGGGGCTGACGCCAGGTGACGGGCTCTCTTCGATGAGCTTCTGGTGGCGGCGCTGCACCGAGCACTCGCGCTCGCCGAGGTGCACCACGTTGCCGTGCACGTCGGCGACGATCTGAATCTCGATGTGGCGGGGCTTCTCGACGTACCGCTCGAGGTACATGTCGCCGTTCGAAAACGCCGCGACCGCCTCTGCCGACGCCGTCGCGAAGGCGGTGGCGATCGACTTGGCGTCGCGAACGATCTTCATGCCGCGCCCACCGCCACCGGCCGCCGCCTTGAGAATGACGGGGTACCCAATCTCGTTCGCGACCTCGACCGCCTCGTCCGCGCTCTTGAGCACGCCGGCCGAACCGGGCAGCAGCGGCAGCCCTGCCTCACGCGCCGCCTCCTTCGCGCGAACCTTGTTGCCCATGAGCCGAATCACCTCGGGCTTGGGGCCGATGAAGCCGATGCTGCACTTCGCGCAGACCTCTGCGAACTCGGCGTTCTCAGAGAGGAAGCCGTAGCCCGGGTGAATGGCGTCAGCGCGGGTGATCTCGGCGGCCGAGAGCAGCGCAGGCACGTTGAGGTAGCTGTCCTTCGAGGGCGGAGGGCCGATGCAGACGGCCTCGTCGGCGAAGCGTACGTGCAGCGAGTTCGCGTCAGCCGTCGAGTGAACGGCGACGGTGGCGATGCCGAGCTCACGGCACGCACGAATGATGCGCAGCGCGATCTCGCCTCGGTTCGCGATCAGGACCTTCTTGAACACAGGAGCCTCCCTCGAAAATGGACGAGGAGCCGGGGCTTTGCAGCGCGCCGGCTCCTCCGTTCAAACGTGTGACGTGCTCACGGCTCGACGCGGAACAGTGCCTGGCCGAACTCGACGGGCTGACCGTTCTGCGCGAGCACCTCGGTGACCTTGCCAGCCACCTCGGACTCGATCTCGTTCATCAGCTTCATCGCCTCGATGATGCACAGCACGGCGCCCTTCTTCACGGGCGAGCCGACCTCGACGTAAGCGGCCTGGTCGGGCGCGGGCGAGCGGTAGAACGTGCCCACGAACGGCGAGGTGATGACGTGGCCCTTCTTCTCTTCGCGGGCCTCGGCAGCAGCCGCGGGGCGAGGGGCTGAGGGGCGCGGGGTCAACGCAGCGCTCGGCGCCGCGACGGGAGCGGGCGCCGACGGCAGCACCTGCACCGCAGGCGAGATCGGCATCGACATGGGCTGCATGACGTTCGCCGGCGGCGGGCCGCGACGAATGCTGAGCCGCTCGCCATTGCGACGCCAGTCGAGGCTGGTCACCTCTGAGGCCTCGAGCAGCTCGACGATCTGCTTGAGCGCATCGAGATCGAACGAGGTGCCCGGAGTCACCTCGACCGACGCGCCTGCCACCACGCTCTTCTTCTTCTTGTCGGCCATGGCGTTGGGCTCAGGCGGTGGCGGTGCGGGTGAGGTACTTGCCGTCGCGCGTGTCGATCTTCAGCACGTCACCTTCGTTGATGAAGAGGGGCACGTTCACCTCGTAGCCCGACTCGAGCGTCGCGGGCTTCATCGCGCCAGAGACCGTGTCACCGCGCACGCCGGGGTCGCACTTGACGACCTTGAGCTCGACCGAGTTCGGCAGGGTGATGCCGATGGCCTTGCCGTTGAAGAAGAGCACCTGCGTGGGCAGGTTCTCTTTCAGGTAGTTGCGGGCCTCGCCGATGACGCTGTCGAGCACGAACGTCTGCTCGAAGGTCTTGTTCTCCATGAAGTGGTACTCGTCGCCCTGCTTGTAGAGGTACTGCATGTCCTTCTCTTCGATGTCGGGGCGACCGACCTTGTCGCCGCTCTTGAAGTTCTTCTCGAGCTGACGACCAGAGACGAGGCTGCGGTACACGGTGCGGCAGAAGGCAGAGCCCTTGCCCGGCTTCACGTGCTGAAACTCAACGATTTCGAACGGTTCGCCGTCGATCTCGATCTTCAGACCCTTGCGAAAATCCGACGTGTCAATCACTCCAGCCATGTGTGCCTCGGGAAAAGAAAAAAGGTGGCGGGCTCATACCGCCACCTCTCAGACCGGGCAAGCAATGGCTTTTTCGGGCGGGTGCCCGTGCGTCAGAGCTCTTTGGCGACCTTTGGCGCCGTGATGCGCATCACGTAGCGCGCCTTGCCGTAGTTGCCGGTGGGGAGCATTCCCAGCACGAGGAAGTAGTCCTGGTTCACCATGCGCAGCAGCGTGATGACCTTCTCGGAGTTGATCGACAGCTCGGCGACCTTGCCTGTCTTCAGCGTCTCGGCCGTCTGCTTCGCCTGCGACATCAGGTTCGCGAACTCGACCCACGCCGCCTGCATGTCCATCTCGACGGCGGCTTCGGGCATGTCCTTCGGCAGCGTCTCGACCGAGATTCCGTCGAAGCCCATCACGCTGCACGCGATGGCGCCCTCGACTCCTTCGACGATCGCCTTGAGGTGTTCGGTGAACATCAGGGAAGTGTGTCACAGCCAGGCGTGCTGGTCACAAGAGGTGTTTGGGTCATCGGGTCGAGCTTGTCGCAGCAAAGAGACCGATCGTTCGCGAGGCGGCGACCAACCCCCGCCGAGAAGCACCCGTCGATTGCGTTCGCATCGGTGAAGCGCCGAATACGAGGGTCGGCCGACGCACAGGTGATCTCCGACTTGATGAGGTTGGTCGGAATGGGCACCGGCGCCGTCCGAATCTCTGCTCCCGAGGTCGTCACGCCCACGAACTCGAACGACGGGGTGAACTGAATCGGAGGGTCGACGTTGCTCGCGCCCAGCGCCTTGAACTGCTTTCGCGCGGTCGGCCCAAAGAGCGGAAAGGCGATTCGCAAAGTCGGGACGGCGCTCGAGATCAAACCCGTGAGGGGAACGGTGTCGACGACCGAGGCTCCCAACCCAGGAATGGGGGGCTTCGCCGTGTAGCGAAGGTTCACGCGCAGAATGGTGATCGAGTCGCGGCCCTCTGGCGAGATGGTGCGACCGCCCACGACGACCGGCGGTTGAGCCGTGCCACCGGTGAAGAAGTCTCCGCCCGAGAGCGTCGCGACCAGCGTTGCCTTCGGGTCAGCCGCGACGTCCAACAGCTCGATGCTGCTGATGTTCAGGTCTTCGGCTTCCGGAAACTCGCAGTTGTTCGTCAAGGGCTGAACGGAAGTGACGGACAGCGGCCCGACGCCAGGCGTGCAGCCGATGCCGATCACAACAGCCATGATCACGATGAGTTGTCGCATTGAAATGCCTTTCCAACTACGGGTTCTGCGCAACGGTCTGGCGGTTCAGGATTCGAGGCGAGATGAAGATGAGCAGCTCGTCTTTCGAATCGAGTTCGCGGTAATTGCGGAAGAAGAAGCCGATGATCGGAATCTTGCTGAGCAGCGGAAGCCCCGACGTGGTCGACGAGCCGCGACGAACATAGATGCCGCCGATCACCGTCGTGTCTCCGTCCTTCACGAGCACGTTGGTGTTGGCTTCTTTGCGGCTGATTGCAGGCTGACCGTTCGCGCCAGAGTTCGCAGGGTCTGGCTGGTTGTTGCTCGCCTGAATCGCCATCAACACCGAGCCGTCCTGGGTGATGTGCGGAGTGACGGAGAGCTGGAGAATCGCGTCGACGAAGACGGTGTTGGCACCGGCCGCAGAGACCTGACTGAACGGAATCGACGTGCCTTGAGAGATACGGGCCTGGCGGTTGTCGAGCGTCGTGATTCGAGGCGCAGAGAGCGTCTTCACCGAGCCCTGGGCTTCGAGGGCGGTCAAGCGCAGGTTCAGGGTCGCTGCAGAGCCCGCGCTGCCGAACACGAGACCGATGGCACCACCGCTACCGTCCTGCGCACCGACCGGCAAGCTCACCGCGTAGTTGGGAGCCGCCGAGACACCAGCGTTCGCGCCAGTGGGGATACCGCCCGTGACCGCCAGGTTGTTGGGGAACTGAAGCCCCGTTGGGTTCCCCGTGCCCTGGCTCATCACCGACTGCCCACCCCACTGAATACCGATTTCACGCTGCTGGCGAATGTTGGCCTCGACGATTCGCGCTTCGATCAGCACCTGAGGGGTCTGCAGGTCGAGGCTGGCGACGAGGGAGCGAACGCGCTGCATGTTCTCAGGCAGATCGCGAACGATGAGCGTGTTGGTGCGAATGTCGGTCGTGACGTTTCCGCGCTCCGACAGAATCTCCTTCACCTTCCCAGCCATGTCGTCGGCAGTGGCATAGTTGACCGAGACCAACTGCACCGAGAGTTCGCGCTGGCTCTTCTCTGCCTTCTTGCGCTCCGCCCGCAACCGAGCCTCTTCCTCGAGTTTCCCAAGCGGCGCGACGCGCAGAATGTTGCCGAGGTCTTCCATTCCAAGCGACTTTGACCTGAGCACGAGGTCGAGCGCCTGATCCCACGGAACGTTGCGAAGCCTGATGGTGACCTTCCCCGAGACGTCGTCAGCCACGACGATGTTCTTCTTCGAGATCTCGGCAATGATTCGCAGCAGGTTGTGAATCTCGATGTCCTTGAACTCGAACGAGACCTTCTTGCCGACGTAGCGAGCACGCTGGGCCGCGCCCTCGACGGCGATGGTCGAAGACTCCACGGCCACACCTGACGTCTCCCGCCCCTCGGTCGACGCAGACTCCGTCGCGGCCTTCGGCTTGAACGTCCACGACAAGACACCAGGGCGCGTCGAGACCGAGTCGCTGAGCGGCGTCGAGCCCGCGACGACGATGCGAACCTTGCCGGCAGCACCAGGTACCGTGAAGGCGCTCACCATCTTCACCGAGCTCTGCAGGTCGCCCGTATCGAGGCTGCGCTCGAGTTTGCGAGGCAGCTGCGCGCCGTCGAGGGTGAGCATCGCGCTCTGAGCATCAGGCCGCTCGACCTTCCACGCACATTGCCCGCTCAAGGTGAGCTCGACGCGACCACCGGCACCGTCCTCCTTGAACTGAAGGTTCTCGACGACCGCGAGCGCAGGCGCTTCGACGTTCACCTGCTGTCCGTCGATGACGATCTCGGCGGCGTCGCCCGTCGAGCGAGCCTCGCTGATGTCAACCCGCAGGCCAGCGCTCACTCGCTTGATGGCATAGGCAGGCAGACGACCTGCACCTTCCACCACGACGCGATAGCGGCCGTCCTGGGCGCCGACGCGAATCTCGTTCACCAACGCATCAGACTGCTTCGGGCCACGAACAGGGCCCGTGAAGCCGATCAGATCGATGGCGAGGCGCGGCGGGTTCTTCAGCTCGAGGCTCTCGATGCGCGCCACCGGACCATCGGTCTTCAGGAGCAACGACTGGCGAGCGTACGAGATGTTCGTGACCTTCGTGCCACGTCGGCTGACCGCAATCTCGTCGACCTTCGCCACCGGCTCGGCCGAAGCGTTGTCGGGGGCGGGTGCGGGCTGGGCCACGGGAGCTGGCTGCTGCTTCTCGGCAGCAGGCTCGGCGACGTGCTCCCCCTGAACCGAGACGATCAGGGTCGTGCCCTCTGCACGAACGTCGTAGTTGCTGGCGTGTTCGAGACCGATCAGCAGCCGCGCAACCTCGCTCTTGCCGTCGACGAACTGCGAGACGACCACGCCGGCGATCGGGCCCAGGCCGTCGTAGTGCGAGGAGAGCTGACCGCGCTGAGCGTTCGAGACGTCCACCACGAGCCGGTCGGGTTCCTGGAGTCGGAACACGGTGAACACGGGAGCACTCGAGGCCTCGACCCGAATCGTCGCGCCATTGGGTGTCGGAGACACCTGAAGGGTCGACAGTTGATTCCGCGCCTCTGCGGAAGCGCTTGCAGCCATCGCGAGCGCAACCAGCGACATCGTTCGCATCACCCACCGAATGCCAATTGTTGCACGCATGTTCACTCTCGCGTCTTTCCGTTCATGAGGTCGATAACCGGGTTCGAGCCCTGACCTTCGGTGCTGACACACAGGTTCTGCCGATTGGGTTGTGCACGGCCGTCTGGGCCGACCACGAATGACGTGACCACGATGCAGTCGCGGAGAATGGCTGTCACTTTTCCGGCCTGCTTTCCCACCTTCGTGTTGCGTCGAATCACATGGCCGGTGCCCGAGCGGTCCTCGACCATGGCGACCGGGTTCGCGTCGCCGCTGACCACCGCCACCAGGCGAAGCTCGTCGAGGTCAATCTGGCAGAGGGGCTCGTCACAGGCATCGATCGAGGGCCCGCCGCTGGTGTTTGGCCCCGTGGGTTCGGCGCTGAGGGTCGCTGGCCGAAACGGGTCGCGTTTCCCCATCGCCACGTACGTGTACTGATAGGGCTCGGAGGTCTGCAGGGCGACGCCTGCGTCGACCGCTGCGCGCCGGGCTGGGGCTGCCAACGGAGCGGTGCTGCCCGAACCGCCGTCGCCACATGCGACCCCAACCAACACCACAAGCACGACTGCGATGAGTGTCTTCACTTCTTGCCCCCTGCGCCAGGCGCCTTCGGGGTGATGAAGCGGAACGTCGTCGCCAGAAAGTCCGAGGTGAGAATGACCTTCTCGCTCTTGGCGTTGGGCGCACCCAGCTTCAGGTTGTTGACGTTCACGATGCGCTTCATCTGAGAGATCTCCTGGAGGAAGACGGCGATCTCATGGAAGTTGCCCTTCACCGCCATGACGATTGGGATCTTCGCGTAGAAGGCCTCGTTCGACTCGTTCCCGGGCACCACGCGGGTGATCTCGAGGCCGGCCTTCTTGCCGATGTCGTTGAGCGCGGCGAGCAGCTCGTCGATGTTCTTCTCGGTCGGGAGTTCGGTCAGCGCGTCTTGCAGCCGCTGCTCGAGCTGGTCCATCTCACGCCGACGCTCGATGAGGTTGTCGGCGATCTCCTTCTTCTCTGCATAGGTCTGGTCGAGCGCGACCGCCTGGCCGCGCAGTGATTCGATGGCTGCCTCGGTGTCTTGAATGAGGAAGAACCAGGTTCCAGCCGTGACGAGGATGATCAGACCGATGATCACGCCCGCTTTGGCGGCGAGAGGCAGCTTGTTGACGCGTTCGAGGAGTTGTTCCATGGGTCACGTCGCGTAGTTGGCGATCATCGCGAGCTCGAACTTCACGGCGGACTTGCCCGTGAGTGAGTTCGTCTCTTGAAGGCTGGCCTTGAGTTCGACGCCGGTGAAGAAGTTCGACAGATCCTTGACTTCGAAGTCCTCGATGGAGCCCTCCGAGGCGAGCAGCTCGACCCGCACGTTCTTCGCGTCTCGTTTGCGCTCGACGATTCGACCGATGCCCTTCGGCGTCCACACCAGGTTCGTGAGACCTCGCATGAACTCCGAGACGTCTTCGTGGCTCTCGCCCTGCCCTGTCACCTTCACGGCGTTCGCCTTCTCGTCGAAGTCGCCGATCGAGACCTTCTTCGGAATCGCCCACGAGAGCGCGTCGAGCAGCTTGACCGGGCCGCTGCGCTGCTTCTTCAGCTTGTCGAGGACGGCCAGCTTGTCTTCGACCTCTTTCTTGCGCTTCTTCAGATCGTTGACTTCGCCGATCTGCTTCTCGAGCGCGTCGATTCGCCGCTGCGTCTCGGCGACCTGATCGCCCAGGCGGCTCCGCTCGGCCTCGCGCGTCGCGTACCAGTAGTAGTTGCCTGCGCCCGCGATGATGATGGTGCCCGCGACGAGGACGAGGAACTGGCGACCCAGTTCCCGCTTCTTGACCTGCCGAACCGGCAGGAGGTTGATTCTGATGGCTGTCATCGTTGTCGGCCTCCTTTCAGCCCAGCTTGTCGCCCGGCTTGCGCAGGGCCAGTCCCACGGCGACGGCCGCCTGGGGTGCAACGTCCATGATGAAGGCGGGGTCGAACTTTCGGTTGTCGATCTCGATGCGTTTGAACGGCTGCAGAATTTCCACGGGCACGCCCACGCGTGACTCGATGGTCTTGAAGAGCGCCGGCACCTTCGCCGTGCCGCCCGAGAGGAACACCTTCGAGAAGGTCGCGTCGGCCGCAGTGCCGGCGTAGAAGTCGAGGCTGCGCTGAATCTCGCCGGCGACCTGCTCGGCGACCTGGCTCATCACCTTCTCGACCTCTTGCGGAACGACGGCGTCGGCGTCGCCGCGACCGCCACCGACCTTCAGCGCCTCGGCCTCTTCGTACGAGACGTTGAGCTGCTTCTGGATCTCTTCGGTGAACTGGTTGCCGCCGATGGTGACGTCGCGCGTGAACACCGTGACGCCGCCAGAGAGAATGTTGATGTTCACGACGGCGGCGCCGGCGTTGATCAACACCACCGTCTCGCTCGCCGGCACTTCGTAGTTCGCCGAGAACGAGTTCTGCACCGCGAAGGCATCGACGTCGACGACCACGGGCGTCAGACCTGCCTCGGTCACGACCTGAGTGTAGTCGTTGATCATGTCCTTCTTGGCCGCGACCAGCAGCACGTCCATCTGGCCGGTCTGATCATTCGCGTCGGCCTTGAGGATCTGTGTGTCGATGTTGACGTCTTTGATGTCGAAAGGAATGTGCTGTTCGGCCTCCCACTGAATGGCCTCTTCCAGCTCGTCCTGCGACATGCGCGGCATCGAGATCTTCTTGATGATCACCGAGTGCCCGCCGACGCCAATGGCCACTTCCTTGTGGCGCAGCTTGAGCTCACCCACGAGCTCCTGCACCGCCTGGACGATGGCCGTCGAGTTCATCAGCGCGCCGTCGACGATCGCCTCGGGCGGCAGCGGCTTCATTCCGAAGCTCTGCAGCGCGTAGACGACCTCACCGCGACGGCGGTTCTCTTTCAACGAGATGAGCTTGACGCCGGATGATCCGATGTCGAGCCCCAGTGCCAGCTTCCCTTTGGCCATCGCGTCGTGGCTCCTTCGCCGTACTGCGTGCTGCGAGAGACTAGGGCCGGAATGCAGCCCCTCCAAAAAACCCGCTGATCAGTCTTCGAACACCTGATCCTTGTCGGTGACCTTCAGGCCCAGCGCGAGAATGATCTTTCGCTTGGTGTCGAGTCGGCACGAGGCGCCACGCTCGACCCGATCGATGGTCAACACCGAGACCCCCGCGCGACGCGCCAGCTCGGCCTTCGACAGCAGGCGCTCCTCACGCAGGTGCTGAACGTTGTTCCTGCGGGCGTTCTCTTCGTCCTCGTTCGAGCTCATCGGATCAGAAGTCTGACGGTGCTCAGCGCCCTTGTCAAACGAACTGATCTTTCTTTGACCACATAATTATATGTCAAAGATATGAAGCTATACCTCAAAATGTGTGTGGTCGAGGGCGCACCCCAAGCGCTTGTGGGTCTCACCGATCAGCCGTGGCGGCTTTTCAGGGCTCGAGGGCGCCCTCGGCATCAGGGTCGATGCCGTAGTCCTTGATTTTGTAGAGCAGCGCGCGGTGGCTGATCTCGAGCAGATCAGCCGCGCGAGTGCGGTTGCCCTTCGTCTTCCGGAGCGCCGCACGAATGAAGCGCTCCTCGAGCTGCAGCATGGCGCGCTTGAGCGAGTACTCGGTCTCTTGCGGCGTCGGCAGGCTGACGACGCCAGAGCCTGCAGGTGGGCCCCGCTTCGCGGTGACGCGTTCGGGCAGCGAGTCGAGCTCGATGGTCGCGCTGTCGGTGAGCAGCACCGCGCGCTCCATCGCGTTCTCGAGCTCTCGCACGTTGCCCGGCCACTCGTAGGCGAGCAGCGCCGTCTGCGCTTCGGGCGAGAGCCCTGCGACGGGCTGCTCGCGATTGAAGGTGCGGTTGAAGCGGCTCATGAACGTCGCGACGAGCGGCAGAATGTCATCGCGTCGCTCGCGCAGCGGCGGCACCCGCAGCTGCACCACGTTCAAGCGGAAGTAGAGGTCTTCACGAAACTCACCGCGCTCGACCAGCTTCGTCAGATCTCGCAGCGTCGCCGCGATGACGCGCACGTCGACCTTCTCGACGCGGTTCTCTCCGACCGGCCGAACCTCGCCCTCCTGCAACACACGCAGCAGCTTCACCTGGGCAGGCGCAGGCAGCTCAGCCACTTCGTCGAGCAGAATGGTGCCCTTGTGCGCGTCGGAGAAGAGGCCGCGTTTCGCCGTGCGCGCATCGGTGAACGCGCCTCGGGCGTGGCCGAACAGCTCTGACTCGATCAGCCCCGCGGGAATCGCTCCGCAGTTCACCGTGACGAAGGCCTCATTCGCGCGCGGCGACAGCTCGTGGAGCGTGCGAGCCACCAGCTCCTTGCCCGTGCCCGACTCGCCGGTGATGAGCACCGTGCTGTTCACCGGCCCCACGCGGTGAATCTGCTTCTTCAGCGCCTTCATGGGCTCGCTCGCGCCGAGCATCAGCTCGAGGGTCGCGCTGCCCGCAGGCGCTCGAAGCCGGCGGTTCTCGCGGAGCAACCGCGCCCGCTCGTCGACCTTGCGCAGGGTGAAGACGATCTCTTCGGGTTTGAACGGCTTCTGCACGAAGTCGTACGCACCGAGCGCGACCGCCTCGAGCGCCTGATCCTTCGAGCCGTACGCGCTCATCACCAGCACCGTCAGCTCGGGCTGCAGGGCGATCGCCTGCTTCAGCAGCGCCATGCCGTCGAGCTTCGGCATGCGCACGTCCGAGATCATGACGTCGTACGGCCGCGCCTGGAGCTCTTTGAGCGCCTCTTCTCCGTCGCCGACGGCGCGCACCTCGTAGCCGTGCTCGGTGAGGACGAGCGTGAGGACGTGCCGAATCGAGGCCTCGTCGTCGACCACCAGAATGGAGCGCAGCAAGCCCATGCCGATGACATACGCAATTGCGCGTGTGCTTTCGACCTGCGTCTGGCGAGTCAGGGCGCGGGCAGCGAGATGGTGAAGCGTGCTCCGCCCTGCGCACGGTTCTCGGCCTTGAGCTTGCCGTCGAACTGGCCGAGCAGATGCCGCGAGACGGCCAACCCGAGGCCCGTGCCCTGCCCCGGCGGCTTGGTGGTGAAGAAGGGCGTGAAGAGCTTCGGCAGCACGTCTGCTGCGATGCCGGGCCCGTCGTCGTCGACGAAGAGGTGCGCTTCGCCGTTCTCCATCGCCAACGAGACCCGCACCGTCCCGATGCCCGCCTGAGACTGGCAGCCGTTGAGCAGCAGGTTGACCAGCACCTGCGCGAGTGGACCGGGCTCGGCGCGCACCCAGGCGCTGTCGGGGCAGTCGACCTCGATGCGAACCTCGACGTTCTCCTTCATCGACGACACCATCTTCACGCAGCCGTCGATGAGCGGTCTCAGATCGATCGGCTGGGCCTTGCCTCGCGAGGGCCGCCCCATCTCGAGCAGCCCCCGCACGATGGAGTCGATTCGTTTCACCTCGGCTTCGATGCGATCGACGACCTCGAGCGAAGGGTCGTTCGCCGGAGCCCGCAGCCGGAGCACCGAGAGGTAACCCAGAATGCCCGAGAGGGGGTTGCCCACCTCGTGCGCGACGCCCGCCGCCAGCTTTCCGACGGTCGCGAGGCGATCGGCCGCGACGAGCTCCGACTGCAGCCGCGCCTTCTGCTCTGCGTTGAGCGTCAGCTCGTTGAGGCGCCTTCGGCTCGTGGCGCGCTCGAGCTCGAGCGCGTCATGCAGCTCAGCAACCGACTGCGCGAGGGCGGTGCCAGGTGGGCCGCCCGGCGACAGCCTTCGGCCTTCGCGAGCCAGCACGGTCGCGGCGCGTCGTTCGGCAGCCTGGAGCGGCTGGGCGACCAGCACCGTCAACACCACGTAGCCGATGACCAGGCCTGCCAGCACGTCGAGCAACCCGAGCAGGCCGACCACCACCTCGAGGCGGCTGGCGCGCTGGACGTCGCCCGTGAGCGCCAGCTGCGCCTCAACCCTGGAGCCGACGATCGGCTGCAGACTCAGCCAGGTGCCACCAGCGCTGAGCGTGGCCAGAATCAGCGCAATCGTCAGCAGGCGCGCACGCATTCGGCCGATTGTCGCCGCAACGGGGCTCGGGCACTACTTGAAGTCGCGTCGCTCGAAGATGCGCGTCGCCACCAGCAGCAACAACGCCGAGTACGCGATCACGTAGCCGGTCGCCGACACCAATTCCGAGAGCGGAGTCGGGTCGAGGTAGGTTGCGCGTGGGCGGAAGTCGAGGCGGTCGAAGTTGGGGAGCAGGTAGTACAGCCCCTGTCCCAGGTACTTCCAGAGCACCACTTTCGAGCGGCTCGAGAAGTTGTACAGGTCTTCGGCCATGTGACCGATGAAATACAGACAGGTCACCGACAGACTCGAGACGAACTGAGACGACGCCGAGGCGAACGAGAAGCACAGCGCGGTGAGCAGCAGCACCTCGAGCAGCATGCCGTAGAGCGCCACCAGGTGCGGCACATGAATGCCGGTGCCGTAGGTGGTCGTTGCCGCCACGACCGCGAGCTGCACCAGGAACAGGCCCCCCATCGTCAGCAACAGGAAACACACGGTCAGCAGATTTCCAACCATGCGACCGAGAATGAAGGTCGTTCGACTCACGGGCTTCGCGACGACCATGAAGATCGTCCGACGCTCGATCTCGCGGGGAATGAGCCCCGTTCCGAGGAAGATCGTCAGCACCGGAATGATGAGGCCCATCATGCCGAGGCCGAAGTCGGTCATCACCCGGTCGAACGTCGAGAAGGTGAAGTCGACCGAGATGGTGGTCGAGAAGACCATCACGAAGGCGAAGACGAACAGCACCGAAGTGATTCGGTTGCGTCGTGCCTCCCGAAAGCCGTTGAGCGCAATCGCGAGCAGCCCGTTCACTCGATCATGCTCCCGATGTTGGTCTTCGAGTTCTTCAACGCCTCGAGGAAGGTGTCTTCGAGGGAATGTCGCACGGGCACCATCGAGATCAGGGTTGCGTTCGCCTGGTGGGCGGCGTCGAGCAGCGCTCGGGCACCGGCGTTGCGCGTTCGCAGCACCACGCGCCGTCCCGTCTGCACCACTTCGGGCTTCAGGTCAGCGACCCGCGCCGGGTCGAGGCTCTCGAAGACGAACTCGACGCGTGAGTCGTCACTGGTGAGCATCTCGCTGACCGGCCCCGAGCGCACGAGCTGGCCTCCGATCAGAATCGCCACTTCCTCCGAGAGCGCCTCGACGTCGGGAATGATGTGACTGCAGAGCAACACGCTGGTGCCGCGCCGCTTCTCGGCCAGGATGATCTCCCGGATCAGCTGCCGCCCCAGCACGTCGAGGCCAGACGTCGGTTCGTCGAGAATCAACAGTCGAGGGGAGCCCACCAACGCCTGGGCCAGGGCCACCCGCTGCGTCATGCCTTTCGAGTAGCGTCGAATCTGCATGGCGCCGAAGCGATCCATCTGGACCTGCTCCAGCACGCTCTTCACCCGCTCGCTGAGCTCACGGCCCGACAGCCCCGCGAGCTGACCGGCGAACCGAACGAACTCTTCGCCCGTCAGGTACTCGTACGGTGCAGGGTTCTCGGGCAGGTAGCCGACGTGCTGCCGTGCGGCGGGGTTCGAGGGCTCGAGACCAAACAGCTTTGCTGAGCCGCTCGTCGGACGAATGAGGTTGAGCAGGAGCTTGATCGTCGTCGACTTGCCCGCGCCGTTCGGCCCCACCACGCCCATCACCTGCCCTGCCCCGATCGAGAGCGTCAGGTTCTGAAGCGCCGGCACCCGCTTCCGGCCCTTGAGCACATCGAGCGTGTAGACCTTGCTGAGCAGATGCGTCTCGACTGCGTTCACTTCGGAATCCCCTTGATGCGTCCAACGAGCCACGACGAGTGGCCTCGGCC
>JBEOKA010000205.1:0-11776 GCA_040275325.1 Myxococcaceae bacterium | reverse complement strand
TCTTCCGATCTAAAGGCCAGGTTCGTCGCGGCGGCGATGGAGAAGGAGTGTTCGACCAGCAGCCACTCGCCGTCGAAGGGCGCGCCTGGCGCCAGGCCGGGCAGCGACCGCTCGTCGAGGCGGGAGGCCAGGTAGGCGAGCCGCTCCTCATCATCGCCAACGCGCTGGCTCACCGCGCAGGCCAACACCTTCACCGCGACGAGCCCGAGCAACACCTTGAGGAAGCGACGGCGACGCATGCTCGAACCCTATGTGTCGTGGGGCTGCTCGGGAGCGCGCGGGCGCCGAGCGGTCGGGAGCGCTTCATGAACGGTCGCGGCGGGTGGCAGGTGACCGGCCGGTCTGGTACGCGCGGGGTGTGACGAAAGCACTTCCCCGCGGGGTTCTCGTCGCGTTCGAAGGCATCGACGGCTCCGGCAAGTCGACGCAGGCGACGCTGCTGTCCGACTGGGCCACCCAACATGGCCTCGACACCGTCCGCACCCGCGAGCCGACCAACGGGCCGTGGGGCATGAAGGTGCGCGAGTCGAAGGTGAGCGGCCGGCTGTCGCCCGAAGAAGAGCTGCAGTGCTTTCTGGAGGATCGCAAAGAGCACGTGGCGACGCTCATCGCGCCCGCGCTCGCCCGCGGCGCCATCGTCATCATCGACCGGTACTACTACTCGACGGCGGCGTACCAGGGCGCGCGGGGACATGACCCGCTGGCGCTCATCGCGAAGAACCGCGAGTTCGCGCCGAAGCCCGACGTGGTGTTCTTGATGGACTTCGACCCAAAGCTCGGCGTCGACCGCATCAACGCGCGTGGCGCGCAAGACACCTTCGAGTCGCTGCCGCAGCTGACGAAGTCGCGGGAGATCTTCCTCTCGCTGAACGAGCCCCACATCGTGAAGCTCGACGCGAAGAAGCCGCCGGCCGAGCTGCACGAGTCGGTGCTGTTCCACCTGCTCCACGGCCCGCTGAAGGAGTCGGCAAAGGCCCTGCACCTCGACGAGGCTCCTGAAGATCCGTCACTGCGAGCCCGCTGACGCTCAGGGATCCGCGCTGCCCGCAGAGAAGTGAACGAGCAGCGCCACCACGATCACGAGCAGCAGCACCACCACGACCGGAGCGAGCGCCCGGTGGCGCGCCCTTCGCTTCTCATCAGCGAGTGCTTCATTGGCCCGGCGCTGCGCATCGGCGTCTTCGAGCAGGCGCTCCTTCGCCCACTTCGCAATCGCAGGCTCGGTGCTGTCGGCCAACGCCCTGGCCGTGTCGAGGGCTGGCGAACGGTCGTGGTGGGTCGTGAGCTCGGTGAAGAGCCCGAGGTGGTGTTTGTGCTTCACCAGCAGGTGCGCGACCTGCGCTCTGGGCAGCGTTCTTCGCCGCCACGCCTGCAGCGCATTGAGCGCGTCGACCGGGCTGTCTTCGAACACCCAGTCGTGTGGGTACTCCGTCACGTCCGAGAACAGCCCGACGAACACCGACTCGATGGGCCGATTGGCACGCGCCGTGACGGGCACCACGTTCGCGGCGTGACAGAACTGGCAGCTCACCGTCTTGTGCGTTCCGTCCGTCGTCAGCGGAGCACCGCATTTCGCGCACGTGATGCTGAAGGTCGACAAAGCCACTCGGGGGCCGTGGGGAGGCACCGTCGTCATCACCACCTGCCCCGTCTCGCGCTGCCCCTCGAAGGTGGTGAACGCGAAGGGCTGCGCGCACGAGCCGCACCTCGCACCGTCAGCGAACCAGTCACCAGTCGGCGTCGTCATCGTGCCGCAGGAGGGGCAGTTCAAGGCTTCAGCGGTCTCGAGGGTCAACACGACGCGCACCGGGGCGAGGCGCATGACGTTCCCGTCGCTCCGGCTCACGCGAGGGCCGAGGTCGAGCTCCACGAACATCGACTGCCACGTCTGCGTTGCGACCCAGCCGCACTCGCCACAGGAGATCACACCGGCGTCGCCTTGAAAGACGATCACCTCGCCGCAGGCCGAGCAGGTCGCGGTCGCGTGAAGCTGCTTCATCCTCCAGGTTCGGGTGCACACCGGAGGTCGACCGAGCTCGCTCATACGAACGATCTACCTCGTCCCGGACTCACGGCTGAGGCACCAGCGCGCCACGCGACGTTCAAGGCCCCGCGTCGCGCGCCTTCTTCCACTCGAGATCGGTCGACGTCTCATCGATGAGCGCGGGAATGACGGCCTCGAGCAGATCGGCCGGCGCCGGACCGCTCGCGTGCACGAACCAGCTGCCACGCAACCCACCGCCCGGAAGCTTCGTCACCAGCAAGGTGCCGCGCATCTGCTCACGCGCCGCTTCGACCGAGAGCTGCACCGTCACGCCCTGCCCTTTCACCCCGCCATCACCCTCGTCGAGGAGGTCGAGGTCGAACTTCGAGAGCTCGGCGCGCAGCAGCTCGATGGCCCGTGGCTCGAGCTCGGTGTACTCGTCAGACAGCCGCACCGGCGCCACCACCACGAGCGGGGTCGATGGCGTGCTGGCCGCGGGCGCAGGCTCGGGCTTGATGACCTTCTTCTTCGGCGCAGCCACACCTACGACCGCACCCAACACCACCAGCACGAGCAGGACCTGACGCATTGCCCGAAGTCTCGACCACCGCTTGACAGGCCTCAATGTGTGAATCCGTCGCCATCGAACGAATCCACCGCGACTGAATTCAGGATGACGCGTGGGCCCGAATCGCCTCGAGCAGCCGGCCGATGAAGGCCAGCCCCGGCGCGTCGGGCCGCGAACCCTGGTGCCGCCAGCGCCGTTGCTCGAAGTACAGGCAGCCGCGCAGCTCATCGAGGGTCGCGGGAATGGTGCCGTTGCGACGATGCTCGCTCGTCAGCGCGGCGAGCGTGCTCCCGAAGCGGGCGTGCCCGTTGAACGTCAACGCGAACGCTTCGATGTCGGCCCAGGTCGCGGTCGGCCCGGGCACGTGCGCGCGCTTCAGCGCTGCGTTGTCGATCAGTTGCACGTGAGCCGGCTCGAGTAGCTGCCGACCGGCGTCGCGCCCGAGCCCGAGTAGTAGAGCCGCGAGAACGGCGCCCATGCTGCGAGCCCGAACTTGTTGCCGGGGCGACAGTCGACGTCGGCGCCGCAGGCTCCGCTCGTGACCGACACCTCGACCGTGCTGCTGAAGGGCGTTCGCGAGCCGGTGAGGTCGGTGAAGCGCGTCATCACCTGGCGCTTGAGCCCCGAGGCGTCGACGACGTGGCGGTTGGCGACGAAGAAGAGCTGGGTCGATGACGGCGTCACCCGCGGGCGCGTGATGGAGTCGACGCCGTTCTCGGTCGCGTACGCGAGCCAGGCGTAGCCCCACGACCAATACGGCGAGCCCGAGACGGGCACCACGCGCGTGCCGAAGGTGAGATCGGCGTTGGCCGGCAGGGCGTCGGGATCCTTCGTCACGTAGGCGACGACCCACGGGCTCTTGTTGCTCGGCGCCGGGTAGTAGGCGACGTCGGGCTCGGCCATCAGCCGCGGCGACGAGACGGTGTAGACGACCTCTTCCGCCGCCCACTTGCCAGTGCCGTCTTCGTTCACCTCGAAGAAGTTCAGGCTCTGACCGGTGGTGAGGTAGCTGATGCCCACCTTGCGCAGCGCGCTCGAGCAGGTCTGGCTCGCGCTCCAATCGTTGACGTCGGAGTCCGCGCCCACGCCCGCCGGCATCGTGGTGCTGGGTGAGATGGTGCACGCTCCGCTGCAGATGTTCGTGTTGACGATGCTGAAGGCCACGGCGCCACCGTCACCGTCGATGCGGTACCGCGCCATGCGCACGCCGTTGTTGGCCGCGCCTCCTGACTGCCGCCACACCACCACCACCTGACGCCCGCTCGCGCGAACGACCTTCACCGAGTCGACGGTACCTCCGGTGCCGGCGTTGAACTGGCTGTAGAGGAACTTGCGCATCGCGCCGGTGGCAGAGACGTAGAAGAGGTCGATCTCGGGGCTGAAGGCGTACGCGCCGGCCACGATGAAGCCGTCACCAGCCTGCGCGAGCGCGATGTCGTTGTACGTGAGCGAGGTGAACGTGGTGACGGTGCCCGTCGGAGCGCCCTGCGTGTCGAGCGCCTGGAACCCGATGCCGCCCGTGCCGTTCGCCATCACCATCGCGCCGCCTGCGAGCACGTCAGTGCCAGTGCCCTCGCCGCCGCGGCAGCCGCCCGCCGAGTAGAAGTACGGCGCCACCTCGATGTCCTGCCAGGCCGTGGTGCTGACGTTCACCGTGTTGACGAGGAAGGGCTCGTCGGTGACGCCGTCGCAGTCGTTGTCGAGGCCGTCGCAGGCCGAAGCCGTGGGCGCGCCCGCGTCGACGCTGCACGTGGTGCCCGTCTGCGCCGCGTTGCAGATGATGCTGCCCGTGCGCTGGCAGACGCCGACGCCGGCCGAGCAGCTGGTGCCGAGGCTGGGGAAGGGGTCGTCGACGCCACCCACGCAGTCGTCGTCGAGGCCGTTGCACCGCTCGGGGGAGGGCGCCGTGTTGCGTACGCACGAGACGCTGCCCGAGACGCACGTCTGCGTGCCCGCGTTGCAGACGCCCGGCTGGCCCGTGAGACACGCCGCGCCGCCGCCGGGGTTGCCTTCATCCGTCTGGCCGTTGCAGTTGTCGTCGGTGGCGTTGCAGGTCTCGACCGCGCCAGGCCGCACCGCGCCGCTGCCGTCGTTGCAGTCGAGGTTGTTGGTGACGCGGCCCGCGACGGTGCCACACGAGACCTGCGCCTGCCCCGTCGCCTGGCCGTAGCCATCGGAGTCGGCGTCGGCCCACCAGTTCTGCGTCGGGAGCAGCTCGTCGGTCAGCCCGTCGCAGTCGTCATCGGTGAGGTTGCAGAGTTCGGTCGCGCCCGGCCGAATCGCAGGCGCGCCGTCGTTGCAGTCGGTGTCGTTGGTGACGTAGCCCGAGAGCGGCGCGCACCTCGACTGGCCCGCCGACAGCCGCGCACCGAAGCCATCGCCGTCCTGGTCGCGGTAGTAGGTGAGGAACGTGAGGCCCTCGTCAGCCGTCGTGTTGCAGTTGTCGTCGACGCCGTTGCAGACCTCGGTGGCCAGCGGCTTGATGGCGGGGTTCGCGTCGTTGCAGTCGCCCGAGTTCGTCACCCAGCCGCTGACGGGAGAGCACGAGTTCTGCGGCGTCGAGCCGGCCTGCCCGTAGCCGTCGGCGTCTCCGTCGACCCAGTAGTTCTGCGCCATGGCGCCGTTGTCGACGAGCGTGTCGCAGTTGTCGTCGAGCCCGTTGCAGACCTCGACCGCGCCGGGGCGAATGGAGGCGTTGAGGTCGTTGCAGTCGTCGCTCGACGAGACGTGGCCACCTGGAGCGTTGCAGCGCAGCACCGCCTGCGCGCCGAGCCGGCCGCGGCCGTCACCGTCTCCATCGGGGTACCAGGACTGGGTCGCCAGGCCTTCGTCGATGCCGCCCGTGCAGTTGTCGTCGAGCTGGTTGCACGTCTCGGCGACGCCAGGGCGAATGGCCGAGTTGCCGTCGTTGCAGTCGGTCGCGTTCGTCACCCGCCCCGCGACGGGCAGGCACGCGCGCTGCGCCGTGGAGCCGGAGCGCCCGAAGCCATCGCCGTCGCCGTCGACGTAGTAGTCGAGGAAGGTGAGGCCATCGTCTGCCGTGCCATCGCAGTCGTCGTCGGCCCCGTTGCAGCGCTCGGGAGCGCCGGGCTTCACGGTGGCGTCGCCGTCGTTGCAGTCATTCGTGTTCGTGACGCGCCCCGCGACGGGCTGACACGCGCTGAGCGCCGGCCCGGTGCCGAAGCCGTCGCCGTCCATGTCGGCGTGGTAGGCCGTGAAGGTGAGCCCGTCGTCGGGCATGCCGTCGCAGTCGTCGTCGTTGCCGTTGCACCGCTCGGGCGCGCCCGGCTTCACCGTCGGGTCGGCGTCGTTGCAGTCATTGCCATTGGTGACGCGCCCCGCCTGCGTGGTGCACGAGCTGACGCCGGTGCCCATGGCGCCAAAGCCGTCTCCGTCGCCGTCGACGAAGTACGTGGTGAAGCTCAGGTTCTCGTCGAGCTGCCCGTCGCAGTTGTCGTCGGTGGCGTTGCAGGTCTCGGGAGCGCCCGGCTTCACCGACGCGTTGCCGTCGTTGCAGTCGGCGTCGTTGGTGACCTTGCCAGCGACGGGCGCGCAGCTCGACTCGGACCCGCTGCCTGCCGCGCCGAAGCCGTCTCCGTCGACGTCGAGGTAGTAGCTCTGAAAGGTGATGCCGTTGTCGACCTGCCCATCGCAGTTGTCGTCGACGCGGTTGCACAGCTCGCTCGCGCCTGGCTTCACGGTGGGGTTCGAGTCGTTGCAGTCGCTGCGGTTGGGCACGCGGCCAGACACCATCGACTCGCACGCGCTGACCGGCGTGGCGCTCGCGTTGCCAAAGCCGTCGCCATCGCCGTCCGGGTAGAAGTCCTGAAACGGAAGGCCGTTGTCGAGGGCGCCGTCGCAGTCGTCGTCGGTGGCGTTGCAGGTCTCGGCCGCGCCGGGGCGAATGCTGGGGTTGGCGTCGTTGCAGTCGCCCATCGAGGTGACGGTGCCTTCGGGAGGCGCCTTGCAGCCCTCTCCGACGCGCATCGCGCCGACGCCGTCGTGGTCGTCGTCTTTGAAGTAGCTCGTGCGCGGCAGGCCCTCGTCCACCTCGCCGTCGCAGTCTTCGTCGAGGTCGTTGCAGAGCTCGGAGGCGCCCGGGTACGAGAGCGGGTCGTTGTCGTGGCAGTCGACGATGGGCTCGCTGCCGCAGCTGCCCGTGCCGGGAATACCGTCACCGTCGGCGTCGAGACACGAGACGATGGGCAGCGGCGGGCCCGCGTCGATCGCGTTCATGATGCGGCTCTCGCGGCCACAGGCGGTGGCGATCAGCGCGACGACGACGAGGAATGAACGACGCTGCTGCATGGTGCTCCGACGGCCGGCCCCTTGTGCTGGGCGGCCCTTAACGCACCCTCGCGAAGCGGCGCAAATGCGCGTCTCGGGCCACTGAAACTCCGCCGCGACCGATACCTTCTTCGCGAAATGGGAACCGCGTCTGACGGCGTGGCTCCGACCGCGGCGCTCAGCCCAACGCCTTCCGCGCCTCCCGCACCGAGAGCGGGCTCAACCGCCCTTCCCACTTCACGAGCCAGCGGCGCACGACGGCGGGGTTCTTACGGCCGACCGAGCGCATCGCCCAGCCGATGCCCTTGCGCAGGAAGAAGTCCTTCCCGTCGACGGCGTGTTCGATGGCGTGCTCGAGCACCGAGAGGTCGGTGTCGTCGCCGCGCACCACCTGGCACACGAGCACCGCGCGTTGGAGCCACAGCTCGTTCGATTCCGCCCAGCGCCGCAACACCTTCGTCATCGCCTTCGGGTCGTTCTCGAGCATCACGCCGACGACGTGCGCCGAGAGTTCGTCGACCAGGTCCCACCAGGCGCCCGAGCGAATCAACGTCTCGAGCAGCGGCGCGGCCTTCGCGGTGAGCAGCGCGCGGTGCGGCTTCAGGCGCAGCACGTTGAGCGCGACGAAGCGCTCCTCGCGAAACTCGGCGGCGAACCAGAGCTGCTCGACCAGCTTCGAGAGCTCGGGGAGCGAGGCGCACGGCGTCGCGAGGAAGAGCGTCTTCGCCAGCGCGCGCGCGACCGGCACCTGCACGCCGAGGCAGGGCAGCGCTGACTTGAGGTACGCGCGCATGCCCTCGGCTTTGTCGGGCCTTGCATGCTCTCGGAGCGCGGCGCGGAGTTCGCTCGGCCCAGGCCTCGTCATCGTCGCGGCTTTCATCGTCCCTGCCCTTCTCGCCCACGCCCCGCTCGCGGGAAACGCACGCCGTCAGAGTTCGAGCAGCTTCATCTTGTTCTTCGCCGCCTTCGCCATCTTCCCCTTGCCCTTCGTCGACAGCTGCTCGAGCACCTCGGCGCCGACGTTCTTGAGCTCGAACTGCGGCTTCTCGGCGAAGTGCACGCCCACGTAGTACCGCGCCTCGTCCGAGAGCGACTTCGCCTTCATCACTGCGTCGGCGACGGCGAACCCTTCGGCGTGCAGCTTCTCGAGCTCGGCGAGCGACGGGTCGCGTTGACGCGCGCGCGGGTGCGGGTCGAGCGAGTGATGGAGCAGCTGCTGCACCACCACGCCGAACCGGTCGTCGGCGGTCGCCACGGTGGAGCGCCCGAGCATGTGCCCGATGGCCTCGGCGCGCGCGGGGTCCTTCTTGCCGAGGGCCTTCAGCTTCTCGCGCAAGAGCTCAGCCCAACCCTCGGGGTCGACGGCGCGTACGGGCTCGAGCTGCTTGCGCGCCACGGCCAGCGCGTCGGCCAGGTTCTTCCCGCCGGCGTCGAGCAGTCGCTTCACATCCTTCTTCGACAGCTTCTGCGCGAGCGGCGAGAGAATGTCGGCGAGCACCTGCGCGCCAGCCTCTTCGTCGGCGTCGGCGAGGGCCTCGGCGAGCAGCGACTCTCCACCGTCGAGCGCGACGACGATCTTCGCAGCGGCTTCGGCGCGGGCGCGATCTTTCGAGCGGGCCACGGGCAGCAGCGTCTTCGCGGCGAGCTTTCCGGCGGCGCCCTTCTGCGAGATGGCGAGCTCGCCGAGGTGGCCGATGGCCCAGAGCGAGACGGCTGCGTCTTTCGAGGCGCACAGCTCGGCCAGCTCGTCGGCGAACTCGACGCCGATCTTCAACACCGTCAACGAGTCGCGTGCGCCACGCGCCACGTGCACGTTCTCGTCTTCGAGCAGGTCCATCAGCTTGCGCAGCGCCTTCTTCGAGGGACCCTTCGCGCAGGCGAAGCGCATCGCCGTGGCGGCCTCCATGCGCACCAGCGGCAGGTGCTTGTTCGAGAGGAAGGCGATGAGGTCGTCCTGCGTCTCGGGCAGCTCGAGGAAGCCGAGGATCTTGAGGGCTCCGCGCGTGGCGTCTTCGTCGTCGAGCGTCTTCTTCTTCTCGAGGAACTTGAGCACCTGCGTCTTCATCACGCGCTTCTGCGCCTCTGACATCTCGCGCGACTCCTGGCGCACCGAGAGCGTCACCTTGTTGATGGCGTCGAAGGGCTGACCGCGCAGGCCCTCGAGGGCGAGCTCGAACGACTGCTTGCCGCCCACCGCAGGCAGCAGCTGCGACAGCACGGCGCGCGCCTCGGGCGTGGCGTCGGCGAGGCGGGCCTTGAGTTCGGGCAGCGCGGCCTCTCCGAGGTTGGCGATGGCGACGCGCGCGACCGCCTGCACGTCACGGGAGCGGTTCAAGCTGTCGAGCAGCACCGGCAACGCCTTGAGCGCCTGCAGATGGCCGAGCGCTTCGATGGCGGCCTCGGCGTAGGGGTCGAGCTCGTCGTTCGCCATCTCGATGAGCCGCGAGACGACGGCCGCGTCCTTCACGCCGAGCTCACCGATGACGACGGCCGCCGCGATGCGCTTGCGGGGCGTGCGGTCGTCGAGCAGCTCGACGATGCGTTTGATGGGGTCCATGGCGTTCCCTCCGAGGCGGGAAGGTAGCCGGGCGGCAGCACAGAGAAAGGCGATTCTGGCGGGCCGGTCGTGTCGCCTCGTGTTTCGGCGGAGCCCCGCAAACACCTCGACACCGAACGCCGTGACCCTGGCCGCTTTGGAGCCGCCGACAGCGCCTCGTCGCTCTGGCAGAGTGCGCTCATGCGCGCCCTGCTCCTCGTGATGCTCTCAGGCTGCGTGACGCAGAGCACCTACGACTCGCTGAAGACCGAGCGCGACGCCCTCGACGACACGCTGGGCGAGAAGAACGCGGCGCTCGCGGCGCGTGACGAGACGCTCGAACGGCGTGAAGCGCGCATCGTCGAGCTCGAGCAGGCGCTCGCCGCCGAGCAGGACAAGGCGAAGGAGCTGGGCGCCCGCATCGACCGCCTCGTGGCCGACCGCGCCGGTCTGCTGCGAGACCGCTCGACGCTTCAGAACAGCCTCGAAGAGCTGACGGCGGCGCTCGTCGAGCTCGAGAAGCGGCGTGGTGAAGCCGAGGCGCGGGTGAAGGAGTTCCGCTCGCTGCTCGCCCGCTTCAGGGCGCTCATCGACGCGGGCCGGCTGAAGGTGCGCATCGTCGATGGGCGGCTCGTGGTGGTGCTCGCGACCGACGTGCTGTTCGGCTCTGGCTCGGCAGCGCTCTCGAAAGAAGGGCGGGCCGCCATCACCGAGGTCGCGACGGTGCTGGCGAGCCTTCCGAAGCGGGCGTTTCAGGTCGAGGGCCACACCGACTCGGTGCCCATCGCCACCTCGCAGTTCCCCTCGAACTGGGAGCTCGCTGCAGCCCGCGCCATCACGGTGGCGAAGACGATGATCGACGCAGGCCTCGCGGCGAACCGCATCTCGGCGGCCAGCTACGCC
The DNA here is from genome assembly GCA_040275325.1 of Myxococcaceae bacterium. Taxonomy (GTDB): domain Bacteria; phylum Myxococcota; class Myxococcia; order Myxococcales; family Myxococcaceae; genus Xiheimicrobium. The sequence goes on along the minus strand of JBEOKA010000205.1, from coordinate 1,498 downwards.
GACAAGAAGCCGACCGCGTCGAACGACTCCGCCGAAGGCAAGGCGCTCAATCGCCGCATCGAGATCACCATCTTGCCGGACCTGTCGACGCTGCCCGGCTTCGAGGAGCTGCAGAAGCTCGATGCGGCCGCGCGGTAGCATCGGCAGAACGCACCGTCGGAGGCGCTGCTGGAATCTGGTGCAGCTCGAATGTGCGTCGAGCGTCTGCCGCGTCCGAGGCTGCAGAGGCTCGACGCGTACCAGTTCGAGGCGCTGCACAAGCTCGGCTGTCTGTCTTGCCGCGTCCCAGGCGTCGATCAGCCGCACGAGATTGCCTGCGTGCTCCGCGCGTGCCAGTTCGCCCAGCGCGAGCAGGCCAGCGTCTTCGGCCAAACCTCCACTTCAGTTCTTCACGTCATCCCTCGTCAGCCGGTCGAGCAGCTCGAGCAGGTCGGGGAAGCTGACCTCGTACTTCGTCGCGCAGAAGTGGCACGTCACCGCGGTGCTGGCGGTCGTGTCGATGATGTCCTGAATCTCGGCTTTGCCCATCGAGGCCAGCAACGAGAGCGTCTTCTCGCGTGAGCACGTGCACTGAAACCGCGCCGACGTTCTCTGGCTGACGACGAGCCCGGGGAACAGCCGCGAGAACAGCGCGTCAGCCCCATCGATGCTGTCGTCCTGCACTGCCGCGTCGAGCGAGGCCTGCAGCGTCCTCCCGAGGCGCTCCAGCGCGGCGACGTCGCCCTGCGGCATCGCCTGCACCAGCACTGCCGCAACGAGGCCCAGCGGCTCAGCGCCACGTGGAGCCACCGCCACCGCCACCTGCGTCTTCACCTGATCGCTGATCTCGAAGTACCGGTTGAGATCGGCGCCGAGCTCGAAGGCCGTGAGCTCGACCGAGGAGCGGTAGTACTCGCCACCCTGATCGCGCAGCACCGAGAGGAACCCGCCGTTGCCGAGCGCGGCCCGCCACCGGAACGACTCGCCCAGCTCGACGTCGACGAGCGGGTTCTTCACGTAGCCGCGCATCGAGCCGTCGACCCCCACGTCGACGAAGAGGCCCCGCAGCGCCCCGTCGCACTCGAGCTGCAGGTTGATGCGGCTGTTCCCCTTCTGCAGCGCCGCCATCACCGCGGCTCCCGCGAAGGCCTGCGCCAGCAGCGCGGCAGAGACCGGCTGCAGCCCATGCCGACGCCGCGCCTCATGCGCGACGTGGGAAACGACCGCGACACAGACCGACAGGTTGGTCGCTTCCAGCAGGCCCTTCAGCACCACGTCGGACTTCTCAGACACGACGACCTCCGATGAATCCAAAGACGAAGGGCGGCTCCGCGTTGGTGCGGAACCGCCCTTTCGCTGAGAGGCCGGGAGAACGTCACCCAGCCTCAGGTCACATCAGCTTCAGCAGCCACCGTCGGCGAAGAAGGCGCCGCCGTCGGGGCAGGTCGTCGCCGAGCCGCCACCAGCCGAGCCACCGGCAGCCGAGCCACCGCCGGCCTCGCCGCCGCCAGCCGAGCCG